>DASTMK010000037.1:0-5501 GCA_035714225.1 Bryobacteraceae bacterium | reverse complement strand
ACACTCCGCCGGCCGCGCGTCGCCGCTGAAAGCGTATTACGTGGAGCGTAACCGTCTTTTTGTGGCGGTGAAGAACTTCCCGGCGGGCATGCTGTGGAAAGCGCCATTCGTCTCCGCACTCCGTTACCTTTGGCACCTGGTGTACATGTTTCGAGGCAGGGGAGCGGGCGCGGAGTTTCGCGGCGGCCATAGCGCCTTGCTGCTGCCATGGTACGTGTTGCGTGCCCACATGGCGCTCGCCGGATCGTTGCCTGGTCTCTGGCGGGAGCGGAGGCGTATTCGAACCCGGGCTCGAATTTCTCCCTCCGAATTCGGCCGGCTGGCAGCTATACACCGCATTTCCGCCAGACAGGTGGCACAACTGTGAGGCACAGGCCGGAGCCCGGCGCCTTGCTGGTGGTTGTGCCCGCTTATAACGAAGAGGCTGCCATTGGGAATGTGGTCCGTGAAATCCGCGAAGTGATGCCGCGCGTGCCGGTGCTGGTCATCGACGATTGTTCCGTGGATTCCACGCGGGCTGCCGCGGCGGACGCCGGTGCTTACATCCTGTCCTTGCCGCATCACCTGGGACTCGGCGGGTGTGTGCAAGCGGGCTACAAGCTCGCATTTGAGCTAGGCTACGATTACGTGATCCGCGTCGATGGCGACGGGCAGCATGACCCGCGCTATATCCCGAAGTTGTACGAAGCGTTGCGAACGTCCGGGTGCGAGATGGTCATCGGATCCCGGTTTGCCGCCGGCAACGGGCAGCCGACGTCGTTTGCTCGCGGTGTTGGTATCCGGTTCTTCCGCACCGTGCTGCGGCCTATCCTGGGTAAGTCCGTGTACGATCCGACATCGGGCTTCGTCGGTGTAAACCGCCAGGCGCTGGCGGTTTTCAGCAAAAGCTTTCCACTCGAATATCCGGAGATCGAAGCGCTTGTGGTGTTACAGCGCCGCGCTTTCAACTTCGTGGAGGTCCCTTGCGAGATGCGGCCAAGGCGCGGGGGCCAGAGCACCATCACCGCATGGAAATCGCTGTACTACATTATTCATGTCCTTTTGGGAGTCTTCGTGAATATCCTCAAATTTGAGCATTGGCGATGGAGGAGATAGCTATGGACCGCCTGCTGGATTTCGTGGCGGTTTTCGGTGGTGTCCTAATGCTGCTGGTGCTGCTGTCGCTGCGGCGCGCGCACATTCGCGTGGAGTATTCGGTGAGCTGGCTGGTCGCCGCATTTGTACTCATCGTCATCTCGCGGTTTGAAGGTACAATCCGAGCGGCATCGGGGTTTCTCGGAATCGACTATCCGCCGCTGGCGCTGCTACTGATCGTTTTGTCGGTCTTCCTGGTCGTCTTTTTCCGCTTTTCCATGATCATCTCGAAGCTGAAGGATTCCAACATTGCGCTGGCGCAGCGGGTTGCCATCCTGGAGTTTGAGTTGCGATCGGGCGCGCAGCCAACGGTGGCCTCCGGGCAGCAAGCGGATCCGGGAGCGGGATTGTGAAGAAACCGGCGCGCCGGCAGCAATCGAGGCCGGCGCCCCCCGCGGTGAGTGTGCCTCCCAGGCGCGGCTGGAAATGGTGGCAGTGGGCACTGTGCGCGGCTGCTCTGCTGTTCCTTGTGTTCGAGGTGTACGCGCCCGCTCTCGGCGGCCCCTTCCTGTTCGATGACGTGTATCTTCCGTTTGCGATGCCGGGCGTCGAGAAGCTTTCGTTCACGGAGTGGCTGCAAGGCGTCCGGCCGATGCTGATGCTGACGTTTTGGATGAACTACAATCTCTCCGGCACCCAGCCGCTTTCGTATCACGTTTTCAATCTCCTGTTCCATCTGGTCAACGCCATTCTTCTTTTCTTCCTTGTGAGACGATTGCTGAGCCGGGCGGGTGAAAGCGGCTTTACACGCGACTTCCTCGCTGCTTTTGCCGGTGCGGTGTTTCTGCTGCACCCCGTTCAAACCGAGTCTGTCGCGTACGTGGCCAGCCGCTCGGAATCCCTGAGCCTTCTTTTCTTTTTCGCCGCTTTCGCCGCGTTCCTCTACCGCCGCTCGGAAGTGATCGGATTCGGTTCGTCCGCCATCGTTGTGCTGCTTTTCGGCTGCGCTCTCCTGGTGAAAGAACACGCGGCGGTGTTGCCCGTTCTGCTCCTTCTGACGGATTACTACTGGAATCAGCCCCCGTTCTCGCTTCAGGGAATCCGCCGGAACTGGCGTCTGTATGTTCCAATAATGGTGCTTACAGTGGGCGGGGGCGTCTTTGTATGGGGAGTCCTGCAAACTGCGGACACCGCCGGATTTCGCGTAGAAGGGCTCACCTGGTACGAGTATTTCTTCACGCAGTGGCGCGCCATCTGGGTTTACATCCGGCTCTTTGTGCTGCCCTTCGGACAAAGCCTGGATTATGCGTATCCCATCTCGCGCACGCCGCTCGATCATGGCGCGATTCTGGGGCTCGTTGGTTTGCTGTTGCTCGCCGGAGCGGCCATCTATTACCGCCGCCGCTTTCCGCTGGCTTCGTACGGCTTTTTTGCGTTTCTGATCCTGCTGGCCCCTACGTCCTCGCTGGTGCCCATCAAAGACCCGCTGGCCGAGCGCCGCCTGTATCTGCCGATGATCGGACTGCTGCTGATCCTGGTGGACCTGCTGCGGCGCTGGCGCATTTCGCGCGTGCAACTGGCTGCCGCGTGCGTGGCCGTTCTCGTGGTCTTATCCGCTCTGACGTATCAGCGCAACAAGGTTTGGAGCGATCCGATCCTGTTGTGGCAGGACACGGTCGCCAAATCTCCGCATAACTCGCGCGCGCATTTCCAACTGGCGTATGCGTACTATCAATCGGGACGCTGTGCGGAATCGGTTCGTGCCTACGAAGAGACCGCACAACTCACCGAACCCGACTACCGCCTGCTGGTGGATTGGGCGCTCGCCGATGACTGCAACAATCAGCCCGCGGAGGCGCTGGCGCACCTGGAACAGGCAGCCGCACTCGAAAAGAGCGCTCACGTGTACTCGCTCATCGGTATGGTGCATGCGAAACAGAAGCGGTATCCCGAAGCCATGACAGCGCTCGATACAGCCATTCACCTGGATCCTGACTACTCGATGACCTACGTCTACCGCGGCAACATTCATGCATTGCAGGGCGACTACCGGAAGGCCGTGGAGGAGTATCGCCGGGCCCTTGCCGCCGACCCCTCCAACCAGCCTGCGCGCGATGCGCTCGCCGTGGCGGAAAGCAACCTGAAGCAGGGCTTTTGAATGGCGGCGCTCCGCATCGGTGTGAACGCCCTGTATCTGATTCCGGGCGGGGTGGGCGGCACGGAGATCTATCTTCGCAGCATTTTGGCGGCGATGGCGGGCATCGACAGCGAGAACGAATATTTCCTCTTCACGAACCGCGAGACGGGAGCGGACCTGGTTCCCGCCGCGCCGAACTTTCACTCTTGCCCGCAGGCCGTCAGCGCCCGGTCCCGCCCCGCGCGAATCCTGTGGGAGCAGACAGCGCTGCCGCTCGCTTTGGTCAAAACACGAATCGATGTGCTCTTCAACCCCGGCTTTACGGCGCCGCTGCTGTGTCCGTGTCCGATGGTGACCGTCTTCCACGACATGCAGCACAAACGGCATCCGGAGTACTTTCGCTGGTTCGATCTGCCGTTCTGGAGAATGCTGCTGCTGCAGGCGGCGGTCGAATCGCACACGCTCATCGCCGTATCCGAGGCCACACGGAACGACATTCTGAAATATTACCGGCTGCCCGAAAAGAAGATCCGCGTCATCCCCCACGGAGTGGACCCGCTGCTGTTCCACATCGGCGAGCGTACCGGCAATTTCATCCTTTGCATTTCCACGCTGCACCCGCACAAAAACCTGGAGCGGCTCATCCGCGCCTTCGCCCGCTTCCACCATGCGTACCCGGAGTTCCGGCTGGTGCTGGCGGGCCTGCGCGGATTTCATGCCGAAGAGATCGAACGGCTGATAAAATCGCTCGATCTGGGAGCAGCGGTTGAAATTACCGGTTGGATTCCGCGCGAGCAGTTGCGCGACCTGTTTCGGCGCGCATGGGCTTTCGTCTACCCTTCCACGTTCGAAGGCTTTGGAATGCCGGTTCTCGAAGCACTCGCCGCGGGCGTTCCGTCCGCCTGCTCGGACATCGAGCCCCTGACGAGTATCAGCGGCGAAGCGGCGCTGCACTTCGATCCCGGCGACGAGAACAGCATCGCCAACGCGCTCGCGATACTGGCCGGCGATGCAGAAGTCCGCGAGCGCCTCATCGCTGCGGGTCCGCTTCGCGCCCGGCAATTCTCCTGGGAGACCACCGCGCGCGAGACGCTGAACGCTCTCCGCGGCGCCTTAACGCAGGATGTCCTCTAGCTGGATTTTGGCGTCGGTCCGTGCATCGCGGTACTTGACGATGACGGGAGTGTAAAGCGAGAGGCCCCACTCCTTCCCTTTGCCTTTTGGGATGGCTCGCGAACCGGCCACGACCACGGCGCCTTCCGGAATCACAAGCGGCTCCTCATCGCTCGCCGTGTAGACCTGCTCGTGCACGAGATCGTAGACGGGAGTGGATCGATTCAGAATGGCGCCCGTCCCCAACACCGCGCGCCGTTTTACCACGGTTCCTTCGTACACGCCGCAATTGCCGCCTACCAGCACTTCGTCTTCAATGATGACCGGCAGCGCGCCTACAGGTTCGAGAACGCCTCCGATTTGTGAGGCGGCCGAGATATGGCAACTCTTTCCGATCTGTGCGCAGCTTCCCACCAGCGCGTGCGAGTCGATCATTGTGCCTTCGCTGACATAGGACCCCGCGTTGATGTACATCGGCGGCATGCAGGTGACGCCTTTGCCGACGTAACAGCCGTCGCGAATGCTGGAGCCGCCGGGCACGATCCTCACGCCACTCGAGGGACTCAGCCGCTTCACCGGGTACGTTGCTTTGTCGAAGAACGGTTGACGTGCCGCATCCACGGACATATCGACCAGCGCACCCATGCGGAAACCGAGGAGGATGCCCTTCTTGACCCAGCCGTTCACGCGCCATCCGCTGGCCGCACCGGCGTCCGGTTCGGCCGCACGGATTTCGCCCTGGTTCAAAGCGTCTTTGAAACGCTGGAACAGCCGGAAATGTTCTTCAGTGTAAGCCGATGGAGGCTGGTCGAACAGCAATTCGAGATCAGCCCGCATGCACACCCCGGTCGGCAAGCAGTCCCACAGCTTGCAGCACCTTTTCGATTTTCGCCTGGCTGGCCGGCTGCGGCGCCACCAGCGGCAGGCGCCACACGGGTTCGAGCAAACCCATCAGAGCCATGGCCGCCTTCACCGGAATAGGATTGGACTCCACGAAGTTCACTTCCATCAGCGGCAGGTAACGCCGCTGGATTTCCCGCGCCGCCGGAAAATCGTTTTGAAGCGCGAGCTGAGCGAGGCGAGTCATTTCACCTGGAATCTCGTTGCCCACAACTGAAATGATGCCGCGCCCTCCAAGTGCGATCACGGGCAGCGTCACCGCATCGTCGCCCGAAAG
>DASTMK010000036.1:0-3864 GCA_035714225.1 Bryobacteraceae bacterium | reverse complement strand
ATACGGTTTGGATCGTGCCGCGGCCAATGTTCCCTTTGGCAGTTTGGGCTGCTGCCAGGGTGGCTATAATCTGGCCGGCTGGCTGATGGGCTATCCATCGACCTCGAGCACGGCGGAAGGCCTGAACTGGACGGGCGCTCGCCAAAACCGCTGGGGCGCGTACTTCCAGGACGAATGGAAAGTGAGCCGCCGGCTGACTGCGAATCTCGGCCTGCGTTGGGATTACTTCGAGACTCCGCACGACCCGCGCCGCAAGTGGCGGGCTCTTCGTCTGGATATCCTCAACACCGCTTCCGACGGCCGGATGCTGCCTACGGTTGTTCCAGAGCCGCTCGCGGACTTCAAGTTTTACGAAGCGGATAAGCGCTATTTCATGCCGCGCGTCGGTTTGGCCTTCCGCGCCACCGAGAAGTGGGTCATCCGCACCGGCGGAGGGTGGTATGTGAATGTGCAGCAATTGAACAACATGACGATATTGGCGTTGCTGCCGCCCTTCTCGGGGACGTATAGCTACAACGCGGTGACGGATGCGGCTAGCGTCATCCCGATTCAATATGCCGGTCAGACCTATAACATTCAGACACGCAAGTTTCGCCCGGGCTCGCAGGTTCTGACGTTGGACGACCCATTCCCCGGGCAGGGGACTGCGGCCGCCCGTACGAACGTGTCGGTGTTCCCGCCCGATAATCGCCCGAGCAGTGTCTGGCAGTGGAGCTTCGATATTCAGCGCGAACTGCCCGCTAAGACGTTCCTGACCGTAGCTTACGTAGGCAGCAAGACCAGCCACATCGATAACACCATTCCGAACTTCAACAGCCCGGATCCATCACCGGATACCGACATCAACAGCCGCCGGCCATGGCAGGCCTATGTCAGCCAGGGCGAAGGAGACCAACCGCTCCTGCTCGGAAACATACGGTATCTGGATAGCTACGCCAACGGAAACTACCATGCGCTGCAGGTGAGCGCGAACAAGCGCTACAGCCACGGGCTTACCGTCGGTCTCGCCTACGTATACGGCAAAGCGCGCGGCGAAGGTTATGGCCGCAACGACCCTTCAGGCGATGTGAACTCTACTTATCAGGACCCCCGGAACCGCCGCAACGACCGCATGCGTTATGGCTTCGATGTAACGCACAACGCGGTGATCAACTACGTGTACGATCTGCCGGCGATGCGCGGCTCGCATAGCCTGGTGCGGGCGATTCTGGGCGGGTGGCAGACCTCCGGCATCGTTACGCTGCGCACCGGAACTCCTTTCACGGTAAATGGCGGCACACTGAACACGGGAGGGCCTTCATGGCCGGACCGGATTGCGGATGGCCGTCTGGGCGGCAAGGCGACGCGGGAGTTGTGGTACGATCCAGCCGCGTTTCGCCGCACCGAATGCAACATTCCCGGCCGCCTGGATCTTTGCCACTACGGCAATGCGGCGCCGGATGCCCTAGTCTCTCCGGGAATGCGCAGTTTTGATCTGTCGGTCGGCAAGAACTGGGCCATCTCGCCGCTCGGCGACAACGCCCGGCTACAGTTCCGCGCCGAAGCGTTCAATGCTTTTAATACACCGCAGTTCGGGCGGCCCAACAACCTGGCGTGGGCCTCCCTGGATTCGGTGGTTCCCGACGCGCCGCGCGTGGGTGAAATCCGTTCCTTGCGCACGCCGATGCGCATTTTTCAGATGGGTCTGAAACTGTATTTTTAAACGTGGCGTCAGAAATGATTGCGCATCCCAGCAATCTAGAAAAGCAAATCGGCCACGGATAAACACGGATTCACACGGATTTTTCTTATCTGTGTTCATCTGTGTCCATCCGTGGCCAATCAAATCGTCGTGCAAACATTTTCACTCCGAGCGTAAAGCTTCCACGGGGTTCACCTGCGCGGCACGGCAGGCCGGCAGAAGAGTGGCCAGCATGGCCACGGCAAACAGGATCAGCGACGCGGCCATCAGGGTGACGGAATCGCCGGGCTCGACGCCGAACAACAAGCTCGACATCAACCGCGTCACAATCGAAGCTCCGGCTAGCCCCGCGCCGATTCCGATGGCGGCAAGCCATCCGCCCTGCTTCAGAATGGTTCGCAACACATCGGCTCTGCGCGCGCCGAGGGCGATTCGGACGCCAATCTCGTGCGTGCGCTGCGCCACCGAATAGGCGATCACGCCATAAACACCCACAATCGCCAGCACCAGCGCCAAACCGGCGAATATGCCGAGCAGGATCATATTGAAGCGCCGCACCGCCATCGACCGGCCGATCACTTCCTTCATCGTGCGCAGGTCTGCCACGGCGATCTGGCTGTCGAAGGACCGGACGGCTGCCCGCAACGACGCCGCCACGCTTTCGGGATTCACATTGGTCCGCACGATGATGCGCATGGCCCGGCCATTGCCGAGCACGCGGGAGTCTGGTGCCTGTGAATAGGGCAGATAGGTGGACAGCAGCGACTCTTCGTCAAACGGTGCGTTCCTGACGTTGCCAACCACGCCGGCCACCGTGATCCACTCACCGGAGTTGCCCCCCGCGCCCCATTTGAGCCGCTTGCCAACGGGATCCTGCCCCGGCCAGAATCGCGCAGCGATATCCTGGTCGATCATTACCACCGGCGTAGAGGATTTCGTGTCAGCCGGCGAAAAAGTGCGGCCGCGCAGCAACGGAATGCCAAGGGCCTGGAAATAGTTTCCCATTACCCATGTCGTGTTGGTCCGAGGCCATCGGGAGGGACGTTCCGGCGGCGGCAATGCGCACGCCGGGCAACACCGCGATTCGATCCAGCAGCTCCTGATAGAATGACCGAACCTGCGGAGCGGCGCTATAGACCGCTTCGGGCAGACGCAGCGATAAACCGAGGACATGCTCCGCCTGGAATCCAGGGTCTGTCGCACGCAGCACAGCGAAACTCCGGATAAGCAGTCCCGCTCCAGCCAGCAGAACGAAAGCCAGAGCCAACTCGGCCGCCACCAGGGTGTTCCGTAACCGCAGCCTGCCGCGGCCTGTCGTCGCTCCACGGGCGCTTTCTTTCAGCGGATCGTTTAGTTGCCGGCCGGACATTGCCAAGGCGGGCAGCAACCCGAATATCACCGCGGTGACGGAGGTGATCGCGATCGTGAATAGAAGAATGCGCCAATCGATAGCGATTTCGTGCAGGCGTGGAAGATAGCCTGGAGAGAAACGAACGAACAGCCGGAGTACCCATGCGGCCAGGAGCAGTCCCAAGGAAGCGCCGGTGGCTGCGAGCAAAACGCTCTCGGTCAGGAACTGACGCAGCAGGCGCACGCACCCGGCGCCCAAAGCGACTCGAATCGCGATCTCCTTTTGGCGCGTTGTGGCCCGTGCGAGCAGAAGACTGGAGACGTTGGCACAGGCGATCAGAAGCACCAACCCCACGGCTCCAAGCAGCAGCCACAGCAGCGTGGCCACCTTGCCCGTAACCGCTTCCGGCACGGGAGTGAGCACGGCATGGAGTTCAGCTCCCGGCAAGCCGGATAGGTCGTCCTGCCAGATCCGGCGCGCGATCGCTTCGCTGTCCGCCTTGGCCTGTTCCAGGGTTGCTTCTGTTTTCAAGCGCGCCAGCAGCCCGTACGAGTAGTTGTTCCCGATGTCCTTCAGTTCGGCAGGCGTGAACGATACCGGCACCCACAAATCCACCGGTCCCCGGCTGGAGAGGCCATAAAGTGGAAATTCGAATCCGCTTGGCATTACGCCGAGCACCGTATAAGGATTACGGTCGAGATAGACCGTTCTGCCGATGACGGAGAGATCCGACCCGAAGCTTCGCTGCCACAGCCTGTAGCTCAACAGCGCGACCTGTGTACTATGGCGGTCTTCGTCATCGGTGAACGTACGGCCGATGAGAGGCTGTACG
>DASTMK010000035.1:0-13151 GCA_035714225.1 Bryobacteraceae bacterium | reverse complement strand
GAAACTCCGGAACTTCACCTTCGGATTATGCTTCGCCAGGCACTTGGTGATCGCCGCCGTCAGCGTCGTCTTGCCGTGATCGATATGCCCGATCGTCCCCACGTTTATGTGCGGCTTGCTGCGCTCGAATTTCTCCTTCGCCATCGCTTATCCTCGCGGAAATTTATCGTTGCCTGTTATGAGTTCGAACCCTTCAGGCGGGAAATTCAACCGGCCGCCTCCCCTTCAGGTGCTCCGGCGGCATCCGAAATTATGGAGCCGTTGACCGGGATTGAACCGGTGACCTCGTCCTTACCAAGGACGCGCTCTACCAACTGAGCTACAACGGCCCAAAAACTCGACCCCCACTGAAACGGACCTGGTGGACGGGGGAGGATTCGAACCTCCGTAGCTCGCAAGGAGCGGCAGATTTACAGTCTGCTGCCATTAACCACTCGGCCACCCGTCCGGAATAACGCGCTTTGTAGGCGGAGGACTACAGATCCTCAGGTTCGCAGGGTCAGCTCTCAGGTTATCGCAGTCCACCTCACAGTGTCCAGCGGAACACGATTCCCGAGCCTACGTTAGCAAGCGGTGCCGGGTAAAGTTTCCTTCAGCTTAACACCTCCAACGGCTGGGCGTGCGGCCACGGCTTGTAGCTGAGCCGTGAGCGTGAGCGAGCGGTTGGCGGGTCCTCAAGGCACTTGCGTAGACCGTGAAATCGCCGTGAAGGTTGGGTTTACCGCTCCGTTGCCGTTGCGGCTCAGCTACAAGTTCGCGCTTGTCACCGGGCGCGGCTATTGATAGGGTTAGTTCGGAGGCAAACGGCATGCAGGAATTCGATCGGGGCGGCAAAACCCGGCGGAGTTTTGTTCAGGCGGGGGCCGTCGCGGCAGCGGGGCTGGGAGCGCAATCGCTCAAAGCGCAGTCGCGTGAAACTCTCGCGCTCTCGGGCGGTCCGAAGGCTGTGACGTTTCCGTCGGAAAAGACGGCCGCCATCCTCAAATGGCCCCGTTATGGCGCGGAAGAGAAAAAAGCGGTGGCAGATCTGCTCGACAGTAACGGCTGGTACCCCGAAATTCCGGCGCTCGAAAAAGAGCTGCAACAGCATCTCGGTGCGCCGTACGTTAAAGCGCACATGAACGGTACCAGCGCGCTGATGTCGATGTTCTTCGCGCTCGGCCTGCCCGCCGGCAGCGAGATTCTCGCGCCCTCCTACACGGCCTGGGCTACAACGGCTCCGATGCACTTTTTCGACTACGTTCCGGTTTTCGTCGATATCAACCCGCGCACGATGACCTTCGATCTTGCTTACGCCAGGAAGCGCCTGAACAGCCGGATAAAGGCCGTTCTACCAATGCACTCGTTCGGCAATCCCTGCGACATGGACGAGATCTCCGATTTCGCCAAACAGCATGGGCTGATCGTTGTGGAAGATGCCGCGCAGGCGCAGGGCGCTTCGCTGAAAGGCAAGCCCATGGGGACGTGGGGCTCGATAGGAATTTTCAGCTTCCAGGGCAGCAAAATCCTACCCTCCATTGAAGGCGGAGCCGGGGTGTATCAAACGCGCGAGCACTACGAACGCGCCACCATGTTCGGAAATTACGAACTCCCGAACAGCTTTCCACCGGACAGCGCCTACCGCGTCTATCAAGGTACCGGCATGGGCCCGAAACTGCGCATCCATCCGCTGGCCGCGGCTCTCGCGCGCAGGCAGTTACGGAAGATGGACGAGCATAATGCCCTGGTGGATGGGCAGCTTCAGAAGCTGAACCGCCGCCTGTCGGAGCTGCCGGGCATTTCCTATCCGCATACGCGCCCCGAGGCCAAACGCGTCTACTGGGCAAGCAACATGATTTTCATCGACGAAAAGAAGGCCGGTGCACCAAAAGCGGAGCTGCTCAAAGCGCTGCGTGCCGAAGGCGTTCAGGCCAGCCCCGGCGCCTACGACGAACAGCATCGTTATAAGCTCTATTCCGAAGCGAAGTGGTGGCACCATCCCGTCGTGATTCCGCAAGATTTGCATGGCACCACGCAAGTGAACGCACAGGCGGTACGCCTTCCGGTTTTTCATGATGAAGCCTCCGAGTTGATCGAACAATACTCTCAGGCCTTTGAGAAGGTCTGGGCGCACCGGTCGAAGCTGGCCGGGTCGTGAACCTTTTCTCACGTCTCAGTTGAACGCAGGCCCCACTTAGAAAAATACTGGTTCATGCAGGTGCCGGTCACACCGTTATCACTGTCCATCCGCGGGCTCCGGAAATCGTTCGGAAACGTCGTAGCCGTCGACGGCATCGACGTGGCCGCATCCAACGGGGAGTGCCTGGGATTGCTGGGCCCGAACGGCGCCGGCAAGACCACGACGATAGAAATCTGCGAAGGTCTTACCCAGCCGGATGCCGGCGAAGTGGAACTGCTGGGCCTCTCCTGGCGCCATCATGCACACGAATTGCGCCAGCGCATCGGCATCCAGCTTCAGGAGACGCAGTTTTCGGACAAACTGACCGTGGAGGAGACGTTGCGCCTGTTCCGAAGCTTTTACCGCAACGGACCTTCGGTCTTCGATCTGATCGCCGCCGTCCGAATGGAGGAAAAACGTTCGGCGAGAGTGGTAAGCCTTTCCGGCGGGCAGAAACAGCGCCTCGCGCTGGCCTGCGCCTTAGCCGGAAATCCGGATCTGCTGTTTCTCGATGAACCAACGACCGGTCTCGATCCGCAGGCGCGGCGGCAGGTCTGGGAACTGGTGGCGGAGTTGAAGCACGCCGGCCGGACCATCATTCTGACGACGCACTACATGGAGGAAGCCGAACGCCTTTGCGATCGCGTCGCGATTATCGATCACGGCCGCATCATGGCCCTGGGAACACCGCGCGAGCTTATTGCTTCCATCGGCATTGGTCATGTCGTGGAATTTGCGTTCGACGGTGTTACCGGTCCTTTGGATCTTTCCGCGCTGGCAGCGCTCGAAGGCGTTCGCGGCGCGCATGCGGAGAACGGGCTCTATCGATTATCCGTATCCGAGCTGCATCGCTCCGTTCCGGCGTTGTTCGAGCATCTGGCGGGGCAGGGCATCGAGCTCAGTGAATTGCGCACGCATTCTCCCACGCTGGAAGATGTCTTCGTCGCGCTCACGGGAAGGCGCCTTCGGGATGAATGAACGGATGCAAGGAACTGCGGTGAACGATGCGCCCCAGTCCGGCGAAGGTATCGCCGACCGGTCTCTGGTCCAGCTCACGATGGTGCGGTTCCGCGAATTCTGGCGGGAGCCGGAGGCGGTTTTCTGGGTTTTCGTTTTCCCGGTTCTGCTAACAGCCGGGCTTGGGATAGCGTTCCGCAATCAACCGGCGGAAGTCCTGAAAGTAGGTGCAGTGGAATCGACGGTATCCGCCGCGCTCAGCCGCGAGAAACGCCTGTCGGTTCAAACCATGGACCGCTCCGCCGGCGAAACGGGGCTGCGCACCGGACGTATTACGCTTCTGGTCCTGCCCGGCGAGGAGGGCGTCGTCTACCGCTACGACGATACGAATCCCGAAGCGCGGACCGCGCGTCTTTTGGTGGACCGCGCATTGCAACGCGCCGCGGGCGCCGCCGACCTGGTGCGGACGTCCGACGACATCGTGCGGGAGCCCGGTTCCCGCTACATCGATTTCGTTGTGCCGGGACTTCTGGGAATGAACCTGATGGGCAGTGGTATTTGGAGCCTGGGGTTCGCCGTTGTAGATGCAAGGCGGAAGAAGTTGTTGAAGCGCCTGGTGGCTTCACCCATGCGGCGTTGGGAATATCTGCTGTCGTTTCTGCTTTCACGCCTGGTTCTGCTCTCATTCGAGGTGGCGGCGCTGGTGGGCTTCGCTGTCTGGATCTTCCATGTCCCGCTGCGCGGATCGATAGGAGAACTCGCCCTGCTGTGTCTGGTTGCCTCGCTCATGTTTAGCGCGTTGGGTTTGTTGATCGCTTCCCGGGCGCAAACCATCGAAGCCGCCTCCGGCCTGATGAACTTCGTCATGCTGCCGATGTGGATTCTCTCGGGCGTGTTCTTTTCGGCGGAGCGTTTTCCCGAATCGGTGCTGCCGTTCATCCGCGCGCTGCCGCTCACCGCGGTGATCGATGCGCTGCGGGCGAATATGCTTCAGGGAACGCCGCTCGCCGGTATGTTCTGGCAACTCGCAGTCATGACCGTCTGGGGCCTGCTCAGTTTTTTCGTCGCCCTCCGAATCTTCCGCTGGCGTTAAGCCGCCTGCCGATCCGCTCTCGAAATTGGCTGCACATTCTCGGGAAACTTGTGCCATTTACCCGTTGACAGATATGGAATCTCACTCCACAATGGACCAACGCGGAATGCTGGAGTACAAAATCTCGGAGGTGTACATTGAACCTTTTCTCAAAAATGGCACTCTGTTTCGGCCTGAGTGTTTCATTACAAGCAGCGCCATTTCTGGTGGAAGGATTTGCGGACCTCGACAACTTACCGGGGTGGGTCATCGCAAACAACAGCACCCCTGGTGGCGCGACACCGGAAGGCTGGTTCCAGGGCACAGGAGTATTCCCGGCGCAGGCCGGATCCCCCGATTCCTATGCCCAGGCGAATTTCGAAAACGCCGGTGATCCGGGAGATATCAGTACCTGGCTGTTGACTCCCGTATTGACGCTGAGGCCCCAAAGCGTTCTACGGTTCTGGACTATCGGCGAGGATGTTCCCGGGTTCCCGGACCGCCTGGAAGTACGCCTCAGTACCAGCGGCGCCAGCACCAACGTCGGCTCGACGCCTTTTTCAGCCGGAGACTTCACCACGTTGCTGCTCTCCATTAACCCCGCTCTGGACGATGCCGGATATCCCACCGTGTGGACCGAATATAGCTACGCATTTTCCGCATTGAGCTCACCAGTCGAGGGCCGCGTTGGATTCCGCTATTTTGTTCCGGACAACACCGTGAGCGGCTCGACAATTGGTCTCGATTCGGTGTCGATCGTTCCCGAACCGGCTTCGGGAATTCTACTCAGCGCGGGGTTGGGCTTCTTCTTCGTCTTGAGGAACAGGCGCAAACAAAAAAGAGAGGAATCGTTGTGAGAATTACCGGACAGATTATTCTATTTCTCGGTTTATGCGGGAGCATGGTGTTGCCCGCCGGTCCGCAAAATGATTCGCCGGAGAAGGCCGCAACGGGTGAGCGAAGCCGCGAGACATCCGGACGAAGAGTGTTTCGCGATCCCGTCACCGGGCTGATGCGTCCTCCGGAAGCGTCGGAACTCGCGCCTTCGTTCGGTGCGGCGCAGCGGCGAGTGCCCTCCGTGGTGATGCGCCAGTTGCCCAATGGCGGCCTGGCAAGACGGACTCCGCTCGACGAGATGGATTTCCTCATGGTCACGCGGGGCGCCGATGGAAGCCTGTCCTATTCCTGCGCACGCAAGCCGGAGAAAGGAAAAACGGCCGGAAAGGAGCAAGCACTTGACCGCTAGCCGTCTGTTGTTATCGATCATCCTGATCACCTGGCCGGTATGCGTTTTCGGTGCGGCCAACGTGGTGATTGTTTCGGGCGATGCACCGGGTGAAGGTTTTAGCGATCCGACGCCCGCTGTTCCGATGGGCGGCAACACCGGCACCACGGTCGGGCAGCAAAGGCTGAACGTCTTCCGGTCCGTGGCGAATATCTGGGGCAGCACTCTCACCAGCAGCCAGACCATTCGGGTGCTGGCTTTCTTCGATCCGCTTCCCTGCGATGTAAACTCGGCTGTTCTGGGGGCGGCGGCGCCTTACTTCACCGTGGCCAACTTCGGCGCGGGAATGCCCAACACCTGGTACCCGATCTCGCTCGCGGAAAAACTCGCCAACCTCGACTTTGGTCCCGCTTTGCCGCCGGAGGATCGCTTCGAAGTGATCGCTCTTTTCAATAGCGACTTAGGTAGAACCGGGTGTTTCGACGGGAGTGGCTGGTATTACGGACTGGATGCATCCAGTCCCGGCGGACTGGTCAATCTGGCGACGACGGTTCTTCACGAATTTGCGCATGGTCTGGGTTTCACCGTGGGACCGACCAATGCCTCGACCGGTGCCCGCGCCTCCGGTTTCCCTTCCATCTGGGAGGTCTATCTGCGCGATCTGACGACGCGCAAGCTGTGGCTCGGCATGACGGACGCCGAACGCCGGGCTTCCGCCGTGAACACCGATAACCTCGTGTGGTCCGGCGGCACATCTCTGTCCGCTGCCGCGGCGGTCCTGAGCCTGAGGCCGGAGGTGGAAATCCTGCCGCCTGGCCCGCCGGTGGGGGCATTCGAAGCGCAGCCGGCAACATTTGGACCGCCCGTCACCCCAACAGGCATCTCCGGATATCTGATGCCCGCCATCGACGCGGGTGGACCTTCCACACTCGACGCCTGTGAACCGCTGACGCCGCAAAGCGCGTTTAGTGTCAATGGGCGCATCGCGCTGGTCGATCGTGGAACCTGCACTTTTACAGTGAAGGTCCTGAATGCTCAGAACGCCGGAGCCATTGGTGCTCTCATCGCCAACAACGTTCCCACGGGATTGCCTGCCATGGGCGGCAGCGACCCCACCATAACGATTCCGTCTCTCGGCATTACGCAGGCTTTGGGACAGACTCTTCGGGAACAGCTACGTTTCCGCGGGCGTGCGGTGAGTCCCGTGCGAGTCTCGCTACAGCGAAACCCGTCGATCCGGTCCGGAACCACAGCGGGCTATCCGCGCATGTTTGCGCCGAATCCGTTCCAGCCCGGGTCGTCCGTTTCTCATTGGGATATTTCTCTGGACCCGAATCAGCTCATGGAGCCATTCGCCACACCGGACATCACACTCAGTCTCACACCACCGGTCGATTTAACTTTTCCGCTGTTGAGGGACATCGGCTGGTAGAGGCGGCGGTAGCAGTCAATCGATCAATCCATTTCGAATCGCAAACCGGACCATTTCCCCGGCGCTGTGAAGGTTCAGCTTCTCCATGATGCGCCCGCGGTGCGCTTCCACGGTGTAGACGCTCAGCTTGAGGCCGTTTGCAATTTCCTTGTTCGTCTTTCCCTCGGCGATCAATTGGAGTACTTCGCGCTCGCGGCTGCTGAGCAGATCCAGCGGATCTTTGACGTGCTTCCGGTAATCGTTTAGAACCGCGTCGGACACCGCGGGGCTGATATAACCCTCGCCCCGGGCGACGGCACGGACCGCGCCGATCAGGTCCGTGTCCATGGAGTCCTTGAGAAGATAACCGCGAGCACCGGCCCGGAGAATTTCACGAACGTATACGGCGTCTTTGTGCATGCTCAGCGCGATCACACGCGTACGGGGCGAGATTTCGCCGATGCGGCGCGTCGCTTCAATGCCGTTAAGCTCCGGCATGGACACGTCCATCACGACGACATCGGGGTGCAGCTCCGCGGCCAGCTCAACGGCGTGGCGGCCATTGGCAGCTTCTCCAACGACGTCGAAGTCCGGTTGGCCGGCTAAAATCATGCGAAAGCCCTGCCGGACAATGGAGTGGTCGTCAGCCAGCAACACGCGCGTCTTCTTGGGAGTCATCCGTTTCCGCTTCCTTTCGCGGCGCTCTCACCTCGAGCCGCACACCTCCCGCGACACTCGCCCCGACGGTCAGCTCACCGCCGATCTGCCGGGCGCGTGCCCGCATGCCGACCATCCCCACGCCGGGCTCCCGCGCGAACTCCGGTTTCAGGCCGCAGCCATTATCCTCAATCGTCAACCGGATGCTATCGCCCGGCGTGGTAAAGCGAATCCATGCCCCCGTGGCGCCGGAATGCCGCGCGATGTTGGTCAGTGCTTCCTGTGTGATCCGGAACAGATGCGTCTCGATCTCTTCTGAGAGCCTGCCGCGGACATCCGATTCGTAATCGACTTCAATGCGAGTTCGCTCACTGAACCGGTCGATCAGCCACCGGAGGGCGGCTTGAATACCGAAATCGTCGAGGATGACCGGATGCAGCAACTGCGACAACTCCCGTACCTTGCTAATCGCTTCGTCGAGCAGGTGCATGGAATCCTGTCGCCGCTGCGCGTATTCTTCCGGCGTGACCGCCATCAGATTCGCTTTCAGTCCTGCCAGCGCCTGGCCGAGCTCATCGTGCATTTCGTGTGAAAACCGGCGCGCGGCCGCCTCCTGGGTTTGCAGCATATGCCAGGACACGCGGTTGAGCTCTTCCGCCTGCCACTCCATCGTCCGGAAAGAACGTTGGGTAATGCGGATGGTGACGGCGGCGCCGATGAGCGACAGTAGCAGGCATCCTCCAAGCAGCAAGGCCGATTCGCGAGTCAGACCCATCGACTGCTGCTCGATCTGCCCCTCCAGCCCCGCGGCGGTCTCCGCCTGCGACCGTACCACGTCGTTGCACAGCGCTAGAAACCGTGTGCGTAGTTCTTCGAGCCGGTATTCTACAGGCCCACGTTCCGGGGAAGGCGTCTCCAGCAACTGGCGGGCTGTGGACGCGAACTGCTCTCCTGTCAGCTTCAGCTTTGACCAGGCCGGATGAGGCTCGACGCGCTCTCCTTCCGTACTCACCCGAAGGATGTCCGCCGCGAGATCGTCACTCCTTTTGCGCAAATGGGGTGAGCCGCTCTCGTCGTCAAACAGATCGAGCAGCAGTGTCGACATACGCTGCTGCGTCAGTTGCAGCTCATCTATGATCCCCACCACCGTGCTCTGTTCCCGCAGCAGTTCGGCGGCGGCGGCGCGGATCACGTGGGAGCGGCGAATCGCCATAAAGGCCGAAGCGGCCAGGAGCAGGATGACGATGGAAAAGCCGAGCGCGAGACCTTGAAGGACGGTTCGTTCGCTGATCCGGCGCGGCATCGGTGAGCGAAGGGTGCCCGTAAGACTGTCTCCCTTCCTAGTGTAGTTGCCAGGACACGTTGACGCCTCCGGATCTTCATGGGGACTGAGCGTCAAACGGCAATATGGCTCCATTCGGCCGCCCCGCGGCGTACTTTGCTCAGGCTCACACCGGTTTGTGCAATCGCGCCGGCGCCGAGTATCCATAGAGGAGCCGTCAGCGCTGCGAACAGGATCACAGAAAACGGAGCCGCTACATCCTTGGATACGCCGAATAGCATGAGGCCCAGCACGACAGCCAATTGGTAGGTTCCGAGATTGGCCGGCGCTCCGGGAACCAGCGTCCCGATTCGCACAACGAGCAGAACGCCGAGCGCTTCGTTCCAGGAAAGGCCGATCCGGCACGCGCTCATCATGAACCAGAAAGAGAAAGCCTGCAAAATAAGCATCACCGCGGAACCGAGCCACGCCCCGGCTACAGGAAGACTGCCGGGAACGAAACGAAGATTCCCGAAGATGTGCCACCGTCGAGCCACTCCCAAATACGCGAATGCCGGACGTGACACAGCGGCCACCGCGGACAGGCACATCATGGCGATCGAGAAGAGGTCGACTGCGTGGAAGAGTCCGGCGGGAAGCCGGACAAAGTGAGCCAGCAGAAGCAGTCCGGCCGTCAGCCAGACACCATCGATCAGCCGCTCGGCGAGGATCGATGGGGCGATAGCGAGCGGGCTGACCGACATTTCGCGTGCCGCCAGCCATCCGCGCAGGATCTCTCCCGGCCGCAACGGGAGCACCTCATTGGCGAAGAGTCCAGCGTAGATGAATTTCGTCGCGGTGAGGACCGGCAGGTCTCCCACGGACACCAGCAGCAACCGCCATCGTATGCCCTGTACCACATAACCAAGTACATCGCAGGTCACCGCGAGCGCAAGCCAGCCGGAATGGACATGCAGGATCTGGCTCCGGAGCCGGTTGAAATCGATGCCGCGGACGACCCACCAGAGACAGACGGCGGCAACCGCGAACCATATGACTCGCATGCCTAGCTTCCACGGCGCCGCCCGCGGCTTCAGCCGGTCTACCGTCAGTCCTGTTGTACCCAACGCAACGCCTCCGCTAATGTCTCAAATAAGGCATCGAGATGCCCGTCGAACCTATGATTGGCGCCTTCGATCAGCCGGAGTTGCATAGGCCGGCCTACCATCGAGAGCATCTGCCGCTCGTTCGCCGGCGGAGTGTAATCGTCGTTCGTCCCATAGATCGCGAAGAGGGGAATGGGGTTGATATGAGGAAGGTAGTCCTTCACGTAGAACCGGGGCTCTTCCGGCGGACGCCCGGCCGCCATGGAGAGTGTGTCTTTCCAATTCCAGCCCAGCACGCCGTATTCGGGGAGTCCCAGCGTTACGATCCCTTTGATGTAAGGCTTTGTTTCCTTTCGCGCCGCGGCCAGAACGGCCATGCACGCCCCCTGCGACCAACCGACGATGATGACACTGGAACGTCCCCCTCCGGGCCTCCTCGCAAATTCCGCCAGATCGGCCGACATTTGATCGGCGGTCAACTTCTCCGGCCGCCGGTTGAAAGCCTCCAGGTATCGTTTCGTGTCGAGCCCGTACACATCATAGCCCCAGCCGGCGATGTTCTGCGCCATTTTAACGGCCATACCACGCCACCCTCCATCACCCGGAATGAACAGTACACTGACTGGCTGGCGGCTCCGGGAGGAAGCGAGATGATACAATTCGATCCCGGGCGTGTGCTGCCCCCATGCCGCCTGGGTAGCCACAACCGCGAATAAAACGAGGACGGCGGACTTCATGCGGGTTCCTTGATGTGTTCGAGTTCAGACACGCGTCTCAACGCAAGCGCAAGCTTTGGCAGATCGAGCGGATTGCGGTACACACTGTAGCGAGCTTCCCACCGGCTCGCGTACTTTGCCTTGAACCGCTGGAGCGTGCCGGTGCGGAAAAGCCAGGGCGCTCTTTTCAGGAGCCAGCGGAGCAGCCGTTCCACCGTCGTCAGACCCTCACTCTCCCCGAGCTGTGCGAGCGGCACCATCCCCAGGCTGAACTGCGCATACCCATGCGCTTTCAGGTTCAGGAATACTTCAGTGAACAGAAAGTCCATGATCCCGTTGGGAGAGTTGGGATGGCGCCGCATCAGGTCGACCGTGGCGAGGCCGCGGCAATAGGACGGCACCAGATTGAGGAATGCCGCGACATGCCCGTGCCCGTCCAGTGCGGCGTATACCGTCGTCGAGCGGACGTAATCCCGATCGAACTTACCAAGTGTGAACCGGCGCTCCCGATGGCCGGGCAACTTTAACCAGGCTTCGGAAACGTTCTTCAGTTCCTCCATTCGCTCCCTGTCGATTGGGGCATCGAACCGCTCGACGCGATAGCCGTACCGCTTCAACCGGTTCACGGTGTTGCGGAATTCTTTCGCCGCACTGCCGGAGAGCGAGAAGGAATGAAGATCCACCAGCGCGTCGTCACCAATCTTCAGCCGCCGGAATCCAAGCGCCCGATACATGGAAAGACGGTCGGGAAAAACCTGGTGGAATGCGACGCCCCAACCGCGCTCCCGGCAGTAGCCTGCGAAGTCTTCGACGATCTCCGGTAATTCGTGTTCCGGGCCGACCGGATCGCCGAGTGCGACCGCGAAGTTCCCCGCCACCCGGTAGGCAATAAAAGCCCTTCCCGATTTGGAGAAAAAGTAGCTCTTATCCGGGTAGTGCTTGAAGTAATCCTGCGCGGAACGCCCATAATCCTCGGCGATGGCGGCGGCACGGTCCTGTTCGACGGGATTCAGGCGGAAGTGATAGGCCGCGGGCCGGAACAGAATCAAACATGCATAGAGGAACGATGCAAGCAGAATCAGCGTGATCGAGTCGAGAAACCAGGCTGCGTAGGCGGTTTTTGGCAGCAGTGTCTTATCGTCGAGAAATGCCAGCAGCCGGGCAGTTCGCTCGATGGCGTCCCACCAGTGGAAATTTTTGCCAAACTCGTGCGGCTCGAGCAGCCAGAACCCGCCTACACCGTAAAGAAAGGGAACCGCAAGCGCAATAAGAGCGCGGCGTACAGCGGGCAACAGAGCCGGCCGGGCACTTCCAGCCGTGAACAGATCGCGAGCCCAAAGCAACAGAGCGATGATTGCCGACGACGAGAGGAGTTCGGGCAGCTCCATTCTGATCAGGTGGAGAATCCCGGAAGTGCCGGCCAGGCCGATGGCGAGTTGAAGCGCTCGCCGTTTTCCACTCGATAGATGGAGTGCGGTCAGGATGAGGATGAACCCGAGCAGTAGCGTAAGGGAACGGGAAAGCCCAACAAAATCGAACGGGAGAACCTTCCAGAGCCATCTCGGGTTTTCCGCCGGCGCCGGTCCACCGAGGAGAGACAGAAGATTGAGGATACCGCTGCCGCCAGCCACCGCAATCGCTACCGCCGTAGCCAACCGTTTAATCGGGGAGGGCGCTGCACTTCTGGCCGGCGGCGGCGAATCGGTCTCCGGGAGGGCAACCCGGCATTTCCTCATGTCTTCTATCCTCCAGGTGTACCGCTTTGTGACCCGGTGCAGGTTATTGTGTGGACGATGTCGAGGGCTTCTTGTCCGACTTTTTCACCTTCTTGTGCTTCTTCGCTTTCTCGGTCTTTGCGGTCTTCTCGACCGGCTGGGAGGGTGGCGTCTGCGCGAACGTTCCGCCCACCATGGCGAGTGCCAAGGCAGCCGCCATCCAGATCTTGCGTGTCATGTTTGTTGTCTCCTTTTTGAGCAGGTCCGGGTTCGGTCCCCCGCTGAAACAAGCATGCGGCAGGAGGCCGAAGTGGCGGCATAGCCTGGAGAGGGGAATGCGAAATCCGATTGTTGGGGATGGCGCTTAACGCGGCAAACCGGGGCGGTCCACTCGCACTTTGAACAAGGTCTTACCTGCTGTGATGTAGAGCGTCTTCCCGTCCGGGCCGCCGAACGCGTTGTTGGTGATCGTGTCTTCCGGGACCGGAATGAACTTCAGAAGCTTTCCCCGCGGAGAAATGACATGCACCCCGCACTTCGTGTCGAGGGTTTCGCTGGTACCGCGGCGCCGGTGCAGGCCCGCCGACGCATACAGGTTCCCGTCCACATCGATGCTCATCCCGTCCGCGCTGCGGCCCGGATAGAAGTTGTAATGAACACGCATGTTGCGGACCCTTCCATCGGGCAGCAAGTCGTAAGCGCGAATCATTCGGGCGCCGCCTTCGGCCCCATTTGCTTCGATGAGGTAGAGCGTGCGATCATCCGGCGCTACTTGAATCCCGTTTGGCCTCTGGATCTCGGGAGCCGCCAGCAGCCGGACCACTTTACCCGGCGCGTCGATACGATACACAGCCTGCCCGGGCATATCGGTGA
>DASTMK010000034.1:0-6238 GCA_035714225.1 Bryobacteraceae bacterium | reverse complement strand
GCGGCTTTGGAGGAACCGGTTCGAGGCGGCGCGTTTCCGCCCAATAGTACGTTGGGGAAGACGCCGGAGACCGCGCGGTGCCGCGTGCCGGACGAGTTTCGGACGAAGATGAGCGGCGGATGGTTCCGTACAACGGTGGGCGGCGGGCGCCTGCTGTGGCGCCCGGAACGGATCACGGAAAAAGGGATGGGCGCGGAGGTGGCAGGAGAGGTGAGAAGTCCGGCGAGCGCGCCGCCGCGGATCAAAGGACTGCCGTCCGCGTGGCGGCTGCGGCGGTACCGGGACGGAAAGCGTATACTGATCCACGCCATACCGGGCGAAGTGGAGACCGTCCTTCACGCCACTCTGCGGAACCACTTCACGCGCGAACCGGTGATTGAGAAGTTGCGGTTCCCGGCGTTGCAGAATGCGCTGGAGGTCGAATCGGGGAACTTCGCCTCGGTTCGTTTACACAGCCCGGATCTCGCGGAATCGCGGGCGGCCAAGCGCAGCGGGAATGGCTGGACGGTAGAGGCGGCAGGCGTGAAGCGGTACTTCGTCATCGAGTGCACGGAAATCTGAAATCTTACAACGCCGCCGCGGCGCCATCGACGCGGCCGGCTCCGGCTTCAGTTGGAACGTTCAGCGACAGACCGGATGATGGGCCCGAATAGCCACTGAACCAACCTGTTCTGTAGGATTCCTTGCGTCCACCGCCATGTTGCCGAGGACCGAAGAGCGGAAATCTCGTCCTGTAGGGCGCCCGACCTTTGCTCGGCATTCAGCCGCTCGTCGCTGTTGGCTTTATAATGCGGCGCCGATTGCTCCAGGTAGCGCGCTCCCGCACGTTCGGCTTCGGCTGACGAGATCAGCGGCATCGAGCGGGCCTCATCGATCACCCGCTTATAAAGATCCAGGATTTGATCGACGGCGGTTTGCAGCTCGCAATTATCGCGTGCAGCCTGGGAGACCGTTGCGGCGTCGGCCGGATCGTATTTCCGCAGCTCCGCTACCAGCGAATCTACCTCGATTGGACGGGAAAGCGTCCTGATGCCGAAGTTCGAGCGCCGGAATAACGCAAAGTTCTCCGATGACACCATCGTTCCCATCCGTCCTGGAGCGCAAAGCACCACTGCCGTTCCGGCGGCCATTGCCTCGATGGCCGACCGCGCCTTCGCAAAGACGACGTCATACCGCGTCAACAAGCGGCCTGGGTCGGGCTCCGAAGCGCCTGCCCCCTTGCCAATAGCATGGAGTTCGATTCCGCATTGGGCGCAGGCTTCCCGCAGTTTGGGAAGGTCGTTTCTATCCGAGAATTCGTTACTGAAAGCGAGCGCCAGCCGTGGTGAGGACGGAAGAGGCGTGCGACGGGGAAACCGTCTTTTGTCGAAAAAATTCAGGATCAGCTCGATTCGTTCGGCTGGGATGCCTCCCTCAACAATCAATCGCTCCCGGCACAACTCATCCACCGCTACGTAGCGCAGAATGCGCGGGAAGCGCAAGGGGGCTTCTTCCCACGGCGTCCAGCCGTGACAATAGGAGATGGCGGGCGTCTGCGGAAACCACATCATCGCAGTCAGCGTTTCGTAATGATGGTGCCCATGAATGATGTCGGGCGGCTCACCAAGGGATTCCAGGCTTCGAATGACCGGCACGGTTGCCGCTCGCAGTTCGTCGGCAACGCTTCCCAGACGCGTGCTATAGGCGATCGGGCAATGGCCGCGTTGCATCAGTTCGATCGCCACGTCGCGCACATAAAGCTCGCTGCCTGCCCGTAGTCCAAAGCCATTGTTGGTAAGGAGAACTCTCATCGGCCCGCCGCCTGCGGATCCAGTTCAGTAAGAAGCCGCAAGAGCCGGCGATGCGAGACGGCAAAATTGCCGCTCACATGCGACCCGGCCTTGACGCTGCGAATCACCGCCGCGCCAAGGCTCACAAACGCCTGGGGGCCAATGTCGAGACTGTGCGCAACTACCGCGCCCGGACCGACCCAGGCTTCCCGGCCGATCGAGACGCCGCCGTTCACAATGGCTCCATGTCCAACAAACGCCCGCTCGCCCACATGTACGCCATGCGACACGAATGCCTGTGAGCCGATTCTCGCATCGGAGGATATCTCCGTATTCTTCCGGAACAGTCCGGTGGCAATCACTGCGCCTGGAAGCACATGCACCCGCTCGTGCACCCTCAAACCGCCTGCATGCCGCATTTCCAATGTCTGGGCATTTGTTCGCACGGTCTGAAATCCCACGGCTCCAAGGACGGCCCCGGCCCCGATTGTCACATGTTCACCCAGCACGCACCGCTCCCCGATTGTTGCGTGCGGCCCAATCGAACATCCGCAGGCGATACGTACATTCCTCTCCGCCACCGACGCCATCGGATGCACTTGCGCTGTTGGATCGATAACCGTTTCGAATCCCTCCCAATAGAAGCCGCTCTGGGCCAGCCCATTGTGGACAACCGCGAAGGTAAGCCGCGGCTCTGGACATACGGCTAGCGCCATGTGCTCTGGCACCAGGTCCGCGACCGCGGGCGCCGACAGCACTGCTGAGACGTCTTTGTTGCGCCGCAGTGCAGCCGCGAATCGTTCGCTCTCGAGGAATACGAGGCTGCACGGCTGGGTGTCCGTGAGAAACCCCAGATTTTCGAAATCGCCGTCACGCAGCACTCTCACGTCCGCAAAACGAACGATCTCGCTCAGGCGCATGGAAGCTGCCCTCCCAGTTGATTGTGCATCGCGGTTGCTTGGCGGGTCCGGTGTAATATGCTGTTGTTTGCTGAGTTAGGGAGTGCGTCCACGTTTTTATCCTATGAATGACGATTGCACAATTTCCGGTCTGTTGGCGGGCGCCGATTCGCAGCGGCTCGCGATCGCGGATGTAAGAGGGTATGGGCTGACGTATGGAAGACTGCGCTCACAGATTGAGCAAACACACGAAGCACTGAGGAAGGGCGGCCTGGGACCGGACGACACCGTTGGAGTTGTGCTTCGGAACGGTCCGGAAACCGCGGCCGTGTTGCTGGCGCTCACGTCGTTTTGCCGTGTGGCGCCGCTCAACCCGAATTACACGGCGGCGGAATTCGACTTTGCGTTGCACGATTTGAATGCAGCCGCTGTTGTTACTACGGAGGACATTCCGGCAGCCACGGCTGCCGCGTGCCGTTGCGAACTGGGGCTGATACTGCTGAAGGCGGCGAAATCACGCGTTCCCGCCGAATACAAGTTGGAAATCCGGCGGCCCCTGGCGAGGACGGAATGCGCCTGGTCCGCCCCGGAACCGGACAACATTGCCCTGCTCCTGCACACTTCGGGAACAACATCCCGGCCGAAACTGGTTCCCCTCACTCAGCGTAACTTATGCCTGTCATCGAATAGCGTCGCGCGAGTGCTTCAGCTTGCTCCGGAAGACCGGTCGCTCACGGTCATGCCGCTATTCCATATTCACGGAATTGTCGCGGGTCTCCTCGCGCCGGTAGCGGCGGGCAGCGCCGTTTGCTGCGCTCCTGGTTTTCAGGCGACCAGGTTCTTTTCCTGGATCGACGCCGCCAGGCCGACCTGGTACACGGCTGTTCCCACGATGCACCAGGCGGTGTTGGCGCGCGCCCGCCACAACGCCGCGACACTGGACTGGCACTGCCTGCGGTTGATCCGCTCGTCGTCCTCTCCGTTGTACTCAAGCCTGTGGGACGAACTCGAAGCGACGTTTGGAGTGCCGGTCCTGAACGCCTATGGGATGACCGAAGCGGCGCATCAGATCGCCAGTGTCAGGCTGCCCGGCGGCCCTCGCTATCGCAATACCGTAGGTCCTTCCTCGGGACCGGAAATTGCCGTCCTCGACTCGCGGAGCGTTCCGGTCTCGAACGGCGGGTCTGGCGAGATTGCGCTGCGAGGAGAACAGATCACCCGGGGTTACCTTCAGCCGCCGGAAGCGAGCTCGGCCTTCGCCGGCGGCTGGTTTCGTACGGGCGACGAAGGACGGATTGACGGAAATGGGCTGCTGACGCTCACCGGACGGTTGAAGGAAATCATCAACAGCGGAGGAGAAAAGGTGTCTCCTTACGAGGTGGAAGAGGCGCTGCTGACCCACCCTGGTGTTGCCGAAGCGGCTGTTTTCGCCGCACCGCACCGGATGCTCGGCGAAGAGGTCGCCTCGGCGATCGTTGCCCGCGAAGGGTTCCACATCGCCGAACGGGACCTGCTACGAACGGCGGGCCTGCGACTGGCGCCTCACAAGATGCCGCGCCGCGTCCTATTTGTCGACTCTATCCCTCGCGGCGCCACGGGGAAGATTCAAAGAGCCGGTCTTGCCGCGCAACTGGGGCTTGCTGATTCACCTGCGCGTGAGCACGCTCTCGATGAGCACACCCGGACGTGAAGGCTACGATCCCGCTGCGGCACTGAGAGCAGTGGCGTCCCATGCCGCGTTTGCGGTGACTTGCACGTTGGCGGCAGCCGCGTACACCTTCCTGACGGTTTCGATGTCCAGAGGCTTGCCGGCGGCATCGATCGTTCCGGCAAGCGTGAGGCGGCGCGGCGCCATGGACGCGGCCAGCTCAGGCAGGTCTGTCTGTTTCAGCAAGCCGGGAACAAACGCGCCGAAGAGGTCCTGCTGGTTGGCCACGGCCGGATTGTGGTAATTGCCGCCGCGATACTCCTCCATCTCCAGAACATTACGGTAGGAGACCAATCCACCTGCCAGGTATACAGCGTGGATCTTGCTGTCGAGCGCCGCGGCAAACAGGGCGGGCGCCGTCAGAATGCCGCGCGCGGCGATCACGATTCGATCAGGCATACCCGGGGCGGCGCGCAACGCCCCGGCCGTTGCGAGAATGTCGGTGACGCGCTGGCCCAGCAGCGGCTTGCCCAGAATCATGGAAGACCAGGAGTAGTGCTGTTCGGAATGATGTGACGCCGTATGCCGTGCCGCGCCGCGGCTGTATTCGGGCGTGAGATGGCCGATACCGCGCACGTCGAGGGCGCAAACCGAATAGCCGCTCGCGGCCAGAGTTTCGTAGAGCCCGCCTTCCTGCCATTGCGCACGGCCTGCCGGATCGATGAGCAGCAACAGCGCTTTTGCGCGGCCGGTTCTTGGCTGGTACAACCATGCCGGGAGAAAAACGTTCGATGCCGAACGGATCTCGATCGCCTCGATGTCCGCGCGCCGGAACTTTGTTTTCGCCAGCCGGATGGGCGGGGCAGCTTCCACGTCGTCGAGAGACAGCAGGTGTGGAAGGTCCGCGGAAACTTTTTCGATGGGGCGTTTGCGCAGCATCGTCAGCGGCGTCTCGCTGCCAAGAGTAAGAACCGTGCTGCCCTTGGCGGCGAACAACACTTCGTCCTTCTCCGGCGCCACCTCGGGTTCTTCGTTCACCGGTTTCTCCTGCTTGAGCCAGCGCAGAAACCAGTTGTAAATCGCAATGCGCGATCCGTAAGCGAGGTTATGTGGCAGTGGGGAATCTTCCCACGCAATACGGTCCGCGTGGCCTAAGGCGGCATAGACTCTTTGAAGTTTGGCGAACTCCTCCAAACCACTCGCGATGTAATTGGGCGAGTAAGTGCCTGCAAAATCGTTCGCGCTCGGGACAAACAACAAAGGCTTGGGCGCCATCGGGTAAAGCAGGTCCCAGCGATCGAAGCCCAGCGGTCCCGAGCCGGCGAAGTTCTGTTCGGCGTCGTCGGTGGCGCCTGGAGGGTTGAAGTTCCGGCAGGCGATGTTCTCGGTGTTGCCGCAGGCGACGGCGGCTGCCGCCAGGCGGTCGTCAACGGCTGCGAGCAGCATCGTATTGGTGCCGCCTCCGGATGTTCCCGTGGACGCCAGCCGCTTGGGATCCACCATCGGGTGCGACGCAAGATAGTCGAGACTGCGCACCGCATCCCAGGTTTGAAGCCGCACGCTCGAATCACCGATCAGCAACATCTGCTTGCCCGGTACCGTGTGCTCGTCGTCGGCCCCTCCGGGAAGACGGCTGCGCGACGGGTTGGGTCCGGGGTAGTAGGTGCGCTCGCCCTGACCCATCGGATCGAAAGCCAGCACCAGAAAGCCCAGCCGTACAAGACCCTGGCAGCATCTCTGGTAGGAATCCCACGCTTTGCCGTTGGAGGAATGGCCCATCTGGAATAACACGCCAGGGAAGGGAGCACTTGTAGTGGTGGGAATGTAGAGATTTGCCGAAACGTGGAACCCCGGCTGTGTTTCATACACGATCTTCTCCACCCGGTAACCCTGGCGGTCAAACGATCCGGTGACGCGTGCAT
>DASTMK010000033.1:0-4068 GCA_035714225.1 Bryobacteraceae bacterium | reverse complement strand
TATCGTTCTCGCGCGAATGGTCACGTCCACTACTTCGTCGCACGGCAGGCCGTCCTTCATCAGGATCCGGACGGGTGCTTTATACCGCGGGATGCGAACCCTGGACGGAAAGCCGTGAGGCGTTGTTTGCTTGAAGACTTTCATGCCGCAGAAGTGCAACTCTTGGGCTCCTGCGACAGGAACGTGTGCCTGTTGGCACCCCTGAATCGTCCGAATCCCATGGCTCTGGCAGGCATGACCATGGGCAGGTTCGCAATCTCTGAAATCGTTGCCATCCCCGTGTTGGAGGCCCGCTCATACCAAAATCGCGTGACGTCTGCCGCCCTTTGCGCAGAGGCGTGCCGGTGATCGGATTGGATGAATCGAATGGAAATTCCCGGCTCCGCCCACTCTGCGCGCCCCTGCGCGACGAAGCGCTTCGCGCGGTTTTTCGAGGTAAACCGGCAATCGGAGACCGGGTTTTCGATTCGAATGGTTTTACGCATAGTTCTGGTGTCGGCCCGGAGGGGATTGCGGGTATGCCCGCAAGGGAACTGCGACAAGGAAGGAATCCTTCGGAAGGTTGCGCTTCGCGCTTGCCAACAGAACGGCTTCTCGATGACTATATACGCCGGTTTGGGCTGATCTGTCCGGCGGCCTAATGAAATTCCTTGTCGAGCAAGTCGCGAACTTCGGCGACGCTGTTAACCACGGCCACAATCGCGCCGGCTCTTCGCCATTCATCGATTCGCTTCACCTGCAGCGCCGTCGGCTTTTCTCCGGGTCGCTTGACCTCGAGTTGGAGGCTGCGGCCGCGGATGCAGGCGTCGATGTCGGGGTCTCCCGCCACACCCATGCCGCCGCCCCAACGCTTGCGCGCCAGGCAAACAGGAAGGCTGTTGAGATACGCCAGAATCGCTTTCACGATCGCCCGTTCCGTCGTCATGCCTGCCGCCTCCGTTCTTTGGTCCGCTCCGCTTCAACGGTTGCCTTCCTAAGTTGTTCTCGCCGTTGTTCGGCGAAGATCCTGGCTACCTGCCGGCGGCGCCACTCCTCCGGGCTGATCCATTCCAGCCCCTCATCGTTGATGACCAGTGGCATCGAATCCATGCGGAGCACGCGCATTGCCCAACGGATCTCTTCGAGATCGGCGCCCGGCGGGTAAGCCACCGCGAGGTGGCCCAACGGCAACCGGATACACCGCATTCTCGGACGGTTAATGATGGCCTGGGCTCGCCGCACGTCGATCAACTCCTGCTTGTGCTCACGGACGATCTGCTTGATTTCTTCCGGCGCGCCTTTGTCGATAAGCAGCTTGCCCTCGATGTCCAGCCAGACAGATACGCCAGCTTCCATCAGCCGGTCCAGAACAGCCTCAACGTCCATGACCCCTCCCGGTGACGGATTGGGTGAGCGGAGCCGCGCAATGCGGGCGTACACGGTGGAGCGGGAGACGCCAAGCATCCGGCTGATCTCGGCAGGGCCGTATTCGACCAGCAGGCGTGCCAGCATCTGGTCCGAATCGCCGAGGCGGCGACAGCGGCTAAGCAACGAATCGCGCAGTATCTGGTTCTCGACGCGCTGATCGGCAATACGGACCGGCATCATGAGAACTGGGGCATTCTGGTGAAGCGCACGCCAACGGGCCGGGCCGGAATCATCGCGCCGTCCTTCGATCATGCCTCCTCGCTGGGACGCGAGTTGCTCGACGACACCTCGGGAAAGTGCCGCCTCCGGATTCTCAAGGAGAAGCGGATTGGACAGTATGCGGAGAGCGCCCCGGGCGCCATATTTTGGGAGGAGAGCGATGCGCGCGCCATCAGTCCGCTGGAACTGGCGCGACGCGCCACTGCAAGCTACCCGGACCTGTTCCGACCCGCACTTGCGGGACTTGCTAATCTAAAGAAGGAGAGCCTGGAGCGCATCGCCGGGCGTGTGCCCACACCCTGGATGAGTGGCGCGGCGCGCCAATTCGCGATAGAGTTAACGTGCTACAACCTGAAACAATTGAGAGAGATCGTGTCATGACGGACAAAACCCTGTTTTTGGCGTGGCAGGACAAACGGCTGACGCGAGCCTGGTTTCCCGTTGGCCGCCTGGATGTCCGCAGCACGCCTCGCCGTTACCGGTTCCGGTATACCCAGGGCGCGGAACGCGCCCAGGCCGAGGCCGGTTTTGAGCCTCTGTTCGATTTCCCGGAGTGGAAGCGAAACTATCTTTCCGCCGATTTGTTCCCGTTGTTCCAGAACCGGGTGATCTCCTCGGAACGTAAAGATTTTAGCGATTACCTACGGATGCTCGATCTGCCTCAGACCGCCGAACCAGCCGAGATCCTTGAGGTTGGAGGCGGGTATCGCGCCACGGACAACTTTGAGGTTTTTCCGAAGATCGAGCGCCGCCCCGACGGTTCGTTCCGTTGCCGCTTCTTCCTGCACGGGATGCGGCATGTTGCGCCGGCGGCGTTGGAGCGCCTTGATCGTTTGACGCCTGGGGAGCAACTCTACGTAACGCTGGAGTTGACCAACCCGGCCACCACGCTGGCGGTACAACTGCAAACCACTGACTACCACATGATCGGTTGGGCGCCGCGGTACCTTGTGGACGATCTGATGCGGGCCATGGCGCATGCGCCACAGGGCTATGCCGCCAAGGTCGTACGGTTGAATCCTTCGCCCGCCCCGTCCAAACAACGTCTGCTGGTGGAATTATCCGGAAGCTGGCCGGACTACGAACCGATGGCCACCGGTGATTTCGAGCCCCTGATTCAGTAGTGCAGCGCCATGCGCCGAAACCATGGCCTACACGAACATCAATAGCGAAGACCGCCTGGTTCAGAAGACGTTTGCCGATCACCTTGAGAAGGTCCTTGGGTGGGAAAGCGTGTATGCCTGGAACGACGAGACGTTTGGCTCGAACGGAACCCGAACGATCCATGCACAAGATTCGTGATGTGGAGTTGCGCGGCATCTTTGTCTCGGATCTGTCCCCGGAGCGAGAGATTGCCCCCGGCGAGGGTGGCCCAGACTTTTGCAATCAGGTCCTGGTAGCTTGCAATGATAGTCGACCCGAACTCGGCGCGGATTCCGCGACTGCCGAATACCGGTTCGCCGCCGAAATATAAAGCTACGGACGCCAGGCGCTCCTCGTGTTCGTCAAGTTGGGCGAGTTTGCCGCGTGCTTCCTCCAGTCGCGATTCGAAGCCCAAACGACCGACCAGGTCATTCGGTAGGATCGTCTTCAGCATTGCCTCGAGAGAGGCGACCTCGGCCAGCAGTTGAGCGCGCTCTAGTCTACGCGTCATGGCGCTACCTGCTGTCCAAGCATGTTTGCTGCATCGACGTCGGCCTGCGATAGCGCCACGGGCAATTCGATCATCCCCTTCCACTCGCCGGTAACCCGCCGGTGCGAAAAGAGGCCGTACCAATAGCGCGTCTGCGCGACTACGCTAACGGAATCGGTATCCAGATCGACAAAGTAGGTATCACACGAGAATTGCTGCTTGGAATACGCCGGCGTGAATAGGTTGCGGTTAGCCGCGAAAAAGCCGGCGAACGTGGCGTCGTCTTTCGCGACGATTGGTCGGCGAAAGAAAGTTACGAGATCCAGGTCACCCGGATCTCGATTTTCCCGAAGTTCGACGTTTTCTGAAAAACTGCCATTCAGCCAATGGAAGCCATCGCAGATACCTGCGGAGGCGAGCGCCTGCCGAAATCCCAGAAAACCCTGGAGGATCTCACGCCTGCGTGGAGAAGTCGCAAAATGACGAACCAAAAGATCGATTGTTGTCGGGTAGGGAGCCATCAAGTGGGCGGCAGTGGGATCCCCTCCGACGTACGGAGGCAGCAGCCCTGCAATTGTGAATGGCGGTAACTGGCCGAAGATGACTGCCGGGTTGTAGCTGCCCATGGCTAAGCGCAATTCGACCGTGTGACGCTCGCACGCGTGCCGTCTCGCAATTGGCCACGATGCTGAAGACGCTGTGGCCCTCGAGGTACCACTCGAAGATCTGGCGTACGCGCGCGGCCTCCTCCTCGTTGACGACGAGGTTGCCGTCATCCAGATCGTAGCCGAGTGGCAGGTGACCGCCGG
>DASTMK010000032.1:0-7652 GCA_035714225.1 Bryobacteraceae bacterium | reverse complement strand
GCGCTGGTACAGCTTATCCAACTGTTCGAACTCCGCGCGGGCGCGGTTCGCGTCGGCGGAGGCCCGGGAAGCCTCCAGGCGGCCGGAGATGATGGCGCTTTCCAGGTTATTGACGCGCGTTTGAATGCGCTCCAATTCTGCCGAGGCCGCATCCCGTGCTGTTTCAAGCCGTGTGTTCCGTATTCTGGCCAGCAGTTGTCCTTCGTAAACCTCCTGGCCTTCCTCTACGTAATAAATTTCCAGGGTGCCATTCACAGGAGCAGGCACGGGTACAACATTCTGCGCCTGGACTGTTCCGGAAAGGCTGATTTCACTGGCCGGAGGGCCCACTTTTTTAGCCTCGGCCTCTTCCTGTGCCTGCCGGGCCCTCTCGACCCGATCGCGCCACAACGCGGAAAGAGCACCAGCGATTACCGCCACCAGGATGGCGATTCCGGCGAGCAAGATCCATTTCCCGCGCATACTTCAATCATACTCAGGGCATGCCGCCAGGCACCTGTGCAGGCGTCGTGTATGGCGTAAATTGAGGAAGATGCCGCCACGGTTAACACAACTCACTGCCGTTTTCCTGCGCACCGGCAACACGACGTTTGGCGGTGGTGAACCCACCATTGCCGCGTTACAGCGCGAGCTGGTTACGAAGCGTGGCTGGCTGGGCAATGAGCAGTTCGGGCTGGCATATGGCCTGGCGCGGATCACACCCGGCACGAATCTGCTGGCTTTCTGCGCAGCCATGGCGTGGTTCCTGCGCGGTTGGCCCGGCTCTGTCGCGGCTGTACTGGCAGTGACGGTCCCCTCCTCTGCATTGATCGTCTGGGTTACCCATATCGACCAAATCGGCAGGTCGAACCCCATGGCGATTGCGGCGATCGGCGGGACGCTTGCCGCCGCGGTGGGAATGATGGTGGCGGGAGCCTGGCTCCTGTTGTGGCCGCACGCCCGCCGGCGAACAGCGCATACCGCCGCCATTGCCGGTTGCGCGGCATTTCTTTTACTGAAAACTGGAGTCGCGCCGCTTGTGATTCTGGCGGGGGCGGCGGCCGCCGGTTTTTTCTGGCGGGACGGAGAGGAATGAACGTATTTTTGCTGTACCTGCTTCTGTTAAAGGCGACCATTATTACTTTTAGCGGCCTCGCCTCGCTGCCGGTCATTCGCGAAGATCTTGTGGTGCATTATGGCGTGCTGACCGATCGTGAACTGAATATGGCAGTGGCGGCGGGGCAACTGGGGCCGGGGCCGATCGGTTCTTACGTGGTGAGCGCCGGGTATCTCGCGGCAGGCATTCCGGGCGCCATCGCCGGATGGATGGCGATGATAACGCCCGCATTTCTCATCCTTCCGATGCTGCGTTACATGGGTTCGCGAGCGAAAAGTCCCGGTATACGGCGGATGATTCGAGGCGTTACGATCGCCGCCGCCGGATTGATTCTGGCGTCGGCGGTGCCGCTGGCCCAGAGCGCTATAAGCGGCCCGCTCACTCTGGCCATCGCCGTTTCGAGTTTCCTGGCTCTGGCCTTCACGAGAATCGATTCCATCTGGATTATGGCAGCTTCGGCCGCGGCGGCATCTATCAGTCCAATGCTGGTCTGAACTGCGGGTTAGTCGCTGTGATTTTCTGTTATACTGCAACTTAATTTCCAGCGGAGCCCTCCATGGACGAAATTCGCCTTGGTGATGTCATCGATGATCATTGCGTCAAGTGCCGCCGCATTACAAACCACTCGATTGTGTCGATTGTCGATGGAAAAGCGGCAAAAGTACGTTGCAGAACCTGCTATAACGATCACGACTACCGTCACGAACAAGCGCCGCCCTCCAAGAAAGACCTGAAGAAGATGGAACTCTTCAAAGAGGTCCTCGCCACGGTGGATCCCCCATCCGCTGAAGCGCAAACTCCAGCGCCTGCGGAGGAGGAATCGAAGGGCCGCAAGCGGGGACGGAGAGCCGGATCTGCTTAATCCCGTCTCAGCTCGCGCCGCAGCTCTTCCAGCACCTTGTCCCGCTCGGGCCCGCTGAGGGTATTATTGAGAAGCCGCAACGCCACACCGACAACATCCCTGTGATGTAATTTCGAACCAAGCCCTTCCTCCTCGCCCAGTTTCAGCCAGAGTTCGTGCAGCCGGTCCACGTCTTCGGGCCATAGCCGGGGTGGATGCGGCCCCAGGTTCACATACGTGGAAGCCCGGTCGGGGCTGATGATCTCCAGTGAAAACGCATGGCGGGGTTCGGGAAGCCGCTCCCATGCCAGACCGATCCGGCGCGCAAGTTCCTCCGAAGCCATCTTGGCGGATACGCCCGTCACCAGGCGACTGGCCTTCAGTGCCGCCGCCGATTGCACCATCGCATCGAACGGGTCCTCGGCCGGCACCACCAGAAGTTCAACCGTCTTGCCCTCCTTCTCGGCCATTTCGACGACGTGGCTGAATAACTCCTGTTCGTAGTCGCTGAACAGTTGCTGGTCGGTCAGCCCATATTCCCCGGCGCCCGCCGACATCTGGCGTACCGTCATGACAACGATATCGTGGCGCCGCACATTCGTCTTCTGGAGTACACGCCTGAAATGATCCATGCGCGTGTAATCGCGAACCGCCACCAGAATGCAACCGGGGCGCGCGCGAAGGCTTCGCGATTCGATGTCCCGCTGATGGTCGAGATTAAACTCCTCCAGGCCCTGCTTGCCGGCCGTTCGGCGGGTTTTGCTGATGCGTTCGGAGATTATGAACAGGGTGAACAACACCACCGTAAATGAAACTCCGTAGACCGTGGCAACCTGCTTGGTGAGCAAGTTCGCCATCGCGACCAGGAAGAGCAGCAAGGTCGTCAACCCCAAGCCTATTGGGATCTCCACCCCCCGAATCCGAAGGTTGAGCGGCGTCTTATATTCCTGGTCGTGGCGTTGGAAGCGGAGTGCGAGAACGCCCACGCCCTTCAGGAAAAAGCTCCAAACCACGCCGAAGGCGTACGCCTCACCAAGCAGATACACATCTCCGCGGCTGGCCAGAATGGTTGCCACCTGCAACAACGCGATGAGGTTGATGATGCGGTAAGTGGTGCCGAAGCGGCGGTGAGGCTTGCGAAACCAGCTCAGCAGCACACCGTCTTCGGCAACGCGGTTGAGAACTCCGTTCGCGCCAATTATGGCCGTGTTCACGGCACCCGAAAGAATGAGGCCGCCGACGATGACCACGAAGGTGTGAAAGACCAGTTTCAACAGTTCCGGGCCAGCCAGGTTCATGGCGAGTCCGCCAATGAGGTTGTCGTAGTATTGCGGTCTGATCGAATCCGGAATAATCATCACCGCGAACAGCGAGATCAATCCGGTGGAGAGCAGCGCGTAGGTGCAGACGATATTCGCAGTGATTTTCAGGTTCTTGAGCTTGGGATAAGCGATCTCGCGATATACCTGCGCCAGCGTCTCAAATCCGCTCATTGCGAGCAGCGAATGGCCAAACGCGATGATGATTGCCACGCCGGCCAGTTGCGGCCAGAACGTTCCTTGAAGCCACCCCAGCGAATGGCTGTCAAACTGGAGATTTTCCGGCACGGGCGCCGGTGGCAGGCTGGCATCGCCGCGCCACAGAAGCGTGATAGGGCACCAGATGAGCAGAATGACCACCATTACGGTGGTGATCTGCATGATTCGCAGGGCCTTGCCGCTCGATTCGTGGATGCCCTTGGTATTCATCCACCAGAAGTAGCCGGTTACGCCGACGCCGAAGAACGTGGCGAAGTCATTCGGGTCGATATGCAGCCCCATGCCCGCCATGCCGGACAGTTCATTGAAAAGACGGCCCAGATACTGCCCTGCACTAACGGAGCTGATGGGTCCGGTAAGGACGTAATCCACCACTAGGGCCGAGACGGAAAGCTTGCCCATGAAGGGGCCAAGGCTGTCCCGCACCACTACGTACACGCCGCCGCGGACGAACATGCTGCAGCTTTCCATGTAAACCGAACGCACAGCGAAGCTGAACAGCATGACGCCGATTACAAACCAGGGTGCGGGCTTCCCGATGGCGCGCTCGACGATGCCTCCGACGTAGAACATAGTGGAGGCCAGATCGCTGAGGACGATGGCGGCGCCGCGCCAGAAGGAGATAAATGATAATGCAACCGTCGTTGCCACGACGACTTTCGTCGTGGCCATAGACCGGTCTGGCTGTGAGCCCATTAGGAGAGGTGTTACCGGCTCTATTCTACGATTAAAGTAATGAGCCACACCACCGCACCCGTTCTTGCAGCAAACATCGTCCGGACTCTGCGGCAGAGCGGATACGCGGCTTTCCTGGTAGGTGGCTGTGTTCGTGACTTGCTGCTCGGCATCGAACCGAAGGATTTGGACGTAGCGACGAATGCGACGCCGCCCGAAGTGCTGCGGCTCTTCCCGCGGGCGCAACCGGTGGGCGCCCATTTCGGCGTGATATTGGTTCCCGAAAACGGTGCCAAGGTGGAGGTTGCCACCTTCCGCAGCGATCATGCATATCAGGACGGTAGGCGCCCGGGGCGAGTCGAATTCGAGATAGATCCCAAACGCGATGTGCTCCGCCGGGACTTCACCATCAACGCGATGTTGATGGACCCCGATACGAAGGAAGTCCTGGATTTCGTCGGCGGCAGGCAGGACCTGGAATCCGGCATTATCCGCGCCATCGGAGAACCCGAACAGCGCTTCCGGGAAGATCACCTCCGCATGTTGCGCGCCATCCGGTTCTCGGCGCGATTCAACTTCGCTATCGAAGAGAACACTCTGCGCGCGATGAAGAGCCTCGCTCCGCTCGTCCGGCACGTATCAGCCGAAAGGGTGCGCGACGAACTGACCCGGATGCTGACCGAAGGCGGAGCGCGCCGCGCCTTTGAACTGCTGGACGACTCCGGCCTGCTGACGCAGATCCTCCCGGAGGTGGCCGCGATGAAAGGAGTGGCGCAGCCGCCGGAATTTCACCCCGAAGGCGATGTGTGGACGCACACGTTAATGATGCTGGAAGGGCTTCGGGAACCCACCATCACTCTGGCTTTGGGCGCGCTGCTGCACGATGTCGGCAAGCCGCCCACGTTCCGGGTGGCAGAACGTATTCGTTTTGACGGCCACGTGGAAGCCGGGGTGGAGATGACCCGAAGAATTCTTTCGCGCCTGCGCTTTTCGAACGACGAAATCCGGCAGGTGGAAGCGCTGGTGGCGCATCATATGCGATTTAAGGACGTGCCCCAAATGAAGGACAGCACGTTGAAGCGATTCCTGCGCCTGGAAAAGTTCGAGGAGCACCTGGAGTTGCACCGCCTCGATTGTTCCGCGAGCCACCGCCAACTGGACAATTACTTTTATGCGAAGGAGAAGCTCGAATCCCTGCCAGCCGAGGAGTTGAAGCCGCCGCGGCTCCTTACCGGGGACGATTTAATCGAGGCTGGCTACACACCGGGGCCCCAATTCGCGGCGATGCTGACGGCGGTGGAAGACGCCCAGTTGGAGCACCGGATTCACACGAAGGAAGAAGCGCTCGAACTGGTGAAGTCGCTTTTCAGATAGCTACGTCGGCCGGTAGCTGAATACCATGTAGAGGACCATTGCAACGATGAAGAAAATGGAGGAAGCGGCCACGAACTCGAGGTAGATGACTCGCCGCTCATCCGTATCGTGTCTTTGCATCTTCGCCCTCGCCATCGGAAACCTCCTCCCGATTCTGTTGCCCTCATTGTGCGCCTCGTTGAGACCGGTGTCAATGCCAGTGCTAGACTGTGCGTATGTTGCTGATTCGACTTCTGTTGGCCTTCTCTCTTCTGTTTGCCGCCGCCTGCGGAACCACCTCGCGGCAGCCGGAAGAACAGTATCTGATGCGCGGTGAAGTAGTCCAACTGGATACCACAAACCAGGTAGCCCGAATCAACCACGAGAAGATTGAGGGCTGGATGGATGCGATGACAATGGAATTCCCGGTCAAAGATAAAGCCGAGTTCGACAAGCTGGCGGTGGGAGACCGGATCACGGCTATCGTCTACGTCCGCGACCTGGAGTATTACATCGGCAAGATCGAGGTAGTCTCGAAGGCGCCTTAATTCATCAGGAAGTCATCTTGGTCCGTGTATACTCCAGTGAGGAAGGACCACGCCTCAAAACTCCCATGCGCCTCATCGCCCTGATACTATTGGTTTGTTTCAGCCTGTGTGGCCAGCAGGCGTCTCCCCGGCTCGTAATCATCAGCGTCGACGGCCTGATGTCGCGGACTCTGCGCAACGCCGAATCACTTGGGCTGCGCCTGCCGAATCTGATCGAGTTTCGCGACCGTGGCACCATGTCCGAAGGCTTGGTTGGCGTCTTTCCGACGGTGACCTACCCAACCCATACAACGATGGTGACAGGGCGCTACCCTGCCGATCACGGCATCGTCTCAAACACCCTGTTCGACCCGGAGCGAAAGCTCTACGGCGCGTGGTATTGGTACTCCGAGTTGATCAAAGTTCCAACACTCTGGGAAGCCGCGAATGCCGCCGGATTGAAGACGGGCGCCGTCGGCTGGCCGGTGACGGCGGGGGCGGCCATCGACTTCAACGTCCCCGAATATCGCGCTTTCCGCAACGAGGACGATATCCTGCTGTTCCGCTCCCTTCCGACTCCCGGACTATTGCGCGCCTTTGAGAAAGCTCGTGGCGCAATCAAGCTCGACCCGGGTGGGCACCACGACGACCTCCTGTCGGATATGGCCGCATTTGTGATCGAGACGCACAAGCCGCATCTGATGCTGGTGCACCTGATTGACCTCGATCACGATCAGCACCTTCATGGCCCGGAAAGCAGACCTGCATTGCGGACGCTCGAGAACATCGACCGGGCCATCGGCAAATTGCGGAAGGCGGTGGAGCATGCGGGTCTTGCGAAAGACACCCGGTGGATCATCGTCAGCGACCATGGGTTTTTCAAGGTCGAAAAGCTGTTTCATCCCGAGGCCTTCCTCGCCAGCATGGGACTCGTTGGCGGCGCGGACGCAGGGTCGTGGCGAGTTGCGGTGCGCAATGCGGGCGGCTGCTCTGCCTTTGTGCTGAAGGACCCGGGCGACGAGGAGGCCAAAGCGCTCGTCCTGCGGATGCTCGGTGAACTTAAACGGGACGGCGGCTTTGGAATTGACCGGATCATCGAGAGAGATGAGCTACAGCGCATGCACGCCTGGCCGGACGCCTTTGCGGCGTTGAGCATGAAGGAGGGTTGGGCTGCCGGAAGCGGCCGCACCGGAGCCTGGGTCACAGTGTCGGAAACAACGAAGGGGACACACGGATACGCACCCGGTCCCGAAGCCCTTGACGCGACGTTCATGGCTTTCGGCCCCGGCATACCGGCTCGCCGAATCGCTCGCGGGCGCATGATCGACGTCGCCCCGACCGCGTCCCGCCTGCTCGGATTGCGGATGAGCGAACTACCCGGCGTGGATCTGCTCGCCTCCCCGGCGTCCACGAAGCCATAGGGGCTTGCTGAAAAACGCGAAAGACCGCTCCCCTGAAAGTATCAGGTAGGTGCAGGCAGCGGTTGGGCTTTCGGTTTCATTGTGACTTCATTGCCTAGTTTCTGGAGCCGCTTTAGGAGCGACCTTTCCAGGTGCTTTCTGTTGAGCCTTTCGTAGTAGTCGTCGCCGAGGTCCCGGTAAGGCGTACCGGAAACGGTGATC
>DASTMK010000031.1:0-10618 GCA_035714225.1 Bryobacteraceae bacterium | reverse complement strand
GGAGAAACTACGGGCGGAGTTCACCAAAAGCCGCGCCTGCCGCAGTCAGGACAATGCGCTGGTGGAAGGCAAGAACGGAGCGGTGATCCGCAAGCTGATGGGCTACGGCTACATCGCGGGCGAACACGCCGAAGCCATCGGCACGTTTTATGCGCACTATCTCAACCCGTATCTGAACTACCACCGGCCGTGCGGCTTCGCGACGGTGAGTCTGGACGAGCGGGGCAAGAGGCGGCGCAAGTACAGGACCGAGGACTACCGGACGCCGTTCGAGAAACTGAAGTCGCTGCCGGAAGTCGAGAAATGTCTGAAGCCGGGAGTCAGTTTGCCGGAGATGGAGCGGGAGGCGCTGGCGATGAGCGACACCGAGTGTGCGCGCCGGATGAGCGCCGCCAAGGCGAAAATCTTGCGGCAATGCAAAGCGCAGTCCCGGGTTCCACCCCGGTTCCGGTAGCGAGGCCGGGGGCCGGTGGAAATGCCGGGTCCGTGGAAAGCGTGGAAAACCAAAACCAGGTTTTCCACCCTTCCCACCGCCCCTTGCAAATCCCGCAAACACGGCGGGATTCGCACATTTCCACCGGCTCGACGACGGCTTCTCATTCAAATCCAAAATCAAAGAAAGGACCTCGGCCGCTACGCGGCCTCGTCCTTCCCCTACCGCTTCGACTTCCGCCGCTCAGAACCCATTTCATGCTCATCTTTCAATTGGAAAATGCTGTCGGGGCGATCTGCTATATAAGAGCACCCTTTTCTTCGTGCTGGACGAAGCGGGGCAGGGCGATGTCTACCACGGCCACCATGGATACCAACACGCGGCAGTTCAGCAGGCTCGGGCGGTACTCATCTGCGGTCCATGGATACCAACGGAAGGTCGCGGCGTGGACCCTGAGTGGACCTCATTTGGACCTCACGGAGTGGATCGTCGAGGAGTGCAGACACACGACCGGCGTCTAAGTTTTTGAAATGTTGGGGGATGTTTTGGTGGACCTGGTGAGATTCGAACTCACGACCTCTTCCATGCCATGGAAGCGCGCTCCCAACTGCGCCACAGGCCCACGCGGGGTCGACAACGCTAATATAGCATAGCCGCACGCCGGTGCGTTGCACCGTTGCACCTTCCAATCTCACTCCGGATCGCCCGCATGGTTGCGGCAGAAATCTTCGTCGATCGGTTTGCGGCCGCGAAAACCTTCGGTGAGATTGTGCCAAAAGCGAATGCCTTCTTCGCCCAGTTTCCAGCAAAGAAGAACCTCCTCGCCGCGATAGAGCGTTGGAAAGTCCAATAATCCGATGTCAAGATCTTTTATCTGGCAGCCGGTTGCCTGGATTTCCTCGATGCAATCCTTCAGCCGCGAGCCCGCTGAATCGCGCCGGTTTCGAAGCGACAGCGCTTCCTCCTGATTCACGCGGGCGCCCCCAAGCGCAGAAATCCGTTTCGCTATGCCGTCCAACTGCTCATCGGCTTCCTGAAAAGCCGTTTTCAGAGTAATGGCGCGGCGGACCGCCGGTTCGAGCATGGCGAGAAGCGATTCGGCTTGCCGGAGGGAAAAAAATCTCGACATCTGACTCCGATCACACACCCGAAATCTGAACGGCTAACGAGCGGCTTCGCGGTCCATCGAATTCAGCGAAAATGATGCTCTGCCAGGTTCCGAGCAGCACAGAAGCGTTCCGTACCTGAAGGCACACGGTCTGTCCCATCATCATGCCCCGTAAGTGCGAATCCGCGTTCCTCCGTTCGCAATCCGAGTAGTCCGGATCGTTATGGCGATAATATTGGTCGCGCTGGACCACCTGGTCGAAGAAGGACTTCACATCCTGAATCAGCGCATCCTGCCACTCATTAATAAAGACGGCTGTAGTGGTATGCAGAGATTGCAGGTGGACGATGCCGTCGCGCACGCCGCTGCGGCGGACAATTTCATTAATGCGGTCGGTAATGTTCAGCAACTGCATCCGGTCGCTGGTGATCCAATCAACAATTCTGTTGAACACCTTGTAATTACCGACGCTCACGGGCGCCGAACCGTTAGCGGAGCCCAGCTCCGCATCCGCAGCATGAGTTTGTGAGGATTTCATCACCCAAGTCCCTTCTCGATGAAATGATGGATCTCGATTGAACGATTTACGCGAATTGCCCGCAAAGTAACGCTTCGATTATACCAGCGGTGGGGATTACCCTGTCTTTCAACAGCCGGAACCAGCGATAACGCGCCGCCCCCGATGCTAAGATACATTCCTTGAGGAGCATAGCGATCTAATGGCCTTTTGTACCCACTGCGGGGCGCGTCTACAGGATGATGCCAGGTTCTGCGCGGGATGCGGACAAGCGACTGGACCGGCGGCAACAGCGGCCCCAGCCGCAGTCGAGCCACTCGCTTACACCATTCAGGGCGACAACCTGCAGGTCGCGCGTGTAAAGCTGAAGCCCGAACAGGAGATCTACGCCGAAGCGGGAAAGATGCTGTACAAGACCTCTAACGTCCAGTGGGAGACCCGCATGTCCGGAGACACTCTTGGCGCGAAGCTGTGGGGCGCGGTCAAACGGAAGTTCATGGGCGAATCCCTTTTCATGACGTACTTCCGGAGCCTGGGAGAGGGAGAAGTCGGGTTTGCGGGATCTTATCCCGGCCGCATTCAGGTGTTTGATCTGGCGGCGGGTCAAAGCATTCTCGCGCAGCGCGACAGTTTTCTGTTCGCCCAATCGACCGTGCAACTGAATATCGCCCTGGTGAAAAAGCTCGGTGCCGGCTTTCTGGGAGGTGAAGGCTTCATCCTCGAGAAACTTACCGGACCGGGCAGCGTATTCATCCATGGCGGCGGCGATTTCATCGAGTTTCAACTCGGGCCCGGCGAACAACTGCAGGTGGATACGGGTTGTATCGTGGCGTTTGATGAATCCGTCACCTACGACATTCAGCTTGCCGGAGGAATTCGAACTGCGATCTTCGGCGGCGAAGGTTTGTTTCTGGCAACGCTTACGGGACCCGGGCGGGCCATTGTACAGAGCATGACATTAGAGAAGATGCGGCGGGAACTGGCGCCGGCCCAGAGCGGAGGAGACGAACGTGGTCCTCTCGGTTCGCTCACCGGGCTGCTGAGCAGCGAAGATCGTTAGCTGCGAGTAGTCTGCAAATAACCCGAAGCCCGACCGGCTGGACTCCTGCCCCCCGGACACCGCACAATGAGATTTCAAGCATTTCACAATCAGGAGGTCTTGCCATTATGCCGTCTACCAGCCGCCGCAGTTTCGTACGAAACGCGGCCTTGGGCGCGGGATTGGCGGGTGCGCCCGCCGTCCGTCCGTCGTGGGGTCAGAACAGCCCGAACAATCAGATTAATCTCGGAGTCGTCGGTTTCCGGGGACGAGGCCGCGATCACTATCGCGCCTTCGCTCGAATTCCCGGAGTGCGCGTCGCCTACCTGTGCGACGTCGATGAACGTCTGTTTCCCGGCGCCGTCGCCGAGGTTGAAAAGATCGGCGGCAATAAGCCGGCCACGTTCGTAGATCTGCGGAAGCTGCTTCAGCAGAAGGACCTTGACGCGATCTCGATCGCCACTCCGGACCACTGGCATGCGCTACAAACCATCTGGGCATGTCAGGCCGGCAAAGACGTGTACGTGGAGAAACCCGTCTGTCACAACCTGCGCGAAGGCCGCAAAATGGTGGAAGCCGCCCGCAAGTATAACCGCATCGTTCAGGTGGGTCTAAACCGCCGCAGTGAACTGCGCAATAAGGCCGGCATTACCTTCGTCCGCGAAGCACGGTTCGGACCGGCCTACCGCGCGAAGTCGGTCGTGTACCGCGGCCGCACAAGCATCGGGCATGTTCAGGAGTCTTCGATTCCGAACGGTGTGCACTGGGATCTCTATCTCGGGCCCGCACCGTATCGCGCATTCACTCTCAACCGGTTTCATTACGGATGGCACTACTTCTGGGATACGGCTACGACGGAACTCGGCAACAACGGCGTCCATACCATTGACGTCGTGCGGTGGGCGTTGAACAAGAATGTGCACCCGGTGAAAATCCACTGCAACGGCGGTCTGTTCGCGGAGGATTCGGACCAGCAGACCCCCAACGTACAGAACGCCACCTTTGAGTATGCGGATGGAACCCTGGTGGACCTGGAAGCGACGACACTGCCCAGCCCAACTTTCGGTGGCGTGCATATGGGAGAGTTTTTTTACACGCCGCAGGGCTACATTACCTCGGCCCAGAAATGGAGCACGGTAATCGGCGAGTTTACCCCTGGAAACACGCCGGATCCGCCGTCCGGCATCTCGTTGCGCGCATCCAATCTCAGCTTCCCGAAGATCGCCTACAAACCCGGACCCCCCATTCCGGATATCGAAGGACCCGAGGTGAGCCATTTCCAGAACTTCATCGATTGCGTGCGGTCGCGCAAGCGGGAAGACCTGCACTGCGAGGTTCTCGAAGGGCACATGTCCACCGCATTGTGCCACCTCGCAAACATCTCCTTTCGCACCGGAAGAAAGCTGACCTTCGATCCCGCAACGGAAACATTTCCCGGCGATGCGGAAGCCAACAAGTATCTCACGCGTGAGTACAGGGAACCTTACGTGATACCGGACCAGGTCTGATCTGGAAACCACTCCGGTTTCCGGCGTAGAAGGCTGACCGCCGCCGGCCCGTACACCGGCGGCAGGTTCTTCTCGAGCCATTCCAGCATCTCCGCCTGCCCCTGCCTGTTTCCAAGCGCAGCCTCAATGTTGACGTAGCGGACGCCTTCTCTCGCGGCCCAACGTGACAGCGACCCATCGTCTTCGCCGGCCGGTGTATTCTGCAAAACGACGTTGAAGGGCGAAGCGCTGAGAATTTCGAAATCCCGCGGATCGGTGGCCAGCAGAAATTCCCGCGGGCTGGCGGAAGCTTTCAAGGACACGCGGTCGCTGATCGGCGCTTCATCCTGTACAGAGTAAGTTTCGCTGTTGTTGTGCAGCACGATGAGTAGGCCTCCACGGGGAGGGGCAATCGCATGGAGAAACTTTTCACGATCGCGGTCGAGTTCCTGAAGCGCGGCGCGCACGTCTTCGCCGCTCCAGTGCGGGTTCAAAGCCCGCAAACTCTTTTCGGCCCCGGTAGTTGAAAACATCCGGTTCGGATCGATCCACCCGCCCCTCACCACTACGTACCGCTGTTCGCTTTCGATGACGAAGCCGGTGCCTTTAAAGGTTTGAAGGTGGCTGAATAACAGCTCTCGCGCCGTAGCTTCATTCCCATGGATATGCAAGTATCTTCGCGTCCCGCTGCCACGCCGGATCACCCGGAACGAAATGCCGGCCATACGGATACAACGCCGGCGCCAGAAGAAGGGGAACCAGCAGGCGCACAGCACGAGAAAATCACGCCTCGTGACCATTCGGCCGCTTCTTTCACCCACGATTGAAATGACGGATGTAACGGGTTTTCGGTGTCATAATGTAGGCGGAGGAACGAAAGTTCATGCTCTTGGAAGCCACTCCGCCGCTAGAACAGGAGTTGAATCCCTGGCAGTCCGCTGATGCGCGATTCAAGGAGGCCGCCGCCCGGCTCGGCCTCGACGATGGAATGTGCAAAATTCTCAGCACCCCCGCCAGGGAGATCACAATCCACATCCCTGTTCAGTTGGATGACGGCCGGCTTGAAGTATTCACCGGATACAGAGTACAACACTCTGTCGCGCGAGGTCCGGGAAAAGGGGGCATCCGTTTCGCCCCGGACGTTACGCTGGACGAGGTCCGGGCATTAGCTTCCTGGATGACGTGGAAATGCGCAGTGGTGAACATCCCATTCGGTGGAGCGAAGGGTGGTGTTATTTGCGACCCCTCCGTGCTGTCGCAGTTCGAGCTGGAGCGAATTACCCGCCGTTACACGGCCGAGATCCTGGACTTCATCGGGCCCGAGCGCGATGTGCCGGCGCCTGACATGAACACCAACGAGCAGACCATGGCGTGGATCATGGACACTTACTCCATGCATCATAGGACCACGGTGAACGCAGTGGTTACCGGCAAGCCGCTGGACCTGGGCGGATCGAGGGGCCGTCCTGAAGCCACAGGACGCGGATGCCTGATTGTCACACTGCAGGCTCTGCGCCGGCTGGGTCTGGAACCGTCCGCCACGCGCGTCGTGATCCAGGGATTCGGCAATGTCGGCGGCATGGCCGCCAAGCTGATGCAGCGCGCAGGATTCAAGATCATCTGCATCATCGAAGTGGACGGCGCTGTGTACAACCCGAAGGGTCTTGATGTGTTGGCCCTGATGGAACACCGCAAAGAGACAGGCTCCATCACAGGGTTCCCGGAAGGCGAAGATATCGATAAAGACGACGCTCTGTTTCTGGATTGCGACGTTCTGCTCCCCGCTGCCAAAGAAAACGTTATCACCTCGCAAAACGCGGATCGTATCCGCGCCAAGATCCTCTGCGAAGGGGCGAACGGCCCCACGACCGCCGTCGCCGATTCGATTCTCGCCGATAAGCGGGTGTTCGTTATTCCCGATATCCTGGCCAATGCCGGCGGTGTGACGGTTTCCTACTTCGAATGGGTGCAGGACCGTCAGGGCTTTTTCTGGAATGAGCAACTCGTAAACGGCCGGCTGGAAGAGATCATGGTGAACAGTTTTCGAGACGTCATGGGCTACGCCGAAAAACACCAGGTCCATAATCGCACCGCCGCCTACATGCTCGCGCTGGACAGGGTCGCTTTCGCGATCAAGCTGCGCGGCATTTACGCGTGATGCAGCAGGCTGCAACGCCGCTGATGCGGCAGTACCACGCGATTAAGCAACAGGTTCCAAACGCGCTGCTGTTGTTCCGGCTGGGAGATTTCTACGAACTCTTCTATGAAGATGCTGTAACCGCCGCCCGGGAATTGGAGATCACCCTCACCTCCCGGAACAAAGAAAAGGGCGAAGCGATCCCCATGTGCGGGGTGCCGCATCATTCCGCCGAATCCTATCTCGCCCGCCTGATTCAAAAAGGATACCGGGTCGCTATCTGCGAGCAGATGGAAGACCCGAAGCTCACAAAGAAAATTGTCAAGCGCGAGATCACGCGGATTGTAACGCCGGGAACCGCAACGGACGCCGCAGTGCTGCGCTCCGGCGAAAACAACTACCTGGCTGCGATTACGGTTGATGGCGGGCGGGCGGGGTTGGCCTATGTCGACGTATCTACGGGCGAGTTCCGGACTACGGAACTGGACACGGCCGATGTAGTTCCGGCGCTCGAAAACCTGAATGTCCGCGAAGTCCTGGCGGCGCGACCCGTGCCGCTTTCCGGCGGTATGCTTCGGACCGAGATGGAGGGCTGGGTATTCGAGAGCGACTACGGAGAGCGAACCCTCTGCGATCATTTCGGGCTGCACTCTCTCGATGGCTGCGGGCTATCCGGCCGGCATCTTGCCGTAGGCGCTACCGGGGCCATCCTGCACTACCTGCGCGACACGCAGAAATCGACTCTTGCTCACCTGGAGCGGCCCGCGTTTTTCGATCGCTCGGATGCCATGGTTCTCGATTCGGTCACGGTGCGAAACCTCGAACTCGTAGAGCCCCTCTTCAGCGCGGACCAGAAGGATTCAACGCTGCTCAGCGTTCTCGATGAAACCTCGACCGGCATGGGAGCGCGATTACTCCGGCGCAGGCTGCTCCGGCCATCCGTCAGCCGCGAGGAAATCGAAGCCCGTCTGGATGCCGTGGAGGAACTGGCGGGTGCGACGATTACACGATCCGAATTGAGAAAGGTTCTGCCGGCCATTCTCGACCTCGAACGGCTGCTGGCAAAAGTGACTCTGGGGACGGCCGGGCCGCGCGAACTGCTGGCACTCGGGCGGTCGCTCGACCGGATTCCGGCACTGAAGGCGCTGGCGAAGGAGTGCCGCTCGGAGCGTCTCCGCATGTTGCACGACGGGCTGGATGAAGTCGCAGACGTGCGCGGCCGGATTTTGCGGGGCCTCTCCGACGAGCCGCCGGTAAGCTTGAGTGATGGCGGGACGATCCGCGATGGATTCAACGCCGAACTCGATGAACTGCGCGACATCCGGCGCAACAGCCGCCAGCACATCGCCCAGATCGAAACGCGCGAGCGGACCCGGACAGGCATTCAATCGCTGAAGGTCCGGTTCAATAACGTTTTTGGATATTACATCGAAATCTCGAAATCGAACCTGCATCTGGCTCCCTCCGATTACGACCGAAAGCAGACGCTGGTGAACGCCGAGCGGTTCACCACTCCCGAACTGAAGGAGCTCGAAAGCAAGATCCTCGAGGCGGAGGAGCGGATGCTCGCCATCGAGAAGAGCATCTTCGCGGAGATCCGCGATTTTGCGGCGGAACATGCGGCGCGTATACGGCAGACCGCCGCTGCTATCGCCGAGCTCGATGTGACGGCCTCTCTGGCCCACGTGGCAGCGGCGAACCGCTACGCGCGGCCGGCGTTCTCCTCTGGAGGCGAGATGCAGGTCGCAGCCGGACGTCATCCGGTAATCGAAAAACTGACCGAACGCGAGGCAGCCCGGTTTATCCCGAACGACGTTTACCTCGATCCCGGAGGCGAGTTTATCGCGCTCATCACGGGTCCCAACATGGGCGGCAAGTCCACGTATTTGCGGCAGGCCGCGCTTATTGCCGTGATGGCGCAAATGGGCTGCTTCGTTCCTGCCGATACCGCGCTGCTTCCCATCGTGGATCGCGTCTATACGCGAATCGGCGCTTCGGATAATCTTGCGCGAGGCCGGTCCACCTTCATGGTGGAGATGACGGAGACCGCCGTTATCCTGAACACGGCGACAAAGAACAGCTTAATTGTTCTGGACGAGATCGGGCGCGGCACGGCAACTTACGACGGTTTAGCGCTGGCCTGGGCCGTCATTGAGCACATTCATCAGCGCGTCGGAGCCAAAACGCTGTTTGCGACACACTACCATGAGCTCACGGAACTGGCTGGACAGCTTTCCGGTGTGAGAAACCTGCACGTCTCCGTAAAAGAGGCCGGCGACCAGATCATCTTCCTGCGCAAGGTGGAGCCGGGCAGCGCCGACCGTAGCTATGGTATCGAGGTGGCGCGGCTTGCGGCTTTGCCGATTAGCGTCATCGAGCGGGCGCGGGAGGTCCTGGCCCTGCACGAAAAGTCCGAACAGGAAGTGACGGAGGAACTGACGCCCCGGCGCCGCCGCTCCGAGCCCATGCAGATTCAACTATTCGAGCCCGTCAACTACCAGATCGCGGCCCGCATCCGAAACCTGAACCTGGATGAACTCCGCCCTATTGAGGCACTGCAACTTCTGAGCGAGTTACAAAAAGAACTGGGCAAACAACACGGAGAGACATGAGAGTCGCAGGCATCATGAGCGGCACGTCGCTCGACGGGATTGATGTGGCTATCGTCGAGATTCGAGGCCGCCGTTGGGAGCTGCTGGAGCACTACACGGTACCCTACACTCAAAAGGTCCGCTCGGCGCTGCTCTCGATATCCAACGCCGGCACGCACACGGCGACGATCTCCCGCCTGCATTTTCTGTTGGGCGAACTGTACGCGCGCGCGCTCGGTGACCGGAAAGTAGAACTGGTGGGCTGCCACGGGCAGACGGTATTCCATGAAGGGACCGCGGTTTCTTTTCTCGGCGCCAAGGTCGCCAGCACTCTGCAAATCGGGGAAGCGGCGCTCATCGCCGAACGTACCGGCGTTCCCGTCGTTTCGGATTTTCGGCCACGCGATATTGCGGCGGGAGGCAAGGGAGCGCCGCTCGTCCCTTACGTTGACTATTTTCTTTTTCGCCACCCCCTGCGCGGGCGTGTCGCATTGAACATCGGTGGCATCGCGAATATCACGGCCATTCCTCCCGGCGCGAAACCGGAAGGGGTCATTGCGTTCGATACCGGCCCCGGCAACATGGTGATCGACGCGCTGGCCGCAGAGCACACCGGCGGCAAACAGCGTTTCGACAGGGGTGGACGCATCGCGGCCGGCGGAGCCGTTGACAGGAAACTGCTGGGCCGCCTGCTTCGCGCTCCGTTTTACAAAGTCAAGCCTCCCAAGACCGCGGGCCGGGAGCAATACGGACGTGAGTTTGTGGCTGAGCTGTTGGCCGCCGGCCGCGCGCTTCCGGACCTGATCGCAACCGCAACAGCTCTGACCGCCGCCGCGATTAGCGAAGGCATCAGAAGGTTCGTTCCATTTCGCGTAGACGACCTGATCGTCTCCGGCGGCGGTGCTCACAATCCCGTTTTGATGGGTTACCTCGCGGCTTTTTTGCCGGAGACGGCAGTACAAATATCGAGTGATTTCGGAATCGACATCGACGCGAAAGAGGCGATTGCATTCGCGATTCTCGCCTATGAGACCTGGCACCGCCGCCCGTCGAATCTGCCTTCCGCAACGGGAGCCAGGCATCCGGCGATTCTCGGCAAAATCACACAATGAAGCGGTAAGATTAGTCCCGGGAGCAGCGAGTTGATCGGAGGAATATGGAGCTGGATCTTATTGTGACGGCGTTTCCGCAGGGAGGCGAAATTCCGCGGTTGCATACTTGCGATGGCGCGGACCTGTCGCCTCCGATGGAATGGTCCGGCGAGCCGCTCGGCACCAAGGGGTTTGCCCAATAAGCGTTAACTTAA
>DASTMK010000030.1:0-25517 GCA_035714225.1 Bryobacteraceae bacterium | reverse complement strand
CGCCGTACTCCTGATTTTCGTGCTGTCGCGGCTACAACCCGGAGTCACGGAACCACAGGTCTTTCTGGGCCGCATCGACCCGGAGCTCGAAGCTTTGCAACGAATGCGCGCTTCTTACAATTGGGTGTCGCTGTGGATCGGGCAGTGGTACGGCCAATATCTCTTCTTCACAGCGGCGATTGCGGCCGCTTATTTCCGGCTTCGCTCCGTTATGGCCCCGGCTTTGAAACCCTTCGTGCTGGGCCTGCCGTTGCTGGGCATCGTGTCGGTCCCGCTGTCTTATCTTTTGCTCGAAAAGATGAAGTGGATTTTGATTCCACAGTACCAGCCCGCCCGCGCCCTGCTGTTTGTGACCTTGTTCGCGGTGATTCTCTCTTCGGCTGCGGCGATTCATGCCGCTCAAAAGGGCATCTGGTGGGAAAGCTTCCTCTGGTTTGCGGCCGCTTATGCCGTGCCGCTCAATACGCGTGTGCTGGATCTGTTGTGGCCCGATTTCTCGAATGTCACCTTGCTGAGACGATTCACCGTGATGATCGTCCTGGCGGCAATAGGTGTTTTGGCAGCCTGGGCGGATGCACGAAAGCGCAAATGGGCTTCGGCCGTACTCCTCCTGTTATGCTGCGCACCCTTCTGGGCCATGCCGGGCTACGCGCGGGTGGTGAATTTCCCGGCTCTGCACACAGAGCCGCTTCAGCAACTCTCCCAATGGGCGCGCACGGAAACGGCGAAGGATTCGATTTTCCTGTTTGCCGATGCCGCGAGAGATCTCGCCCCGGGCATCTTTCGCGCGCGCGCGATTCGGCCTGTCTATGTGTGCTGGAAAGCCGGCGGGCAGGTGAACTATCACAAGAACGTGGGCGAGGAGTGGTGGGAGCGATGGCGGCAGACCATGGCTTCCAAATTTGACCCCGCCCGGGTCCCGGAGTTCGCCGGATTGGGAATTGAGTACCTGGTGCTGAAGCCGGAGCACCGGCTGCCGGACCGCCGTCCGGTGTTCGAGAACGAACAGTTTCTTGTTTACCGCATTCGCTGATTAGCCGGAAAACCGGTCGACTTCCATTCGTGAGGGGATGGAAGCCTGGGCGCCTGTCCGCGTGATAGAGATGGCCGCCGCGCAGTTGGCGAAACGCAGTGCCGTCTCGATATCCTGGCCTTCTGCGAGCGCGATGGCCAGCGCACCGTTGAACGTGTCACCCGCCGCCGTTGTATCGCACGCTTTTACGGGGAAGCCGGGGCTGTGGATCTGTTTGACGCCGTCGTCGTAGTAGCAGCCCTTTTCTCCCAGCTTCAGCACCACCGACCGCGGGCCCATCGAGCGAAGCTGATTCGCCAGGACCGGCACATCGTTCAACTCCACTCGTCCAACAGCGTGCCCGAGCAGGATGCAGGCTTCGGTTTCATTGGGCGTGAGGATGTCGACCAGTTGCAGCAAATCCAGGGAGAGGGGCTGCGCCGGGGCTGGATCGAGAATGGTTTTTGCTCCCTCCTCGCGGGCCAGCTTCAGCGCGGCTTCCACCGTATCGAGGGGCGTCTCCAGTTGAAACAGCACATACCGGGCATCGCGCATCGCCGCGCGCATGGCTTCCACCTCCGAGGCGGCGAGTTCGTTGTTGGCGCCCGCGGCCACCACAATGGAGTTCTGTCCGGCCGATTCCACCCAGATCAGGGCTATACCAGTGGGTTGGGATCGCGTCGCGTGCACGTAGCTGACGTCCACTCCGGCCGCCGACAGACTGGCCTTCAGGTGATCGGCAAAGGCGTCATAGCCGACCCGCCCCACCATCCGCACGTCTACCGACGGGGAGCCAAGTTTTCCCGCGGCGCACGCCTGGTTGGCGCCTTTGCCTCCCGGAAACATCTGAAAGTCCCGCCCGAGAACGGTTTCGCCGGGAGCCGGAAGGTGGTCCACCTTCACGACAAAATCCATGTTGAGACTGCCAACGACGCAGACGGTGGGCTTCATCGGGATAGTTCTATGCCGAACTTCTTCAACTCCTCGGCATAGTAGCGTTTGTGCAGCAGGTCCCACTCCTCCGTGCCCTCGGGAATCTCCCGCTTCTGGGAACGGATTTTCTGCCGGGCCACGCGGTCTACCTTCTCTTCCACGGTCAGTAGCTCGGAGATGGCACGGACAATTTCCAGCCGGACCTCATTCGGGTCGCGCTTCAGGCGGAACTCGCGCGACTTACGGATGGCGGTTACCAGCTTGTGGGAAAGATCGTTGATTTTGTCCCGCGACAGCTTCATCTGGTCGCCGGTATCCCGGCCCGAAGCCCGTATCACCTTCCGCTGCGTGATGAGCGTGTTCTTGATGCGGCGGAACATCTCCTGGTAGCTGACGCCCTCGCGACGCATGTATTCGCTATATTCGCTCAGGATCTCGCGAACCTCGTCGTTGAGCTTGTCCTCTACTGCGAGCTCTTCGGTGATGATGTCGCCGATCATGGCCGCTGCGGACTCTGCGGAGGCGACTTCCAAAATTTGCGGTGTTAATTTCGTTACGATCTGGCGGGACAGGTAGGCGATAAACTCTCTCGCAAGTAGCATCTGTGAGCGGATCAGCTCCTCTAAATCAAAATTCAGTGTAAGGGTGGGCGAGAATACGTGTCAAACAACAGTGTGACCGGAACGGACTGCCCGCTCCTCCGATGCCCGGGAAATTCCGAGCGCCTTCCACAATACGAACAGGCTCACCAGGTAGGTGAGGATCATCACGACATCACCGAACGAGACGAATTTAAGATAGCGGAGGGAGTGGCCAAGAGCCTTGCCGGTGGCCTGGATGCCAAAGGCGGCGCTGACCAGCAGCAGTTGCGTATTTCGCGAATGCCGGCTCAGCAGGAGGGTCCAGAGCAGGAACGACAATACGGCAGAGGCAAAGGCCAGATTCCTGCTCACCTGGGTCATCCAGGCATTCAGGTTCACGTCGTAGCTGCCAATCAGGGAGAGCACCAGCGCCGCCACCGCCGAAGCTACCAACCACCGGCTGGCTGCATTGCGTCTTGGAGTGGCCGGCATGGCCTGATAGATGAGAGAAATGATGATGGAGAAAATTAGAATCTGGAGGATTGCTTCGTTGACCCAATAGATCCGCTCGTAGAGGACGGACATAGGATAAACACCGAGGAATGCCGCTCCCTCAGCAATCGTGGCCAGGAACGTGAAAACCGCATAGACACCGACTAATGGAAAACTCTTACAGGCACCCGCGATAACGCGGGAGATCAACAGTACCTGGAGGACGGGGGCAGCTAAAAAGGCGAGATTCCAGAGGGGGTTCATGGCAGGGCTCCAGATGCGAACTTACTGTTGCTCGGGAGCCCTGCGAAGAGTTTCTGTTCAGGAGCGGATGCGGCCGCCCCACGGATCGGGAGCGGGAAACGGACCATGCGCCAAGCGGCCACCCCAGGGATCGGGAGCGGGTAACGGTCCATGTGCTACTCGGCCACCCCAGGGATCGGGAGCGGGAAACGGTCCATGGGCTACTCGGCCACCCCACGGATCAGGAGCGGGAAACGGTCCATGCGCGACAGCAGTGGCATTCAGGTTAGATGAAAAAGCAGGTTCGATGACAGGAACCGTCTGACTGGAGCCAACGCTTGCCGTCATGGCAGTCACAAGCGTCAGGCAGATTGTAGCACACAAAATAACTCGTCCGAGAATCCTCAACGTGTTCTCCACTTCAACTTAGATTTGTATCTTTGTTCGCTGGTGTCCACTAAGAGAAACGCCCTAATAATCCTGCGAACGAATTCATTGTAGTCTAAGGGGAAAAACTGAGGTGGGTCGGAATTATCTGAGGGAATAATACGGAGAAGATATATCCTTACGGAGGGGATAGCCGGTATCTCGTTGATACGGAACACCGGCTAAGTAGAAGCCTAAGTAAGATAGAAACCAAATGTCCAGTACTGAGTTGTCCGAATTAGTCCCGCTTCACCCAGCGTACTTTGTATAGCCGTTCGCCCTCTCGCGTCAGAACCCCGTCAGGGTTGCGGAACTGTATCTTCGACGTCCACCAATTCGGGGGTTCGGATTGTGTGAAAGCCACACGCCCACTGCCGGGTTCCACCGACGCCGACTTGATGCCATGCATCCCGGCGAGCTGCGGATGAGGCTTGAATTCCCGGTTGTCGCGGTCGAAGAGCCAGACGTCGCGCGAACCTGAAATCACAAGATGGGAATCGCCGTCCGGTGAGAGTTCGTGGCCGCCACCGCTTGGAAGTTTATAGGAGTTCTCCAGCTTCAGCGACGGTCGCGGCGTTTCCCAGTCTGACAAGGCATAGGCTCGGAGTTCTCCATGGCCGAGGGCCCACAACAGTTTGCGGGTTTCATCCCAGACGGCGCCGTGGCCGGAGTAGAGTTCCGTCGAAAAGAGTTCTTTCTCCGGCGTGCGTGCGTCGAAGACGGCCAGCCGGTTGCCGCCTGCCTCCCTTACCGAGCACGCCACTGCTATGCGTTCTCCGGGCAGCAGGTCGGCGGAGTGAGCGTTAGCGCAAAGCCCCCAAAATGTCGTGCGCCCGGTCCGCCGGTCGGCCAGCGCTACGCCGTCGCTCGATGCTGTAATCAGAATCCGCCCGTCTTCGACGAGCTTGCATTCGTCCGTGGTCCGGAACTTATCTTTATAACTCGCAGGCAGTTCGGGACGCTCCGCGGCCTTCCACGAGAAGCTCTTCCTGCCGGTGGCGGTGTTCAGAATATATACCTCGTCCCAACCGCACACCAGCAAGTCGTGAGTTGCCGGTTCGGCCGCCGCCGCGAACGAAACGGCAAGCAGCAGGGGCAATGCCATGGATCGCATGAGATCATTCTAACCTTGCCGGCTTCCGTCACCGGCGCGGTTTGGCGCAAGAGGTGGTTAGCGGCGGGACTGGTATGCGCTGGGGTCGTAAGATTCGCCGGACCGGCGCGGACGCTCGCCCCGCTGCCTGTTGCCGCCGGGCCACTCCAGGCGCATATCCGCGCACACTTCATCCAGGATCTCAAGAGTTGCCACACGAGTTTCCAGGGCGAAGCAGGTCAGCAACGCGTTGTCGCAGATCGCGTTGATCAGGCGCGGAATGCCTTGCGACCTCACGTGTATTTCCGAAAGTAGCTCCACGGGAAAAACGTTTTGCTCAGGCATGCCGGCTTTTGCCATACGCGAGGAGATATACTCCACGGTGTCTGCTTCCCGAAAGGGTTTCAGGTCGTATCGCAGGATGATGCGCTGTTTCAGTTGGCGCAGGTTCGGCGCGTCGAGTTTTCGCTCCAACTCGGGTTGACCGGCCAGAATAGTCTGGATCAGTTTTCCGGTCTTGGGACTCTCCAGATTTCCAAGCAGGCGGATCTCTTCGAGAACATCCCATTCCAGATTGTGCGCCTCATCGACAATGAGCGCGGTCGTCCGGCCGTGGTGAGCCTGCTGCACCAGAAACTGGTTCAGTGCGAACAGGACCTCGGTTTTGGACGTGCGGTTGCACCTCAGGTCCAGATCGTAAGCGATCATTTCCAGGAATTGATCCGCATTGATTCGCGAGTTGAAAATAAACGCGAATTCGATCTGCTGCGCCTCCAGAAAATCGCGGAGGCATTCCAGCATAGTCGTCTTGCCTGTCCCGACTTCCCCGGTCAGCACGATAAATCCCTTACGGCTGTGTACGCCGTAAATCAGGTTGGCGAGTGCCTCCTCATGCTGCGTGCTGCGGTAAAGGAAGGCGGGATCGGGACTCAAACTGAACGGATTTTCTTTGAATCCGAAGAAGGCGTTGTACATGACAGGGGCTGGCCGAACACGCGAAGACGCGTTATTTGCATGGTAGCACGACAGGAACCGGCCGTTCTCAGCCCATCAGTTCCAACCGTACCCAGCCAGGCATCGCAGCCGGTTGATTCTCAAAAAACACCACGCGGCGGGTTTTGGGAAACGGCATTCCGGTTTGCACCGCCTTCGCGTACAGCGGCACCTGGGACATTACCTGCCTGTAGGTCTCGTCGCCTGTATCGAGCCATGCCGACTTCGCCATCAGGCCCGCTCCCCAGCCCAGAGGCAGAATGCATGCCCCTTCAGCCTCCGCTTTTGAGACTTCGGTTTCGAGTTCACCGACGGACGCTTCCACACGCCCGAGTCCGGCCATGGCCGCATAGCTTTTTGTGCGAGCCAACAGATCCGCTGCATAGCGATTCGCCGCCCGGAATAGCGTGCTCTGGTCGGGCGGCTCTCTCCAGCGAAGGGCCCGCACGATCTCCGGCTGGTGGAAAAATTGGTTCAAGTGCAGACCGCCTTCAAAAGTGGTGCCCGGCGCAGCCATCTCCGCAAACCACGGAGTGCTGTCCTCCGGCCGCCGGCCGTCCACACTTCCTCTGGGAGCCTGTTTCCAACCGAGTTCATAACGGCCCGCACCGCGGCTGACCAGCGTGGCCACACGCAGCAGGTAGACCTTCATCGAAGCATAGGAGACCGGCACCGAATCGGAGATGGCGACCGCTTTCATGCGGCTATACTCCGGCGCTCCGATTGCCTGCTCCTCCGCCGCGTCCCCCGGCCGCCGGGGTGAGCGTTCACCCTGCATGCGGCCGGCGATATCTTTCAAGGTGTTACCGCTCCACCGGCTGAAGACCAGGCCCGTGCGTAATGCGCCCTTTAGTGCGCTGCCGGGGATGTACGGACCTTGGAGACCGGCTGCAAACGTGGGAATAAACAGATTTTCCGCCCGCGCCCTTTCCCAGTAAGCGGTCATGCTTTTATGCTCGAAAGGAATCCGGCGATCGGCGAAGTTCTGGGCGAAGCCCCCCCAGGAAGCGAAATCCAGCTTGTCCGCCTTCTTCAATTGCATCAGGTACCCCTCCAGCCGGGGGCCCTTTGCCAGAAGATTGAAGATCCGGTTCTGGTCGAGCACATTGACCTGGTCTTTCCACACCATGTAGTCGATGGGTGAAAGCCTTCGTCCGTCTCCTACCAGTAAGGGAGTGAGGCAAGTCAACCGGTACTTCATGTGTGTTCCTCCGGGCCGGATGGTGGGGGCTCGGTCTCATCGGATGTTTCCGGTGGCGGCGCGGGTTCCTCCTGTGTTTCCACGGGCGGCATGGCCTCTCCGGGAGGAGGCGAGAGCAGCGCAAGAATACCGGATTTTTCCGGTTCCTCCGGTTCCGGTTCCTGGGATTGCGCCTCTTCGGCAGGAGGCAGAGGTTCCTCCGGCCGAGTCTCCGGCATCGGCTCCGGCTCCGCCTGTGTTTCCACGGGCGGCATGGCCTCTCCAGGAGGCGGCGAGAGCAGCGCAAGAACACCGGACTTTTCCGGCTCCTCTGGTTCCGGTTCCTGGGATTGCGCCTCTTCAGCCGGAGGGAGAGGTTCCTCCGGCAGGATCTCCGGTACCGGTTCTACGGCGACAGATTCCGGCTCCCCCGCTTCCGCTTCCGGCGTGGGTTCCTGCTGCGTTTCCACAGGCGGCATGGCCTCCCCGGGAGGAGGCGAGAGCAACGAGAGAACGCCAGACTCCGCTGTTTCGGGTTCTTCCGCCGGTTCCGATTGTTGCGGTTCCACTTCTGTTTCTGGCGCAGGTTCCACTTGCTGCGGTGCCAACTCCGCTTCCGGTGTAGGCTCCACTTGTTGCGGTTCCGGCTGCCCCGATGGTGCGACAGGTGGAACCGGCAGCGCGGCGGGTGCGCGCCGGACACGAATCGGAATGCTCAGTGCCACCCCCCAGCGCAGGGCGGCTTCGCCCGCACCTTCCGGACGCACATCGCGTACCGTGCCGGCGGGCTTCGCTGCACCCGCAAGGACTGAGCCTTCGCCGATCATCCTGACGGATCGCGTAAGCTCGCCGGAGTGAGCGCCGCCCGTCCGGCCCGTACGCACCACTAATTGGTAGGAGCCGCGATCCCAATCAATCGTGTCCTGCTCCGCGGGACTGAACAGAGACAGAAGCCAGTGACCGGTCTCGAAGTTCTGTGCCGCTTCCTCCTGGTCTTCAGTCCGGTCCACTGCGGGGATGCGGGCGATGATCGAAGGAAACTCTCCTTCCCGGAATTCAGGCGGGTCCGATCTTCCCCATCCGCGCGAACGTTCGCCTCCCAATCCCGAATCGGCCAGCAGCCGCAAAGCGCTTTGGACCGCCGGCAACCAGCGCTCGCGAGCCTCTCCATCACGGAATACGAACACCGTCCACATGCCGGAGTTCTCCGTGAACTCCAGACAGGCCGTGGCGTGAGGGGCCGTTTTTCCGTTATCCAGGCGGTCCACCGCCGCCGCTCCACGAAGCGATACGCGAAACGGGCCGGTGCTCCCGGATGAGACCAGGCATTCGCTGTGCGCGTCGATCGTCCACCTGCCTTCGTCCAAAGGCTTTTCGGACAGCAGGGGAGACAGGACCTGGGCCGGCACGAAGCGCGCGCTCTTCCAACGGATGCGCGTGGAGGGCGGCGGCGGCCAGAGCGTTTGCGGCGGCACGAAAAACAGAGTCTCTCCCTGGAACGGATACAGCGAGCTGAAGCGTACCGCCGGGGATCCGCCGGTGGACGTGGTCGCCTCCAACCACTCCTCCAGCATGCCGGTCATCCGCATGGCGTGGGAAAGCGCGCAATAAAAAGTGTCGCTGTGGCCGATGGTGTCGACGCGATTGCGTGCGCCGTCGTCCGGTCCGAAACGCCAGGGTCCGCGAGGCCGTAATCGAACGAGTAGTGCCGGAAGCATGGCGCTTACGCGAGCTTCTCGGCCAGCCCGGATTCGTTGGCCAGCGACTGGAGTCCGGAGACATCGGCACCGGCCAGCAGTTCCGTCTCCGCTGCGCCGGAGGAATAGAATTCTTTCCCTCTCCAGACCATCTTCAAACCGGAGAAGTGCACGCGGCCGCTGCCTCTCGATCCGCCTCCGCCGAGTGTGTCGTCTTCCAGCAGACGGAGCCCTTCAGCCAGGCGGGGCAGCAGTTCCCGATCCTCTTCGCAAAGGATGTCCAGCACCATTCGTATGTGAAAACGGGCGCCGGCGGGAACGCGCTCGAGCGTGCGCGGATTCGCCTGGGAGGTGATCCGGTCGATCGCGTTCTCGCTCTTCACTTCGGTCAACTCGTCGTCCAGGTTCTCGCGCATTTGCACGGTGATGCTTTCCGGCACCAGAGGCGCGTCGTACACGGTCAGCCGTGCCGGCGTCGCCACGCTACTTTCCAGTGCCTCTCCGCTGACGCGCTCGATCCTCCCCGGATTGCGGCCGAACAGCAGGCAGATAACGTCGTCGGGCCGGTCGCTCTGATGAATTCGCACTTCCTGTCCCCTCCGCTTCGACAGGTAGACCAGTTCCGAAGGAATCGCCATGCCGCTCGATTGTTCAAGCAGCGAGCGAAGCCGGCCGCGGAGAGAGCTGCCCGGGATGTACGGCCTGCCGAAGGCGTCCTTCACGACAGGATTATCCGCGCCGCCGATTTCGAGCTGGCCCTTGCCGGCGCCGATGTGCAGTCCGGTGTCGCAGTGCAATTCTCCTTCGATAATCAGCTTTCCGATAAATGTCAGTTGCGTCTGGGCTGTATGCGAACTCATGCTTCCTCGGTATGTTCAGGGGCGCCGGCAAACGGCGCCTTTGCTATTCGTTATAGGCCACTATCGCTTCGAACAAGTCGCGGAACCGCTCGTAGCCGCGTGCGTCGTTCTTGCGCGTCACCTGCAGCAACAGCTTTTCGAGCGTATCGAGACTGCGCAGGGAGTGCCTGGCGATGGTGTACGCCAGACGCGCCCTCAGCATCACGAACTGGTGTTGACGCTCGTTTTCCGGCGCACGGCAGGCGCGCCGTACAGCATTGTAGAACCTGCGGAGCTGGCTCTTGGTTCCGGAATCCATGTCCCGCATCCGGCTGACGACGCTGTGTGCCTGATTATCCAGATACAGACTGTCGCCAATCAGTTTATCCAGGTCGATTTCCGGAGGTCCCTCCGGACGGCCCCGGTCGCCGCGACGGTCTTCCCAACGTCCACGGTCGGGGCCTCCTTCGCGACCCTCTCTGGGCGGCCGTGATCTCCTTTGTTCCCGTTGTTCCTGTCCCGCTTCTGCCATCATTAAACCCCTGTGGATAGCTTGGCCCATTCGAGCGCTACTCTGCCCGAGGGCCGCAATCTTTTTTGCGATGCGCCTTTGCCAACCAGGTCGGTGAGCAGGGTGGTGCGGCTTCGCTGGAAGTCCCTGTCGCGTGTAGGTCCGAGAACTCGGTTCAGCCTGCCATGCAGCCGCCACGGACGCTCCAGAGCGCCATCGCGGCCGTCGGCTGTCTCGCGATACAGCCCGGCCAGCTCTCTCAGAAACTGGGGTGGCGCGGCGAATTCGCGAATCATGCGGCTCATGTTATCTTTCAGCTCCGACGCGTAGGCGAGCTGCTTCCATTCGAGCGTCCTGCCCAGAAGGTGAATGCAGTGCTTCTCGGTCGCCTTGGCGAGGGCGAGCTTCCGTCCGCTTTCCTGGTACACGGCGGCAAGCGGCGCATCGGGTTCCGGCGCCAACGCCATGGCCATGGAGATGGTCTTGCCCTCCAGGCCGGGAAAATCCTTCATGTTCTCTTCCGTGAGCCGGTGGAACAGCCGCTGTATCTCGCGCGCAAGCTGAATCAGGCCGTCCCAGGAGCCGTAGACCGCGAAGTCGTCGCCGCCCGAATAAATGATGGACACCTTACGCCAGAACTCCGGCATGGAGCAAACAATTTCCAGTTCGCCGGCAAAGAACTGTTTGTACATCACCGAGAGCTGCACGTGTTCTTCAATCGTGGTGAGCCGCCGGATTCGTATATCGAAGTTGTCGACATCGCCGCGTAGAACACCCCACACGGCACGCCCCTCGGCGCGTCCGGCAAGTTCGTTTCGATCCGCGGATCTTGCTCCCGTATCATCGGGTGCGGAATGCCGCGCCAGCGGAATGGCATCCGCTGAGGCTCCAATCGCCCAGGTATGTTTACCCTTGTCTGCCAGCACCTGGCCGGGTGTCTCCGGCGACCAGCCCACCAGTTGGGCCTCCCGGATGGCAACGGCCATTTCCAAAGTGAAGTATTCGTCCGCGTCTGTCGAAGAGGGCTCAAGCGGGAAGGGCTGGAAGAAATCAGCTCCGCCATCCGCCGCGGGTGTCGAGCGGCGCTTGCGCATCTCTTCATTCAGCCGCTTGCGAACTAATGTCCAATCGCCCAGGTTCTCTGTGGCAGCCCAGTCGAGCGTGACCATCCGATTGCTGAGTCTGCTGATGTCAGCCGCGGCGGCCCGCAAAAAACGCTCCGCTTCGGGACGGGCTTCATCCGGAATTACCAACAGAAACTGGCCACCGCCGCTGGTGCCGAGCAGCATGCGCGACAACCCCAGCTCGGCCAGCAGCGCGCGCGGCAGTACCTCGGCAAGCAGAGCTACCCACCTCGACCGTCCAATTAAGAGGCGTTCGTCCGTTTTCTCTCCGCCCGCGACGTGGAGACTCGACGAAAGAAACTGCTCAATCCCGAAAACTCTGCCTTGTAGGAAAACCTGAACAGACATGCCCGCGATGCGTTTGCATCGAAAGGTTCAATCTACCATACAGCACGGGGTAAATGACAGAGCGATCAAAGACGCGTCACCACCACCGTTTCACTCCTGTGAGCTTGATGAATGTTGAACGTTCGACCGCTCAGGTTTGCGGCGTCTCACCGCGCGTAATGCCGCCGCCACCGCAGGAATGCGGCGACAAGCAAGCCGGCTCCTGCCAGCATCAGTGACGCGGGCTCGGGGACAGGGCTGACGGAAGCACCGCCATAGGTGAAATCGTCGATTGTAAAGCCGGTTGCGCCAAGTCCGATGATTTTGAATCCGCCGATATCCGCTGTGGGTCTCACAATTCCTACGAAATTCCCGGCGGTGACATTGCCGGTTTCCAGCGTCGTTTCTGTTTCCTGACTGAAAGCGAAGTTGGTATCCGCTGCAATGATATTGACATTCCCAAGGGAAGGATTGAGCCAGAAACCAACTTTCGAGACCTTGACCGGGAAAAAGATCTCGATCAGGGCGCCGGAGCTGAACTTGGTTGTGAAGTCAAAGTCGACAGGACCAAGTACCGTGGAAGGAGATGTTGCATCGCCCTGGATCGCCCCGGAAAGCTGATAGAGCGCGGGCATGTTCGTACCCGGGGCACCGCCCACCGAGAACTGTACGCCGCTGATCTGATCGAAAAGGAAGGAACCGGCCGATACCGCATCACCGGCTGTATAGGCTGTAATGGCTTGCGGCGTCAAGCCTGTCACACTTTCGAAATTAACGACCGTAGCTCCCGATTGAAAAGCAGCTATCGTGCCGGGATCGTTGGTGTCAATGACGGCTGCCTGGAGCCGACCGAACATAAAAAGCAATGGGAACAGCTTGACCATTCGAAACATCTATAGCCCTCCGAGTAGGGACAGAATAGTCCAACACCAGGCGAAAAGCAATGCAAATCAATAGTTATTAATTGTTATCGACGGGCGTCCGGACATCGACGCGAGAGCGCGGACTCGCCTTCACTTTTTCGAGTAATGCCGACAGCTCCTTCACTTTGTCCGGCATGGCGCCGGCGAGATTCTTCTGCTCGCCCGGATCCTGCGTCACGCGGTAGAGTTGCGGCCCGGAGCCCGTTCCCATTTCGATGTTGGTATTTTTGCTGACGGCCAGTCCCGGATTGGTCTCGATCAGCTTGTACTCGCCGCGGCGGATGGAAAGCGCGCGGGCATGCTCGACAATCCAATCGCGTCCAGTCCTGGATTCACCCAGCAATGCCGGTAATACGTCGAAGCTGTCCGGCGCGGCGTCTTCTCCGAGTTTTGCGCCCGACAGTGTGGCGAACGATGCGAAGAAATCCTGTTGCCCCACGAGCGCACCGGAAACGCCGGATTTGATCCGTTCCGGCCAGCGCGCGATCATGGGCACGCGTGTTCCACCTTCGAAGTTACTATACTTGCCGCCGCGCAAATGGCCGGCGGGTTTGTGGCTTCCCAGCTTCTCTACCGCATCGTCCTTGTAGCCGTCGTCCACCACCGGTCCGTTGTCGCTGGTAAAGATCACCAGTGTGTTCTTCGCCAGCCCGCGCCGTTCCAGGTGATCCAATAGCTGCCCGGCGGTCCAGTCCAGTTCCGCAATGGCATCGCCGCGAGGTCCCATCGAGGTTTTGCCGGTGAACCTTCGATTCGGCAGCCGGGGCACGTGGATGCCGTGGGTGGCGAAATAGAGGAAGAAGGGTTCTCTCCTTTTCTGGTCGATAAACTCGATGCCGCGCTTCACGAATTCGGCGGCCATGTCCTCGTCCACCCACAGCGCCGACTTCCCTCCCGTCATGTAGCCGATGCGGCTTACGCCGTTCACGATGGCCATGTCGTGACCATGGCTGGGATGCATTTTGAGCAGCTCGGGGTTCTTCCGGCCTGTCGGTTCGTCGCCAATCGGTTTTTGATAATCCACCCGGATTGGATCTTTGGGGTCGAGCCCCACCACGCGCCGGTCTTTCACGTAAACGCAGGGTACGCGATCGCCCGTGGCGGGCATCAGAAACGCCGAATCAAAGCCGATTTCGAGCGGTCCCGGCTTGATCTCGCCGTTCCAGTCGAGATTGCCGTCGCCGAGCCCGAGATGCCACTTGCCCACCACGCCCGTCCGGTAGCCGGCGTTCTGAAGCATGTTCGGCAGCGTGGGACGCTTCGGGTCGATAATCAATCGCGCATCGCCGGGCAGAACGCCCGTTCCTTTCTTGCGCCACGCGTATTCGCCGGTGAGCATGGAGTAGCGGCTGGGTGTACAGGTGGCAGAAGACGAATGGGCATCGGTGAACCGCACTCCGGCTTTCGCCATCCGGTCCAGATTCGGTGTTGTTACGTTCTTTGCCCCGTAGCAGCCCAGATCGCCATAACCCAAATCGTCGGCATAGATCAGGAGAATATTGGGTCTCGGGGCATTCGCGCTAAACGCGGCAGGCCGGAGCAGATTGGAAACTGCCGCACTGCCCGCCAGATTCAGAAAAAATCGCCTGTCCATTGCTTTTCCAGTGGATTCGATAGAATGAAGAGTTTATCATTCAGGAGCCATCCGTGTCCGAAATTACGAAGTTCCTCCTAAGGGACAATCAGATTCCATCCAGTTGGATCAATGTTCTTCCGTTGCTGCCGAAGCCCATGGAACCGCCGCTCCATCCGGGCACACGCCAGCCGCTGTCGCCGGACGACTTGCGTCCTATTTTTCCGGACTCTCTTATAGAGCAGGAGTTCTCTCCAAAACGGGAGATTGATATTCCCGGGGAGGTACTCGACATTTACCGGCTGTGGCGCCCGACGCCGCTGTTTCGGGCGTACCGGCTGGAACGTGCGCTCGATACGCCGGCGCATATCTATTACAAGTACGAGGGCACGAGTCCCGCCGGCAGCCATAAGCCGAATACCGCCATTGCGCAGGCCTGGTACAACAAGCAGGCGGGTATTCGCCGTCTTGCTACCGAAACGGGTGCGGGACAGTGGGGCAGTGCGCTCGCTCTCGCCTGCAACCTGTTCGGAATGGAATGCACCGTTTATATGGTGAAGGTGAGCTATCAGCAGAAGCCTTACCGGCGCATCATGATGAACGCATGGGGCGCCCAGGTGTTTGCCAGCCCCAGCGAGAAAACGCAATCCGGCCGGGCCGTTCTGGCGGAGTTTCCCGATTCGCCGGGAAGCCTCGGCATCGCTATCAGCGAAGCGGTCGAGGATGCGGCAGGCAGCAGCGATACGAACTACTCGCTAGGCAGCGTGCTCAACCATGTGATGCTGCACCAGACGGTTATCGGGCAGGAAGTGCAGGAACAGATGCGGCTCGCCGGTGAGGAGCCGGATGTGGTGATTGGCTGTTTTGGCGGCGGCAGCAACTTCGGTGGTATTGCGCTGCCTTACATCGAGCAGAAACTGAAAGGCGCCGGCCCACGCTTGCTGGCGGTCGAGCCAGCCGCCTGTCCCACCCTGACGAAGGGCGTATTCGCTTACGACTTCGGCGACGTTGCGAAACTGACACCGCTCATCAAGATGTTCACGCTGGGACACGACTTCGTGCCGCCGGGCATTCACGCCGGTGGCCTGCGCTATCACGGCGCGTCGCCGCTCGCCAGCCACCTGCTCGAGCTCGGCGCGATCGAAGCACAATCCTACCGGCAGTTGCCGGTTTTTGAAGCCGCTCTGCAATTTGCCAGGATCGAAGGCATTCTGCCGGCGCCGGAATCCGCGCACGCCATTCGAGCCGCCATGGACGAGGCGATCGCCGCACGCGAGGAGGGCAAAGCGCGCAACATTCTGTTCTGCCTGAGCGGGCATGGGAACTTCGATCTGGCATCCTACGAAAACTTTATGGAAGGCAAGCTTCATGATTATGAGCTGCCGGCCCAGGAGATCTCCAGGGCCATCGCGGCACTTCCCTAAAGGGACATGATCGTCCGGATACGCCTGAAGCCGGGCGCCAAAGTTACGAAGAAGCCCGGCCGTAAGCAAAAAGTCGCCTCGGCGCTCGCATCTCTGCTCACTCCAGCCTCGCTGATGGCGTGTGTGCTGAGCCTGTGGCGGCTGGCCGCCGACCTTCAGTGGACCGAAACTTTCGCCATCTCCGAAGGTTTGTTCTCGCACTGGCAGGTCTGGATGCTGATCGCCGTGGCATTGCAGTCCGGCGCCGTCCTGCTGAACCGGTACGCGCGCGCCTCACAACAAACGGGCGAGCGGGTTCAATAGGCGCTTGCTTCATCCAGCTTGGCGATGGCTTCGGAGGAAAGGTCGAGGCGGGCCGCACCGAGCGCGTCATCCAGTTGGTGGAGACTCGTTGCGCTGGCGATAGGCGCGGTAACCCCGGGACGAGCCATCAGCCAGGCGAGCGCAACCTGAGCCTGCGTCGCGGAAAGACCCGCGGAAATCTCATCGAGCGCTTTTAGGATCCGGTACCCGCGCTCGTTGAGATAGCCTTTGACCATGCCTGCCCGGCTCTTCCCCTTCACATCCTCTTCGGAACGATACTTTCCAGTCAGAAACCCGGCCGCGAGCCCGAAATAGCAAACGACGCCAACTTCATTGTCCGAAGCGGCTTTTGCCAATCCACTTTCGAAATCGCTGCGATCATAGAGATTGTAATTCGGCTGGAGGACCTCATAGCGTGCCAATCCGTTGGAGGCGGCGGTATCCAGAGCTTCGGAGAGCCGTTGCACTTTGTAGTTCGACGCTCCGGCGGCCCGTATCTTGCCCGCCTGAATCAACCGGGAGAAGGCGCCCATCGTCTCCGCCAGAGGAACACTCGTATCGTCGATGTGCGCGAAATAGACGTCGATGTAGTCCGTCTGGAGCCGGCGCAGCGAATCCTCGACGGCAGCCGTAATGGTGGAGACTTTCAAACCTTTATGCTTCTGCCAGCTCCCGACCTTTGTCATGATCACAAGATCGTCGCGGCGGCCGCGCCGTCTCAGCCATTCACCGAGGATGGTCTCCGATTCTCCGCCGGAATTGCCCGGAGCCCAGGCAGAGTAGACATCCGCCGTATCGATGGCGTTGAAACCCTGTTCGGCAAAGCGATCCAGGAGAGCGAACGAGGTTGGCCTATCCGCGGTCCAGCCGAAAACATTCCCGCCGAAAACCAGCGGCGCGACAGAAATCCCGGAGCGGCCCAATGCGCGTTTCTGCATTCTTTCATCCTAGATCAGATAATGAATGCAAAGCTCCGTCAGTGATAAAATTAGGATCGGCGGCGGTTCCTTACCAATGTCCTACATTCAGAACCAGTTCGAGAAGAACTTTCTTACCACTTCGGTGGATTATGTTTTCAATTGGGCACGGAAATCTTCCGTGTGGCCGCTCACTTTCGGCCTTGCGTGCTGCGCGATTGAAATGATCGCCTCCAGCGCCTCACGCTTCGACATCGCCCGTTTCGGTGCAGAGGTGTTCCGCCCCAGCCCGCGCCAATCGGACCTGATGATTGTCGCCGGCACGGTGACCCTCAAGATGGCGCCGGTGTTGAAACGCATCTACGACCAGATGCCCGACCCGAAGTGGGTGATTTCCATGGGTGCCTGTTCGAGCGTCGGCGGCCCTTTCAACACCTATGCCGTGCTACAGGGCGTGGACAAGATTGTTCCGGTCGATGTTTATGTCACTGGCTGCCCGCCGCGGCCCGAAAACCTGTTCTACGGCCTGATGAAGCTTCAGGATAAGATTGACCAGATGACGCTGGCGCGGCGCCCCACCGAGGTGCGGCTGGACGAATCGATGCTGGAAGATTTTAAGAAGCAGGTCATGGTGGCGCAGATTCAGACCCCTGCCTAAACCTTGAGCGCCGTTCACAAGACCTCCGCCGGTATCTACAGAATCGAGGCTCTGGAGTGGCCGTGGCTTGATCACGGTTTCGGTACACGCGCCTCGAACTTCTGGCCTCCGCCCTCGAAGCTGGCAATGGTGAAACAGGTCCACTCGGACCGGATACTGGGGGCGGGTGCGTCCGCCGGATATATCGGGGAAGGCGATGCTCTGGTCTCGAACACCGCCGGTATTTACGTAGGAGTGCGCACGGCCGATTGCCAGCCGATCCTCATGGTAGATCCGGAAGTAAGAGCGGTGGCTGCGATACACGCCGGATGGCGGGGTACCGCCGCCTGCCTCGCTGCGAAAGCCGTTGACCGGCTCCGGCGCGATTTTGGAGCAGAGCCTGTCCGCCTGGTGGTAGCGATTGGACCGGGCATTGGCGTCTGCTGCTATGAAGTTGGGCCCGAGGTGGCCATTCAATTCAAAGAGCTGTTCCCGGAGCGTGGTAAAGAGCTGGAGCGCAAAACCCACCTCGACCTGATGGAAGCCACCCGGCGGCAAATTGCCGCGGCGGGTGTTCCCGATGGCAACATCCACATCGTCCCTCTCTGCACCTTTTGCAGTGACGAGTTTCACTCCTACCGGCGCGACAAAGACAAAGGCAGGATGATCTCCGCCATTGGAATTCTCGAGTAGCCTGGTAGGAGCCAGACGCAACAAAGGCGCGGTTTAAATCCGCGCCTTTGTGGAAAGTGGTCTGAGGGTTTAGGCCGCGTTAACCAGCATCTCTTCCGTGTCGGACCCATCCCCTTCCTGCTGCCGGTCTGCCAGTTCCTGGCACTGGATGCAGTAAGGAGCCCAGGGTACCGCGTTCAGACGTTTCGGGCTGATCTCTTCCTCACAGTGGATGCACACGCCGAAGTGTCCTTCCGCGATGCGGCGCAATGCCGCCCTTACGTTTCGCAGGAGGTTCGATTCCCGGTCGAGATTACGGATTGCCAGTTCCCGTTCGGCGGCGTTCTGAACCTCGTCCAGAGCATCCGGACTTTTTTCGATTGCGATGCCTTCCCGGTTTTTCAGTACGAGAGCCAGTTCCGCCAGTCTCGCTTCCAGGATTTGTTTGAACTTATTGAGCTCGGTCTTCGTCATGACTTCTCCTTCTTCGATCCGCTGCACGCGGATTCTTCTCACTATTGTTGTTTTGCCTTTCTTGTTCTCTCTGATTCGTTTATGCCACAGCCAGGTATCGCTAATAGACGTTCGAAACACTGCAAGGTTTCTGGAATTGTACCGGAAGGGAAAGAACCAGCACCGTACATCATAGCACAGGTGTCAAGCAATTCAGGTGCCATTATTTGTTCTCCTCCTTTCCATGTCCGGAGCATTGCGATCCTTCTGTATTCTCCGCTGGTTGATATCGGCCGCAAGCGTCCCCGCCATTAGACGTAAGTGCATTTGACGCTGTTGTATGCAGAAAGTTCCAGAAACTATTGCCGTGCAGTAAAAACGCCCGGGAGGTACGAGTAGTACGTCTCAACCCTGCGTCTTGAGGAAGTTACCGGATCTCGAAGGTCCCGAAAACCAGTCCCAGTTTGCGACTTTCGCCCGCTGGGGAGAGCGTGCGCGAGACTTCCACAGTGATTATTACAGAATCCTTACCTACGGCCGTCAAGGGAAGCTTAGCCACTACGTCGAATTCGCCCGCTTTACGCACAGTGCCGGCATAAACCGGTGAGCCATCCACCAGGATCGAGAAACCCAGGGGGCCCGCCTGGAGCAACGCTTCGGGACACTCCCCGGTCACGTACAGCCGCTGGCCGTCCTGTGTGGGACCGCCCATCCTCAAAGATGCTTTCTGCGAGATCCACCGGTAGCCGTTTTCGATGGAGTACCACCCCTCTAGAAGCTGGCCGCTGTAGAACTCGTTTCCGGCGACCACCTGCCGGGGTTCCTCCTTCGCAAACTCCATTAATGCCCGGTATGTATAGGGCTTCGTGATGTTGCGCAGCCGGCCATCATGAACTTCATAGACCACTGCCGTTTCCCGTTTGAGGGCCCGCAGGGTGATGGATGCCGGTAAGACGTAATTCGAGAGAGGCGCCATTTCCGGATAAGTGGCGATCGATTTCTCCGTTCCCGGAGCCAGGTACACGTTATCGATGTCCAGAAGCCGCAAAGGCCGGTCGTAAACGCCTTGCCAAAACAGCTCGCTCGATACGCCGGTCAGTAGAATCAGTTTGCGCGGATGCAACTCGCGCGCGCGGGCCACGCCGGTGAGCAGGTTCTTTACGGCCTGCCCCCGCTTTTCGTACCAGCGTGTCTGTGCATCGATTACAGGCACCCCGCTGGCCACATACAGCACCGCCACCGGAATGGCTACCGCCATGGCCCGGGGACCGTAGCGCCATGCCATAACCAGACCGTAGGCCATCAGCATGGCAATGCCGATCGACGGCAGAGCCAGGTAGTAGTCGGAGATGTGGTTGCGCAGCGGCAAAACGGGCAGAATCACGATGCCGAACCACGACAGGAAGAAAGCCGGCAGGAAGCGCCGCTCGAATGCGCTCCACACAACCAGCCCGAGCAGGGCAGCGGTCAGCACGGCGACCGTGGCAGGCGCGAACCACTGGGGGAGCTCTTCCGTAATTCCGGCCAGCCGGTACGGCCCGACACCCCAGTTCCAGTAGGTCAGCAGCGTGTTGAAGATCTTCGAATCGATGACGATCGCGTAGATTTCGCTTTTGTCTTTGGGCGCGACCAGAGTGTGAAAGACCGTATAGGCTCCCGAAGCGGCAAACAGGGGAAGTGTCCGGACAAAATAGCGGCGGGCGCACAGTAAGGCATAGGCGGCGGCGATGGCCGGATATACCACATTGATCTCCAGTGCTCCGAAACCCATCAGAAACGCGGCCCCTTGCCACCAGTAATATCGCCAGAGTCCTGTATCGATATGTTTCAACCAGAAGTGAAAAGCGAGCAGCAGGAAAAACGCACAGAGGATCTGGTTATAGGCGCAGGCCCACGACATCGGCACGATAATGCCGGCGTTGGTGATCCAAAATAGCGGTGCGAGGAATCCGGCAGCGCGGGAACCCGTCAGGCGGAACGTGATGTGGGTCAGCAGAGCCAGATTCGCGACTTGCGTCAGGAACACCCAAAGGTGGTACGGAAATGCGTTCAGGCCGAAAAGAGCATAAAAGACCAGAAAGAAGGCCCGTTCGCTCCAAAGCCGCAGCGTGCCCTGTGCGTACGGCGTAAACAATACGCGTTGCAGGTCTTCCCAGGAGTTGACGCTGCCGTACAGACCGAGCCATGCGAAATCGTCCTGCATGAACCAGCCGTTCAGGCTGCGGTGGAACAATAGCAGGCAGAGCAGCGGCGGAACCGTCCAGTAAAAAACGGTTCCAATCTTCACCCGTGAAAGCGCCCGCCCGAAAGCGGAAGCGTTGGAATGGGTTTCGGTGGCCGGGTTGTGGAGGAGCGGCTCCTCGCCTGCTCTCATTTCGGTTCGAGGCCGACCGAGGTCACAACGACACCGAGCTCGCGCGTATCCACGTCGCCGGGCTTCAGAAACTTATCCAGGGCGAAGTCTACCGTAATCGCATCCGACGCCAGCGCAGCGGGTGGGACGTCCTTGCTATAGACATGTTGGCCGGTGGTTTTGAAGGTCTCCGGCGGCAGCGGGGAGCCGTTCACGCTGGCCGAGAGCGTGATGTCTTTCGTATGCTTCAGCACGGGGTCCGGAATCGAGAACTTCAACTGAAGCGTCGCACCGGCTTGCGCCGCACCCACTGGCGGACGAAGCGCCACCGAAAACTTCGACATGGTCCAGCGCCAGGCATTTTGCTCGATATCATGAAAGCCCTTCAGCAACTGTATATTCGCCCGGGGGTCGGCGACGTGGACCATCGTCGCCAGTTGCGCACCCTCTTCTTCCGTCATCTCGACGCGCACTTTCTCCTGCCGCGAGCAACCGGCCGAGACCACCACCAGCGCCGCCGTCGCAATCCATATTGCCTTTCTATCTAGTCTCCGCATCTCTCCACCTGCACCAGGCAGCTATAAAATACCGGACCGCCGCCGATGTCGGTCAGCCGGTCCGATGTCAGTACGTTGATCCCTTTGCCTCCGGGGGATCGCTTGACCCAGCGGACCGAGGGCGCTCTTACCACTCCCGTACGCACCCCGTCCGTGATTCGGGCCTTCAGTATACAGCTACCGCGGTTGTTGAACACCCGAACCTGTTCCCCAGGTTCGATTCCGCGTTCCGAGGCATCGCCGGGATGCATCCATAACACGGAAGTCTGCTCGTCGACAAAACCACGATGACCAAACGTCGAATTCATGCTGTCATCGTTTTTCGACGAGACCAGTTCCAGCGGATACCGTAGGCGAATCGATTCCTCCCCCAATCTCGATTCATCAGGCGGGACGTAGTCGAGATCCTCCATCGACAGGTAGCATTTCCCGTCTTCAGATCCGAATCCACCGTTCGCGAACGGCAAAAAGGCATCGCCGTCTCCCGCCAAGCGCAGCCGCACGGAATGCTCCGTCTCCAACTGTTCGAGCGTAATGCCTCGCACGGCGCCTTTTGACCCCGCGAGAACCGCCCGGATCACATCATCCTCGGTTTCACGGAACGCCTGCTCTTCGAATCCGAGCCGCTCCGCCAGCAGCCGGAAAATTTCAAAGTTCGATTTCGTCTCGCCGGGAGGCTCCAGCGCGGGGCGTGCAAGCTGGAGGTAATAGTGACCGTAGGCGAAGTAAAGATCCGTGTGCTCCAGGAAGGTCGTGACGGGCAGAACAATGTCGGCGTAATCTGCCGTATCGGTCTGGAACTGCTCCAGGACCACCGTAAACAAATCCTCCCTCCGCAATCCGCGTAATACCAGATTCTGGTTAGGTGCGATGGCAGCCGGATTCGAGTTATACACCACCAGCGCTTTCACGGGCGGGTTGTCCAGAACGGTCAGAGCTTCTCCGAGCCGGGCCATGTTCACGACGCGCGCCTCGCGGCCAAGCGGAGAGGCCTCCTGAAGTCCCGGCATTTCCAGTGCATCGCGGTCGATCTGAAACGCCCCGGAGGTTGTCAGTTGAAGCCCTCCGCCGGGCTCCCGCCAGGATCCGGCAAGTGCCGGAAGTGTGGCAATTGCCCGGACGGCACCGCCACCCCGCTCGCTCCTCTGCACCCCGTAGTTGAGCCGGATGGCCGCGGGGCGCGTGGTGGCATATTCGCGGGCGAGTTGCCGGATATCGTCCGCTGCCAGCCCGGTGAGCGATGCCACACGCTCCGGAGTATATTCGGACGCGCGCCGCGCCAGCGACTCGAACCCGGAGGTGTAGCGCTCCACATAATCGTGGTCGTACAGGTCTTCGGCGATGATCACGTGCGCCATTCCGAAGGCCAGCGCGAGATCGCTGCCAGGATAGATGGCGAAATGCCTGTCCGCGAGCTCGGCCGTACGTGTCCGGATGGGGTCGATCACATAAAGGCGGGCGCCTTTGCGCCGTGCTTCCACAATGAACGGCCAGAGGTGGACGTTCGTGCCGTGTATGTTCGCGCCCCAGGCAAGGATGAGCTTCGATTCGCGAAACTGCTCCGGTTCGGTTCCATACCGGATGCCGAGGGTCTGTGCCAGCCCCGCGCCGCCGGCCGCGGAACAAATGGTTCGATCCAGCCGGGAGGCGCCCAGGCGGTGAAAGAACCGCCGGTCCATGCCCGATCCGTTCAAATAGCCCATCGTTCCCGCATAGCTGTAGGGGAGGATCGCTTCCGGGCCGAATCTTTCGGATATAGAGCGAAGCTCTCCGGCAATGGTGGCGAGCGCTTCGTCCCAGGAAATCCGTTCGAAACGGCCCTCGCCTTTCGCACCGGCACGGCGCAAAGGATAGAGCAGGCGCTCCGGCGAATATTCACGGTCCAGATACCGGGCGACTTTACCGCAAAGGAAGCCCCGGGTAACCGGGTGGTCTGGATTGCCGCGCAACCGCGTGGCACGGCCGCTTTCCACCGTCACCAGAACGGAACAACAATCCGGACAGTCCAAAGCACAGACGGAATGACAAACCTCAGGCACTTAACAGAAATTATATAGCCTGCGCTTCACGCGGAGACCGGATTTTAGCCAGCACGTAGGGCCCTTCCGGTATTACCGCGATGGCCGCGTCTGGCTCCAGGCCTTCAAACAAGGCCTCCAGCGCCGCGGGGGCGGAAGAGAAAGCGCGGCCCCACAGGCTGGAATGATATTCCTGCGGGAGCCCCGGGACGTAGAACAGGATCCCGGCGTTCAGATTCACCAATGCCAGTTTTTCGAGTTGCCACTGGTCTACGACGACCTCCCGGCCGAGAATCTGTTGCAGGAATTCGCGGTAAGAATGGGGCTCTTTCAGCATCCGGCAGAACTCCGGAGCGCCCGCGCCCTCGTCGCAGGCCGACATCAGCAGAATCCGGCCGCCGGGTTTCAAAATGTGCGAAGCGGCCGTGATCCCTTTGATCGCCTGGTAGAAGGTCAGGTCGAGCGGATATCCGGCCGAGGTGGTGATGACGGCGTCCACCGGCCGGTCGAGTTCCTCGAGCATTACGCTCGAAACAAATTCCACACCCTTGCGATGGGCCGCCACGGGGTCGCCGGCGAACATCGCCGCGATCTGCCGGTCGCGAGCGAGCGCAGCGTCCACGATGAAGTCATGCCGCGCCATTCGGGCGATCTCGAGCAACTCGCGGTGCAGCGGGTTGTCTTCAATCGAGCCCTCCACGGCCCGCGGTTCCCGCATGAACTTCGGGCTATGAAGGACCTTGATTGTTTCCTGGGCCGCCAGTCCCGGGGCGACCAGCTTGCGGCCACCGGAAAAGCCGAGCATGAGGTGGGGCTCGATGAAACCCAGCGTGATGCGCAGGTCCGCCGAGGCGAAGCGGCGGTCGATGTAGACCGGAGTACCGCTCGCGGTAGTGCCCAGATGCTGGTGTTCGGACAACTCCCGCGCGTTGTGATTCTCCACGCGATATCGGGAGGCAATGTCCGCTCCCACGATTTCCCGTATTTCCGCCGGAGTGGCCGGGCGATGCAAACCCGTCGCGATCAGGATAACGATATCGCCGCTGGGGATTCCACCGGCTTCGAGCCGTTCCAGCACTTTCGGGAGAACGATCCGGTTAGGCGCGGGGCGTGTAATGTCACATACCGAGATCGCGGCGCTTTTCTTACCTAGAGCCAGTTGCCGGAGGGGCAAACTGCCGATGGGCGTGTCGAGTGCCTGATCGATGGCGGCTGGCGGGTCCTTGTGGGGCGTCGCCGTTCTGGCTTCGAGAAGCCGGTATTCGAAGCCATCGGGTAGATCGATGGAGAGTCCGGTTTTACCGAATGCTACGTTCACGCGCATAGTCGAGAACGTAGCACAAAAATTGTGTGGTGCGAGTGAAACCATTGGCACCTAAGTTGCATTCATATAGATGAGGCTTTGGGGGAGTTGTCATGTTGGTAACAGGCTTAGTCGCGGCACTGCTTATCCTTGGATTGTTTTTCTCCATGTTGTCTTCCTCGCCGAAGCACGAGGAAGCCAGTGGCGAATTGACACACCACGAGTAAAAAAATCACGGTCGCCCGGCGTGTAGAATAAAATTCTCATGCGCCGGGCAGCCCTCCTGCTTCTCTTTCTCTCCATAACATTTCCGAGCTACGGGCAGAGTGGCTCGTATGACATTCTCATTACCGGCGGCCGGATCGTCGACGGTACCGGAAATCCATGGTTTCAGGGCAGTCTCGCCATCGACGGCAACCGTATTATCGCGATTGGACGCACACCGCCCGGCAGCCCGCGGAGAACGATCGACGCCACGGGAAAAGTGGTTGCGCCGGGTTTTATCGACATCCACACGCATTCGCGCGGCGGCATTTTCCAGGTTCCAGATGCCGGGAACTATATTCGCCAGGGCGTTACCACGGTGATGGAAGGTAACGATGGTGGCTCACCGCTGCCTCTCCCGGAGTTTTTCGAGAAATTGCGGAAGACGCCGGTTGCGGTCAATCTGGGCCTTTTTGTAGGGCAGGGCAGCGTCCGCCAGAAGATAGTTGGTCTTGAAAACAGGAAAGCCACGCCCGCTGAGATACGGGAAATGGAAGATCTGGTTCGCACCGCGATGCTCGACGGCGCGTTCGGAATCTCTACGGGTCTGTTCTACGTCCCCGGAAACTATACGCCCACGGAGGAAGTGATAGCGCTGGCGCGCATTGCCGGGGAGATGGGCGGAATGTACATCTCCCACATGCGCGACGAAGCCGCGGGAGTTCTGGA
>DASTMK010000029.1:0-2883 GCA_035714225.1 Bryobacteraceae bacterium | reverse complement strand
GACTTACAGGCCCTAGCCGGCGACGGGCTTCAGCGCTTGTAATAATCGGCGTTGATCTGAGCGAAATTTGCCCACTTTTCCGGCAGATCGTCCAGCGCGAAAATAGCGGACACCGGGCAGACCGGTACGCACGCGCCGCAGTCGATGCATTCCACCGGATCGATGTACAGCAGCTCGGCCGTCTCGTAATCCCCTTCGTCTTTCTTGGGATGGATGCAATCGACCGGGCATGCGTCTACACATGCCGTATCCTTGGTCCCAATGCAGGGTTCTGCGATGACATAGGCCATAACGTTACTCCCTCTTCTCCCTCCGAGTCCAACAGAAACAACATCTATAGCACATCCGGGCAGGTTGGACAAAGTGGAAGACGTTCGGGCACCTCCCGGGCGGGTTGGACGGGAAAAGACGGACGCCGAGCGGAGACCTACTTGCGGTGGGAGATGCCGGCGGCGGGGCGCAACTGCGCCTCCTCCAGGCGCTTCGTCTCCTGCCAGGTATGACCCATGCGATGGATCACCGTCAGGTTCGATAGTACGGCAATCACCCAAAGCACGGGAGCCATGCGGTCGAACAGGGCGCCGATGATCAGGAGGACGATGCGCTCCGGGCGTTCCATGAATCCGACCTTGCACAGCGGTATGACGTTTTCCGCGCGCGCCCGAGTGTAGCTGACCATGACCGAGCCCGTCATCACAATCGCGGTGAGGATGATGTAGAAAAAGCGGTCGATGGAGGCGTAATAGACCAGCAGGCCCATCAGCAGCGCAAGATCGGAGTAGCGGTCGAGCACGGAATCGAAAAAGCCGCCGAAGCGGGTAACCGTGTTCGTTTCGCGCGCAACGCGGCCATCCACCATATCGAAAATGGCCGCTCCGGTGATGACGAATCCGGCCGTCATGAACCGCCCGGAAGCCAGCAGCACCGCGGCGGCGACGTTAATCAGCAGCCCGATGAAAGTAAGGACGTTAGGGTGGATCTTCGCCAGCGCCAGCCCGCGTACGATCAGGAGAATGACCTTATTGCACGCGACTCCGATCGCACGAGTGTACGTCATAGACCTCGCCTTTCCACTCGTCTATCTTAGCTCTCTTCGTCATGGATGGTGGTCAGCCGGAGAATTTCCATCTCCCGCCAACCCCCCGGGATCTGGATCTTGACCGTATCGCCGACCTCTTTGCCCACCAGGCCCCGGCCTATGGGTGAGCTGGTCGAGATGAGGCCGTGCGCGACGTCCGATTCCTCACTGGTAACCAGGCGATACGTAAACTTTTCCTCTTTGTCGACATCCATCACTACCACCGTAGACCCCAATCCCACTTTATTCCGGGGAATTCTGGCGAGGTCCACCATGGAGAAGTCGGCCAGACGTTTCTTGAGCTGTGCAAGGCGGGCGTCAACAAATCGCTGCCTCTCTTTGGCGGCGTGGTACTCGGCGTTTTCGCTTAAGTCGCCGTGAGCCCTGGCCCGGAGAATCTCCTTCGGCAACTCGTTGCGCAACTCGTACTCGAGCGACGTGATTTCGTCCTGGAGTTTTTTCTTGAGATCTTCCATTCAGGAAAACGGCTCCCAGAGCCTTATTATAGTTCAGCCGTCGAGGCAGCCTGTCGCTGCCTCGACCGGTTTGCGATACGATTCATTTCAATATGGATGCTGTTCTGGAGCTTCGGAATGTCTCGAAGCACTATTCGTCTCATCGTGTGGTGAATGGCGTCTCGATGGAGGCGCCGCGCGGCGCCTTTTATTCCCTTCTGGGTCCTTCCGGATGCGGCAAAACCACGACGCTGCGTATTATCGCGGGTTTTGAGGAGCCCACGGCCGGAGAGATCCTCCTGAACGGAAACTCGCTGTTGGGGTTGAAGCCGTATCACCGTAACGTCAGCACCGTATTTCAGAATTACGCGCTGTTTCCCCACCTCACCGTGCGCCAGAACATCGAGTTTGGCTTGCGCTACCAGCCGGAACGGCGCAGGAACGGATCGAACCGCCAGACCGCCGGCGAAGTGATCGAGATGATGCAACTCGGGGGAAAGGAAACGCGAAAACCCGCCGAGCTATCCGGCGGGGAGAAACAGCGGGTCGCCCTGGCGCGGTCTCTTGTATTGCAGCCCGACGTGTTACTCCTGGATGAACCCCTCTCCGCCCTCGATCCCCGGCTACGGAAGCAGCTCCGCGCGGAGTTGAAGTCCCTGCAGCGACGCGCCGGCATCACCTTCCTTTTCATTACGCACGACCAGGAAGAGGCGCTGTCGCTTTCCGACCGTATCTCCGTCATGCACGCGGGACGCATCGAACAGACCGGCAGGCCGGAAGAGATCTACCTGAAACCGGCTACGCGATTCGTGGCTTCCTTCGTCGGGCATGTCAATTGGATTAATGGAATCGGTATTCGTCCCGAGGCAACACGGATCGGACGCGAGGCGCCCGCAACGGGAGCGAGAATCGTGCCGGCAACGGCGGTGAACTGCGTCTTTCTGGGCAACTGCGTTCAGGTGGAGGCCCGCCTGCTTTCCGGAGCGCCCGTTCTTGTCGAACTGCCCTTCGGGCACGAGAGGCCCACACCGGGCGAGACCACGCACGTCTGGTGGCGTCCCGAAGACGAGCTTCGGTTCCGGGAATGAGTCGTCTCCGCGCCCTGTTTCTCGCGCCCGTTTGGGTGATTGTCGGGTCGCTGCTCTTCGCGCCGCTGGCGATTGTCTTTCTCTACAGTCTGCTTACCAGGGGGGCGTACGGCGGCTTGGCGCCGCCCTGGACTTTCGAAAACTACCAACGGCTGGCCGATCCCCTCTATCTCGGCATTGCGGCGCAGTCGTTTCTGCTGGCCGGTATTGCCACGCTGTTGTGCCTGCTGATCGGCTATCCGCTGGCCCTGTTCATTTCGAG
>DASTMK010000028.1:0-9543 GCA_035714225.1 Bryobacteraceae bacterium | reverse complement strand
AGGTGGGCATGATCGGCTCAAAGCCGGCGACGATCTTTGCACGGGGATTCAAAATGGATTCCCGCAGGTAGGAATCATCGGCAGTAACCTGCTCGCCGCCTCTTAGTAATACCTGCCTGCCGTAAAGGCCCCGCACCGAAGGACAGCGTCCGGCGGTCTCCATGGTATGGCAGCTCGCACAGCCATATTGCTGGAAGAGCTTTTCTCCTCGCGTCGCCATGGAGCCTTCACCTCCTCCGCCACTGAGCCACTGTTCGTATTCATGCTTCTCCATGGCGTAGACCCAGCCAATCATGCCGGAATGCTCCGTCCCGCAATACTCCGCGCAGAACAGATGATATTTGCCGGGCTTGGTGGCCTGGAACCACACACGGTTCAGGCGGCCCGGAACCACATCTTTCTTGATCCGGAATGCCGGAACAAAGAAGCTGTGAATCACGTCCTCGCTCGCCAGTGTCAGATTCACAGGTACCCCGATCGGCACATGCAGTTCGTTGATTTCGCGCGGCCCCGATGGATGCTGAATTTTCCACATCCATTGTTTACCGGTGATGAATACCTCCATACCGCCTTTCGGACTGGTCTGGCTGTGAAAATACAGATACGTACCCCATGTGAAGAACGACAGCATGACCAGGAACGGGATGACAGACCACAGGATCTCGAGCCGCAACGAACCGAGAACCGGAGTGGGAACTTCCCCCGGCTCCCGCCGCCGGTAGCGGATGGCGAAGTACCCGATGGCCAGAAAGATCAGCAGCGTCATAATTGTGCTGACGGTGGTCAGCCACAAATAGAGCGCGTCCACCGCATCGGATATCGACGATGCACTATCAGGGAAGAACCGGAAAAGTTCTCGCATTCTCCAATTTCCTGCGCCGGTTGCGGCGAGATAACACTACCAACATCAGGACGAGCCCCGCGACGGTCAACCCACCTGCGATCCGAATCGTGTTCATGATGATCAGACCGTACTTTCCCGTTTCGGGGTCGTAATGGTAGCAATACAACAGCAGTTGATCGACGGGAGAGCCGATCCGGTTATTCGAAGCCTGCATCAGCCCGAACTTGACATCGCGCGGCGGAAACTCGATCCCGTAGAAGTAGTGGGAGAGCCTGCCTTCGGGCGTGACAATCATGATCCCGCTGGCGTGCACGTACTGGCCGCTCTTCTCATCGAACCGGTAGTGGAACCCAACGGCATCCGCTAACTTGCGAATGTTCTCTTCGTTGCCGGTGAGAAAATGCCAGCCGTTCCGGACACCCTCGCGTCCATAACGCCTGCTGTAGGCTTCCTTCTTAGCCGCCGCAAGTTCCGTCCCCTCTCGCGGATTGAAACTGACGTTGAGTACATCGTACTCTTTGCCGATGTTCAGATTCACTGCGCGAAGACTTCGCAGCATTCCATTCAACGTGAGATTGCACAACATCGGACATTCGTAATAAACCAGCCCCAGCACGACCGGTTTTTTTCCGAAGTAGTCTCCCAGCCGGACGTTCCTGCCATACTCGTCCTTAAACATCGCATCCAGCGGAATCTGCTGATTCAATTTCTGATCGATGCCGATTCCACGCAGTTGCTGCGGCACCTCATTGGATGAGGTATTAGCCAACAGAACCGCGCAAAAGGTGACTGCAATTACCAGATACTTCACTTCCACCACCTCAACGCTTAACTCCCGGCGGCACCGGTGCGGGGACTTCGAACTCCGGCCCGCCGGCGCCCAATGTTTTGGGGATGCCCCGTTCCGCGACAATCTCCATTGCGCGGTCGATGGGAATCCGGACCACGCCCGCGGACCGGTCCACCCAGCCGTATCGATTCAGGATGTTGTCCTGAAAAGCATTCAAACGTTCCATATCCACGGACGGCCTAACCTGCAACCTTGGCTCCGGCGGCGGCTGAAACGGAACTTCCAGGGCCGACGTGGGCGCAGGTTCGGGTTGCACCTTCCCCAACAAGCCGAATAGAAACGCAAGGAACGCGAGAACCAGAACACATACCGCCGCCAGTGCGATACCGAAAATGACGATGGCCCGGATATTGACGTCCTTCGTCTCATGCCGAACCTCGAAATGATCCGTTCCCGTATGATCAGTGGGCATGTGGTGTATCCCCGTTTACCATCTGTGGAGCTTGCAAGGGCACCAGAGGCCGCGCCGGAAGCTGCCAGAGAAACCATGCGATCCACAATCCACCGATGCCAATGGGCGCGGCCAGATCCAGCCAGTGAACAGACAGCGCGCGCCCATGATAGGCGGGCTCGATCAGCCAGAATAAGTCCACCAGGCGCATCAGGACGATCCATGCGGCGATCCACACCAGCCGGTTCGCGCGCCTTTTCACATCCCGCATCAGCAGCACGAAGAACGGGATCGTGAAGTGAAACGCGATCAGCAGGATGGGCAGCAACACCCATCCCCCGCTGGTCCGCCGCAGATACCACGGAATCTCCTCCGTTATGTTCCCGGACCAGATGATGAGGAATTGGGAGAAGGACACGTAGGCCCAGAGCATCACAAACGCAAACAACAGATTTCCGAGGTCGTGCAGTTGCGACACACCCAGGACGCGCGAAAGCGGCGGACGGGTGGAAAGCAGAATGACCACCGTAATCGTAAACGCGAACGCCGACAGCGCCTGGCCGACAACATACAAGGCGCCGTACATTGTGGAGAACCAATGCGGCTCCATCGACATCACCCAATCGATGGAAGCGAAGGTCACGGCAAGTCCCCACAAAATGATTCCAGGTGCGCTGATATTCCGTAGCCTCCTGGTAGGCAGCGCGGGATCTTCACTGACATCCTGCTGGCTGGAGAAGCGGTTCAGAAAAAACGCAAGCCCGATCCAGATCGCGAAGTAGATCACCACGCGCACGATGAAAAACGGTACGTTCAGCCAGGCCTGTTTCTCCTGGAGCAGGTGATCGTTCGCGACAACTTCCGGATGGGACCACTCGTAGAGATAAGGAATGCCAAACAGAATCGGGATGAACAGCAGCGCCATGAGGGGTACTGTGCGGGTACCCGTTTCGAGCAATCGGCGAATTACGAAGCCCCATTCCCCTCCCACCATGTGATGGAGCATCAAGACCGCCAGGCACCCCGATCCGATGCCGAACCAGAACATGAATCCGAACAGGTAGGAGTGAAAGAACTGCCCCGGATCAAGTAGCCAGCCGAGGACACAAACCGCCAGTCCGGCAACTCCGCCGATGGCCGCGTACGTTCTGTACCGTCCGATATCGATCGGCAGTGGTTCCGCCGGCGTCATAACTTTTGCCCCCCTGGTCCTTGCGGCTGGCCTTGTTGATCTTCCGTCTGCTTTTCCAGTTCCGTCCGTTCCTTCTCCGGCACATCGGCCAGCGTAGCGGTCTGGCTGACTTGAAGTGCCCGGATGTAGGCAATAATGGCCCAACGGTCTCGCGGTTCCACCCGGGAAGCATAACTGTACATCGCACCGAAACCGTTGGTGATCACGTCGAAGTAGTGACCCGCTGGTGCCTGACGAAGGCGGTCTGTATGAAACGCTGGCGGAGACCGGAAGCCGCGTTGGACGATCATACCGTTGCCCATGCCGGAGGTACCGTGACACGGCGAGCAGTAGATATTGAACCGCTCCCGGCCACGCGCGAGAAGCTGCCGGTCGACGTTCACCGGCATGGTCTGAACCAGTCTTCCGTCTTGCTTGCCCGTGTAGAACGCCCTGTCTTCCTGCAAATGCCCGCGCGCAACGGTCCCTTGCACCGGGAGCCGCGCGGAGCGGCCGTCGGGAAAGAACTCACTCCTTTCGAGCGCTTCATAGCGAGGCTGGTCGTGCATGTCCTGGCGGCAACCGGCCAGTACCATGATCGGCAAAACCATAGCCATCAACCTAAACCGGTACTTCACAAACCCCCCGAGTATGGAAGCTCTCCAGCAGATCCCGTGTTTTCGCCGGATCGAACAGTGGATCCCGCTTCTCGATGCAGAGGAAAAACCGGTGGTGGCTCGCCAGTGCGAATCGCGGCGCGTTGAACAGCGGATGGTACGGGCGCGGCAAGCCGTTCAGAGCAATCATCGCCAGTACCGCGGTAATCGCCGCGACCAGTACACCGCATTCGAACGTGATGGGGATGTAGGCCGGCCAACTGTTCAACGGCCGCCCTCCGATGTTCAACGGATAGTGCAGGACGGTGATCCAATACTGGAGAAAAAAGCCGCCCGCCGCCCCCGCTAATCCCCCGATAAGAACAACGAGCGGAAGCCAGGTATGCCGGAACCCAACCGCCTCGGAAAGACCGTGCACGGGCATGGGCGAGTACGCGTCCAGGTACTGGTAGCCTTTCTCGCGGACCGTTCGCGCAGCATGCAACAGATCGTCCGGATTATCGAATTCAGCCAGCAAGCCGTAAAGCCGTTCGTACGCCATGGATCAGTGGCTGCCTCCTCTTCGCGCCTGCGGTACAAGGGTGCGCATTTCGAAAATCGAGATCATGGGCAGGCCGCGGATAAACAGGAACAATAGCGAAAGGAATAACCCGATCGTTCCGATAAACGTGGCCCAGTCCCATATCGTCGGGTGATACATGCCCCAGGAAGACGGCAGAAAGTCCCGATGCAGGCTGGTGATGACAATGACATACCGCTCGAGCCACATGCCAACGTTGATAACGAGCGACAGAATCCACAACAGGAAAACATTGGCCCGGATACGTCTCGACCAGAGCGCCTGTGGAACTGCAATGTTGCAGATAATCAGCAACGCGTAGGACCACCAATACGGTCCTGTAATACGGTTCCACATCATGTACCGCTCGGCCTCGAGACCGCTGTACCATGCCATGAACGTTTCCATCAGGTAACCATAGGCGACAATCAGCCCGGTCCCGAGCATCACCTTCGCCATGTTGTCGAGATGGCGTCTTGTGATGAAATCCTCAAGGCCGTAAAACGCGCGGATGGGAATCGCCAGGGTCAGGACCATTGCAAACCCGGAATAGATAGCACCGGCTACGAAGTAGGGCGGAAAAATGGTGGTATGCCAGCCGGGTAGTTGCGCAATCGAAAAGTCGAAGCTGACAACCGTGTGGACTGAGACGACAAGAGGTGTGGCCAAACCGGCGAGCAGCAGATACGCGGTCTCGTAGCGGTGCCAGTGTACCGCGGAACCGCGCCACCCCATCGCCAGCATTCCGTAGACGATCCGGCTTGCGCGGTTACGCGCCCGGTCCCGCAAAGTCGCCAGATCCGGAATCAGACCGACAAACCAGAACAGGAGGGAAACCGTCGCATACGTACTCACCGCGAAGACATCCCAGATCAGCGGACTGCGCGGCTGCGGCCACATTTCCATTGTGTTCGGATAAGGCAGAAGCCAATAGAACAGCCAGGGACGGCCAAGGTGCAGGATGGGAAACAGTCCGGCGCAGGCCACGGCAAAGAGCGTCATCGCCTCGGCAAACCGGTTGATCGACGTGCGCCATTCCTGCTTCAGCAAAAGCAGAATGGCGGATATCAACGTGCCCGCGTGGCCGATACCGATCCACCAGACGAAGTTGACAATGGCAAATCCCCACGCGACCGGAACATTGACACCCCAGATTCCCACGCCACGCGCAAACAGGTAGGTGACAGCCGCCATCAGCATCATGAACAGCAGAAACGAGATGCCAAATCCGATCAGCCAACCTCGCGGTGTCTTGCGGGTCAGGACGATCGACGCGATCTTATCCGTAACCGTCGAATAGGTGTGTCCCGGAGCGATTACCGGGCCGACTTCCATTTCCGTCGTGGGGTTATCCCGATCAGTCGCCATGACGCTCCTCATTCGCCGCCGGCGTGGGGAGCGCCGGGTTCGGATTCTTCAGCGGGGCCATATAGGTGGTACGTGGACGGGTGTTCAGCTCTGTCAGAACTCCGTAACTGTGCGGCTGCGCCTTCAATTTGGATACCCTGCTCGATGGATCGTTGATATCGCCGAAAACGATGGCTTCCGTCGGGCAGGCCTGCTGGCATGCGGTGACGATTTCACCGTCGCGGAGTTTGCGGTTCTCTTTTTCCGCTTCGATTTTCGCTTCCGAGATACGCTGTACGCAGTACGTGCACTTCTCCATGACACCGCGGCTTCGAACCGTGACATCGGGGTTATGCAGCAGCCGCAGGCTCTCGGTTGCCCAATCCGAATAAAGCAGAAAGTTGAACCGGCGCACTTTGTAAGGACAGTTGTTCGAACAATAGCGCGTGCCGACGCAGCGGTTATAAACCATCTGGTTCAGGCCTTCGTCGCTATGCGCCGTAGCGGCTACGGGACAAACCACCTCGCAGGGCGCAGTCTCGCAGTGCTGGCAGGCCATGGGCTGGTTGTACGTTTCGGGATTGTCGAATTCTCCCTTGTAATACCGGTCGATGCGGAGCCAGTGCATCTCCCGGCCCATCACCACCTGATCTTTTCCCACAACGGGTATATTGTTCTCAGCCTGGCAGGCGACTACACACGCACTGCATCCCATGCACACGTTCATGTCAATCGACATGCCCCAGGCATAGCCGCGATACTCCCAATTCGGATAGATATTCAGGCCGGCCGGAGGAGGAGGTTCTTCTTCGTTGGGAAACTTCGGATTCTTCTGGAAATCCTCGAACGTGCCCGAGCGCACAATGTTGCGGTTGTGCGTGCGTCCGCTGCCCCCGAAACCTGCCTTGCCAACGGCGTGGTGCGATTGCGTGCAGGCCAGAACCAGTTGCGCGCCGGTCTTTCTCACCTCCAGGCCCGAACCGAAATAGGGCTCTTCGGAAGTCCATAGCGCGTAGGCGTTATAACCGATCCGGTCTCCGACTTTACCGGCATGGCTTCGGCCATAGCCGAAGAAAACCGTCACGCTTTCGTCGGCGTGGCCCGGGGAGATCCAGGCAGGCGCGCGAACAGTCCGCCCGCGATACTTCAATTCAAGAACATCGCGCTCCTTTACGCCAAGATGCTCCGCAGTGGCTGGACTTAGAAGCGCAACGTTATCCCACGTCAACTTCGTTATCGGCTTTGGCGTTTCCTGAAGCCAGGCATTATTGGTGAACTGGCCATCCCAGATGGTGGCGTCGGGCCGGAACACAAGCTCGAGGCTAGCCGCCTGAGAATCGCGCGTACCCGCCGCAACAGGCGCCTGTAGCGCGGTTTCCTTTGCGCCCGCCGGAACGGCCTGGACGGCCGCCTTCCCTCCGGTGTCCGCGATAAAACCGTTGTGAAGCGACTTGCGCCAGAAGGCTTCAAAATCGCCCTGGCCGTGTTGCGATCTCCAGTACTCGTGAACCAGGTCGTGCGCGCTTCGATTCGGGTCGCCAGCCAGTACGGCGATGAGCTCGATGGCCGTGCGTCCGCCGTAGAGCGGCGAAATCAGCGGCTGGATGATACCGATTGTGCCATCGTAGGCCCGGACGTCACCCCAGGATTCCAGGTAGTGCGCCTGCGGAATCTGCCAGTGGCATTGAAAAGAAGTCTCGTCGTTATATAAACCAAGCCGCACGCGCAGCCTGACCTTGCTCATCGCAGCAGCGAAGCCCAGATCGGCCGGAGAATCGTAAACCGGGTTGCCTCCGATGACGATCAGAAGATCTACCTGGCCGGCGTTCATCTCGCCCACAAGCTCGCGGAGGGACTGCATCGGACTCACGCCTGGCTGCGGAGGCGCGGCGTAGTGAACGGTTGTTCCGATGTTTCCAAGCGCCTGATTGATCGCTTGCGCGACGGCGTGCACGGCTGGAGGCTGCCATTCACCGGCGGCCACAACGCTGCGGCCTTTGTGCTCCTGGAGGTCCCTGGCGGCAGCGGCGAGCCACTTCCCGATTGCATCATCGGTACCCGCTCCGCCGGTTTCCACGTTGCTTCCGGCGGCCCCGACCGCTTGCGCCAGTGAGCGCGCGAGCGCCTCTACCTGGCTTGCTTTGATCGGCAGGCGATGATCCGCCATGGTCCCCGTGATCGAAGGCACGGGTTCGGCGGCATACAGCCGGTTCATCGTCTGCTGCCCTTCGAGCACGCGGCGACGCCTGGCAAAATCCTTTGAATACCGGACACTCCCCGGACCCGATCCAAGAAAATCCGAGTCCAGCGAGACGATCACATCCGCAGTGTCGAAGCTATAAATCGCATTCTGTGCGGGCCCGGCCTGGCTGTTCCGCGCCGCGGCGATCGGATCGTACTGAATCCACTTCGCGGCGGGAAATTGTGCAAGCAACCGCCGCATCTGCGAGATAAGCGAAGGTGATGTCACCGTGTCGGTGAGCACGCGTAACCCGGCCCCTTTTCGAGCAGCCTGGTCCACGCTCTCCTTGACCATCTCTCCTACGAATTGCAGCCAGCTACTCACCGCGCCCCGGTTGGTGACGACCTGCGATCGATCCGGATCGTACAGCGTCAAAATAGATGCCTGCGCGAACATTCCGGCCGCTCCCAGGGAAGCCGGGTGCTCGGGGTTACCCTCCACTTTCGTGGGCCGTCCCATGTGGCTCTCGACAAGAACCCCGGTACCGAAGCCGTTCAACGGCATCGAAGTAGCGAACATCAGCGGCTTACCCGGTACGAATTCTTCCGGAGCACGAACGTAGGGCACGATTTTTTCGTCCGGCTGCTTGGTGCACGCACTGAGCCCGGCCAAGGCGAAAGAGGCGGCCATCAACCGCAGAAGGTCGCGGCGGTTCACCTCCGACGGGCGCGGCAGCTCGTGGCGGAACTCGTTTTGTACAAACTGGTCAAACTCCTCGGTGGAGGCAAGTTCCTCGAGACTGCGCCAGTACTCGGGGCCGCGCGCCTGTTCGAGTCTCGCCCGAATGGCGGCCATATCGAGCGGATTTGTGCGACCGCTGTCTCCGTTCATTATCGATGACACGTATAGCAGTCGATCAGACTGCGCACGTTATACTCTTTCACCAGTCTCTGTCCCACTTCCTTCTGATTAGCCGGGTAGCTGTATCCCATCGTGAACACCTGTTCCCGCGGCCGGATGTGTTGTGCAGGATCGCGGTGACACGTTAAACACCATTCCATTTGCAGGGTCTCCGCTTTGACCATTAGCGGCATCTGGTCGACGCGGCCGTGGCACGTCTCACAGCCGATGCCCTTGTTTACATGAATGCTGTGATTGAAATAGACGAAATCGGGAACATCGTTCACCCGCGTCCATTCGATGGACTTGTTGTCCCGCAGACTGGCTCTCACCGGTTCGAGCATCGGGCTATCCACCCAAATCTGCGAGTGGCAGCTCATACAGGTCTCGGTCGGGGGAATTCCGGCGAAGTTTGAGGTTTCTACAGTGGTGTGACAATAACGGCAGTCGATGCCAAGACCAGAGACGTGATGCTTATGACTGAAGGGCACCGGTTGCGGCTGGACCACTTGTACCTTGGTGACGTAGTCGGAGCTGTTAATACCGGCCAGCACCCATACCAAACCACCCAGCAGGAAGATGCCCCCGAAAATCGTAACGCGAGCAATCGTATTGGTGCTCGGATGAAAGACCTGAGCCATAGTTAGTTCTAAGGCTCGGAAGCGGCTTATCTTCGAATCCC
>DASTMK010000027.1:0-14212 GCA_035714225.1 Bryobacteraceae bacterium | reverse complement strand
CGTTTAACCGGTCGGCCGCTGCGAGAAAGATCCCTGTTTTCTCGAGCGTTTGAAAACCAGGGGCTTCCACTGCGATCGTATATTCTCCGGGTTGCAGGTTAGGCACAACGAAGACACCTTCCCCGGAAGTCCGGACAGTGCGCACAAGGCCCGTCGCGGGGTTACGCGCCTCCACTTTGGCGTCAACGACGGTGCTGTCGCTGGGGTCCTTCACCACGCCTGTAATCGTCCCGGACGTAACTTGCGAAAGAGCGGGAAAACTCGTGAAAAGCAAAGCTGCGAGAATACGCCTCATAATTCCAGCCTAAGGACAGCGCCCGATATTTCCCACGGGGATACAGTTACCGTGAAACGGAGCATGAAACCGTTTAATGAAAAATATGGTCTATTTTTCAAATGGTTATCTTAGTAACAGGAATTCGCTAATGTTACGGTAAAGAGGAGGCTTCTGGAATGAATGGCGCTTCCCGCCCTCGCCCCTGTTCGCGCGAGAGGGCCGAGTTGGAGGCAATTCTCGCATCCCCTCTATTCCAGCGCGCACCCCACCTCAGCAAACTGCTGGCATATCTGTGCGAACGCACGTGCGCCGGGGAGGCAGATTCGCTCAAGGAGTACTCCATTGCAACCGAAGCGATGGGCCTGCCCCCCGATTTTTCCGAAAAGAAGGGCGCCGTGGTGCGCGTGGAGATGCACCGGCTTCGCAAGCGGCTGCAACAGTATTACGAAACGGAGGGCTCGGGGCGGTCTCTTCGTATCGAATTGCTGCCCGGTCAATATGCTCCCAGATTTGTTTCAGTCCGCGAAACGGCCGGGCTCGATTCGTCGGCTCCCAAAGACCTTGAGCTTCCACCGCCGCGGCGGCGGCGAAGTTTCCGATTGGGGAAGAATGCCGTTTGGGGCGCTGTTGCCCTGGTGATCCCGGCGGCATTCTATCTGGCCGGAGGGCTCGGTGAGCGGGAGAAAGAGCCGCAAGCCCCGCAATCTCCGGCGAAGAGCGTTCCTGCCCCGGCGGCAGGTTTCAGCGGTGGCGCCATCCGCATCCTGGCCGGATTCCAGCAGGCCCGCTACGTTGATCGCATGGGCAACACCTGGCAGAGTGACAGCTTTGTCACCGGCGGCTATCCCTCCCACTACGAAGGTGAGACCAGGCCCGTGTACGTCGCCCGCGCGCCGGACCCCGGCCTTTTCCAGTCTTACCGTTCGGGAGATTTCACCTACGAAATTCCGCTCGCCCCCGGCTCCTATCAACTGGCTCTCTATTTCATGGAACACAAGTTCGGGGAAGGCACGACGCTCGGCGGCGGAGAAGAGAGCCGTTCGTTCGACGTTTACCTCAACGACGAACTCCTGCTCTGGCGATTCGACATTCTGGCCGACATCGGCGAGCCCGGAATGGCCGCCATGCGGGTCTTTCGCGACGTGACACCCGCCGCGGACGGCAAGCTTCATCTGCGGTTCCAGTCCGTGCACGATCGCGCGCTACTAAATGCAATCGAGATCCTGCCTACCCCCGACCGCAAAACGATACCGGTGCGCATCGTTGCACAGGACCGCCCGGCTACGGACGCCCACGGAGAGGTCTGGGAATTGGACCGCTTCTATCGCGGCGGGCGCCTGGCCCCGGCACGAGCCGATTCCGGGGCGCCCAATTCGATGCTGCTCGGCGGCGAGCGCTTTGGAAACTTCTCCTACGTCATTCCCGTAGACCCACGCGGCCGGTACAAGCTGAGTCTCTATTTCATGGAGAGCTTCTTCGGTGCGGGCAACCCCGGTGAAAGCGACAGGCGGCGGCGCACCTTCGATGTGTATTCGAACGGCCGCGTACTGCTGGATAATTTCGAGATCCTCGCCGAAGCCTCACCTCGCCAGAGCCTGGTAAAGACCTTTCACAATCTCGTTCCAACCCCCAGCGGCAAGCTGATCATCGGCTTCCAGCCACGCGGCCATCACGCCCTGGTCAATGCGATTGAGGTTGTGGAAGAACGCTGAAGCCCGGCGGCTACTGTTTCGGTTTTACGAAATAGCCGGAGACCTTCCACTCGCCGTTCTTTTCCCGCATCGGGACAATCGTCTCGATAGCGGCGTCGGCTTTCTCGAAAGAAGAATCGTACTGAATCAGCACATACTCTCCGGCAGGGGCATTGGGCAGTTTCGTCGTATACTCCGCCCGGATCAATTTTCGGGATTTGGACTTGCCGATCTGATCGCGAACGCTCCCGACCATTCCTTCCCATTTCTCTTTCGCTACGGCTGACCGGAATGTTTCCGCCGCCTGCTCCCAACTCTCTCCATATTTGTCGCCGTCGATTAACACCAGCCAGGATTCCGCTGCTTTTTGCGCGGCGGTTACTTTTTCTCCGCTCGTTTGAGCGATGGCGCTGTTCGATATTGCCAGCAAACCCAAAAAGAAGCAAAGACACAGGCCTTTCATTGGGTTCTCCTCCACTCCTCCCAAGCTAACACACCCTCGAGTGGGTCTCTTCGCGGTATCCGTTTGAAATCAGTCTTCCGCTTCGGCAGTCTAATAACTCCCGATGAAGGGCGGAGAGGACAATTGCAGACTGAGAAATTTGAGAGGCGACGTACGGCGCGCCAATTACCGGCGGGAGCCGAAGTGGTCCCTGGCGGTGTGGAGTTTCGGGTGTGGGCACCCGGAAAGACTAGAGTTGAGGTCGTTATCGAGGGCGGACGGGATCCCGCCGTCCATCAACTGGAACCCGAGCAGAGCGGCTACTTCCGCGGCATCGTCCAAGGCGCATCGGCGGGCACGCTCTACCGATACCGGCTCGATGGCGAAGGTCCCTATCCCGATCCGGCATCCCGCTTTCAACCCGATGGGCCGCACAATCCTTCGGAAGTGATCGATCCATCCACCTTCGAATGGACCGACTCGAACTGGGCTGGGGTATCCCTGGAAGGCCAGGTCCTTTATGAGATGCACATCGGTGCGTTCACACCGGAAGGAACCTGGGAAGCCGCGCGACGCCAACTCGGTGAACTGGCGGCTTTAGGCATTACGGTGCTCGAGATCATGCCCGTGAGTGAGTTTCCCGGCCGGTTCGGATGGGGCTATGACGGCGTGCATCTCTTCGCTCCCACACGACTATACGGGCGGCCTGACGGCTTCCGGCAATTCGTGAACGATGCTCACGCAGCCGGAATGGGCGTCATCCTCGACGTCGTCTACAACCACCTTGGGCCGGATGGGAACTACCTGGGCCGTTTCTCGGAACACTACTTCACGGATCGCTACACCACGGATTGGGGGGAAGCGATCAACTTCGACGGCAAAAATTGCGCGGAAGTGCGGGAGTTCTTCCTTTCGAATGCCGCCTGCTGGATCCGCGAGTATCACCTGGACGGCCTTCGCCTCGATGCGACGCAGGACATCTACGACTCCTCCCAGGGCGAACATATTCTGGCAGAGATGGCGCGGCGCACACGGGAAGCCGCCAAAGGCCGGACGATCATCCTGATTGGTGAAAACGAACCACAGGAGACGCGGTTGATCCGTCCGCCGGAACAGGGAGGCTATGGCCTCGATGCTCTCTGGAACGACGACCTGCATCACACTGCGATGGTCACCCTGACGGGCCGGAATGATGCTTATTACTCGGACTACCGGGGATCGCCGCAGGAATACATTTCAGCCTTCAAGTACGGCTATCTTTACCAGGGTCAAAGATACAAATGGCAGGAGCAGCGGAGAGGAACCCCGACGGCCGGGCTCAAGCATTCGGCATTCGTCAACTTCATTCAGAACCACGACCAGATCGCCAACTCGGCTCGCGGGCAACGCTGCCACGCATTGACCAGTCCCGGACAGTACAAAGCCGTCACCGCGGTGATCCTGCTGGCTCCGGGAACGCCAATGCTCTTCATGGGCCAGGAATTCGCCGCGTCCACGCCGTTCCTGTATTTCGCGGATCACACTCCGGAACTTTCCAAACTCGTGCGGGAAGGCCGCGCCGAATTTCTCGCGCAATGGCGAAGCCTCGGGCTGGACGAGATGCAATCGGTGTTTGCCGACCCTGCCGCCGAGGACACTTTCAAGCGTTGCAAACTGAATTCCGAAGAACGCCGAACGCATGCGGAGATCTACGCATTGCACCGCGACCTGCTGAAGCTCCGGCGCGAGGATCCGGTTTTTCGCCGGCAGGGAGAGAAGGGAGTGGATGGGGCTGTGCTCGGTCCGGAGGCCTTCCTGATTCGCTTCTTCGGCAAGGCGGGTGATGACCGGCTCCTTGTCGTGAATCTCGGGCTCGATCTGCACCTCTCTCCCGCGCCGGAGCCGTTGTTGGCGCCGCCGGAAGACAGAACGTGGTCGATACTGTGGTCGAGCGAACATCCGGCCTACGGAGGGACAGGCACGGCTCCCCTAGAAACAGAAGAGAATTGGAAAATACCGGGGCATGCGGCGGTGGTGCTGGGGCCCGCCGAATCTGAGCCGTGGGTTCGCGGTCTTGGGTCATTCACAAAGAAGCGGGGCTTCCCGAGTCTGCGTGCGCTTGCCATCAGGGAGGGAAAGGCCGGAAATGAGTGAATTGGTTCGCTCGCTGCCATGGCGTGCTGAAGCGGCCGATCAGCCCGAGTCTCTGCTTTCACGCGAATGGCTGGTAACGAACGGCCTGGGGGGATACGCCTCCGGAACGCTGGCGGGAGTTCTCACACGGCGCTACCACGGTCTGCTGATCGCCGCTCTCGAAGCGCCCTATGGCAGAAGGGTCATGCTGCCGGACGTTGCGGAGTCCATCGAGGAAAACGGAGATGTAATCGACATCAGCGGCGAGGAGCCGGTTTCGGACACCCTCAGTCTGCATGGCTCCAAGTACCTCACCGAATTCCGTCTTGAAGAGGGGCTGCCCACGTGGCGCTTTGAATTCAAGGGTGTGGTGCTGGAGAAGAAGCTCGTGCTGCTGCATGGCCAAAACACCCTTCACGTCACCTATCGCCTCTTGCAGGGCGACAGAACGCTGAGTCTGCACTTGCGGCCTTCGCTACAGTTCCGCCCGCATGAAGCTCCCGTCAGCATGCCGCTGCGCGAACCTTTCATCGTCACCACAATTGCCGACGAGTATGAGTTCAGCTCAGCACGGGAAGATCCGGCGCTGCGCATGAAGGTCCTTGGTCCCTACCCGGGCTTCACCTTCGATCAGCGCCACATTCAACAAATCCTGTATCGAATCGAAGAAAGCAGGGGCTATGAATCCCACGGCGACCTTTGGAGTCCCGGCTATTTTCACGTGGAGCTTTCGCCCGAAACCAACGAAGCCACGTTGATCGCTTCCACCGAGGAGTGGCACATCATCCGCGCGCTTTCTCCGGCTGAAGCCCTCGCCGCCGAACGCAAGCGCCGCCGCGCGCTGTTGGCGAAAGCAGATCCCAGAGCGAAGACCGGCATGGGAGCCGAGCTCGTCCTGGCCGCCGATCAGTTTGTCATTACCCCGAGAGGCCGCTCCCAGGATGTGGCCCGCGCCCATGCTTCCGGCGACGAGATCCGAACCATCATCGCCGGCTATCACTGGTTCACCGACTGGGGCCGCGATACCATGATCAGCCTGGAAGGATTGACGCTCAGCACCGGGCGTGACGTGGAAGCGGGGTGGATTCTGCGTACGTTTGCTTATTACATTCGCGACGGCCTTATTCCCAACATGTTTCCGGAGGGAGAAAACGAGGGGCTTTATCATACCGCCGACGCGACGCTGTGGTTCTTTCATGCGCTGGACCGGTACATGGAATATTGCGATGACCGGATCACGCTCGCCCTGCTGCTGCCGAAATTGCGCGACATCGTAGATCATCATCTCCGCGGAACGCGATTCGGCATTGGCGTGGACCCGCGCGATGGGCTGCTCCGTCAGGGCCAGGAAGATTACCAGCTCACTTGGATGGATGCGAAGGTGGACGATTGGGTGGTGACTCCCAGACGCGGCAAAGCGGTTGAGATCAACGCGCTCTGGTACAACGCCCTGCGACTGCTGGAGCGGTGGGAAAGAGAAGAATCGGGCGACGCGGCCGCGATGCCGTATGCGGAACATGCCGAACGTGCGCGGCGTTCTTTCAACGAACGCTTCTGGTACGAAGAGGGCGCGTACCTTTATGACATAGTGGATTGCGAGAATGGCGGCAACGACTCTGCCTTGCGCCCCAATCAGTTGTTCTCGTTCTCGCTGCGCTATCCGGTGCTGGATGAGTCGCGATGGGAACGAGTGCTGCACGTTTGCCAGGAAAAATTGCTGACGCCCTTCGGGCTACGGTCGCTGGCACCGGGCAGCCCGGAATACAAGTTGAAATATTACGGCGACCTCCGGTCGCGCGACGCGGCCTATCATCAGGGCACCGTGTGGGCCTGGCTCATCGGACCGTTCATCAATTGCTGGCTGCGCGTACATCCGGGCGACCGCAAAGGCGCCCGCCGCCTGTTGGAAGGCTTCTCTACCGAGCTCGACCGGTTCGGTGTCGGCACCATCGCCGAGATCTTTGACGCCGAAGAGCCGTATCATCCGCGCGGCTGCATCGCCCAGGCATGGAGTGTTGCCGAAGTTCTCCGCTGCTGGGTGGAGACGGCTGAATAGCAATCGCGAGGGAGTTCGGGGGGCGCTCCCTCTTACTCACACCGAAGCGCCGTCGCGGGGTCCAGTCCCGAAGCCCGGCGTGCTGGCACATAGCAGGCGACGACCGCCGCTGCCAGCAGGATGACGGCTACACTCCCCACGGCCACAGGATCGAGCGGGCCAACGCCGAAGAGCAGACTCCGGAGCGCACGGGCGCCTAACACGGTGCCCGCGATGCCGCAAACCAAGCCGATCACCACCGGCCGCAGACCCGTCAGAAGGACGGAGCGCAGGATTTCTTCGCGACTCGCACCGAGCGCGATGCGCAGACCGATGTCGCGCGTCCGGCAGGCCACCGAATAGCTCACCAAGCCGTAAATCCCCACCAGAACCAGCGCAAGCGCCGCTATGGCGAACAGCGAGACCAGAGACATCTGAAAACGTCGTTGCGCAACGGAAGCCGCTACGATTTCACTCATCGTGCGCAGGTTTGTTACAGGCAGATTCTTGTCGCGTTGGCGAACCTCATCGCGGAGGGCGGAGGCCAAGGCGCGTACGTCCCCGGAAGCCGTCCTGACAACAATGCTCATGGCTCCGATCGGCGATTGATGATAGGGGCCATAAATCTGAGGTACGGAGGCCCGGTCGAGCGCACTGAGCCTCACATCGCCGACTATCCCTACAACAGTCCACAGAGACGCGTCTGGGCTTCCGTTCCGGATGCGCCTGCCAACGACCGCCGTAAGGGACTCCGCGGGCCACAGCGCTCTAGCCAGCTTCTCGCTGATCAATGCGGCCGGCTGGGTTTCCTGTTCGCCAAGAAACCGGCCGGCTCGTAGAGGAATGCCGACTGCTGCAAAGTAGCCGGGAGTGATGACGCTGTAGCTCGCAGTGGGCCGCTTCAAATTCGCTTCGTCGAGTTGGGTATCGCTCTCCAGGTAGATAGAGGACCCACCAGGCGCGTCAGTAAGCGGGATCACACTGGTTCCGCCAGCCGCAGTCACGGCCGGGAGCGCCCGGATCCGCTCCAGAAGATCGCGATAAAAGGAGAGGCGCAGTGCGGAATTCTGATACTCCTGTCCGAGCGTCAGGTTCATGCACACAATGTTTTCCACCTGGAAGCCTTTATCCACAGCCATCAGCCGAATAAAACTGTGTACCAGCAGACCAGCCGTCATCAGTAGCGCCGCACTGAGAGCCACCTCGAAGCCGACCAGGAGGCGGCGTAGCCGTTCTGCTGCGGTACCTGTGCTCACAGCGCGAGCCCCGGCCCCGGCCGCAAGACCTCCACTCATACCAACTCCAAAGAGCTGGACTGCTGGCGCCAGGCTAAGGCCAAGTCCAGTGATCAGTACCACACCCAGAGTGAAGGCAAGTACAGAAGCGTTGGCGCCTACCTCTTGGAACACCGGTAACGCGGCTGCCGCCCGAGCAATCAGGATACGGGTACCCCAGACCGCCAGCAGGAGGCCGGCGGCACCTCCTAAAGTGGAAAGCACGAGGCCTTCGGTGATCGACTGGCGGATCAATCGCCGGCGGCCAGCTCCGAGCGCGACCCGGATGGCAAACTCGTTCCGCCGATGAATGGCACGGGCTAGCAACAGGCTGGCAATGTTCACACAGGCAATCAGCAGCAGCAGGACCGCAGCGCACAGAACAAGGATCAGTCCAAGGCGGATGTTGCCAGAGAAGACCTCGCGCATGGGGATCAAGCGTACGCGCACGTCCAAGGGGATATTCGGCAAATCCTGTTGAATGTTGCGCTGCGCAATGGCTTCGAGTTGTTGCCGGACCTGTTCGGCAGCAGCGCCCGTCTTCAGCCGGACGAGCGCGCCATACTGCCAGTCTGTGTCTCTTCTTCGGAGTTCCTGCGGCGAGAGGGCCAGCGGCTTCCACACATCGATGCGGGGTGGGAGCGGCACTAGCGGATGTAGTTGCTTGCCGGTGGGGAAGAGAAAATGCGGCGGCAGGATACCGACAACCTGGTAGGGAAGGCCATCGAGCGATATGCGTTGGTTGAGGACGCCGGGGTCCGCTCCGAACCGGCGTACCCAGAACTCGTGACTGATGACCAGGACGTTATCGTGCCCGGATTGCTGTTCGCCGGCAATAAAGCCCCGCCCGAGACGCGGCTGCACGCCGACGAGGGAAAAGAAGTTGGTAGAAACCGCTACGGCTCCGATCCGTTCCGGTTCGCCGCTCCCGGTGAGATTAAAGTTGCCGCCCTTCACAGCCGAGATCTGTGACACGCCTGTTGATGCCTGCGGCCAACCGATCAACTCGCGCACGCGGACCGGGAGGCTTGGATACTTGTCGCTATACTGCGGCAAATGCATTTCTACGGCGTATAGCTCATCCGGGTTGGCATAGGGCAACGGTTTCAGAAGAAGGGCGTGCGCGACACTGAAAATCGCCGTGTTCGCACCAATTCCAAGCGCCAGTGTCGCGACTGCCGTAGCGGCAAAGCCAGGGCTCTTCCACAATACTCGGATCGCATAGCGTACATCCTGAATCAATTCGTCGAGAGCCCTCACCTGTCTCATATCCCGGCACTCCTCTTTTCGCTGTTCGACGCCACCGAACGCACGAAGCGCCGCGTATCGAGCCTCCTCGGGCGTGAGTCCTCTGGCGATATATTCGTCTATCTGATTGTCAACGTGGAAACGCAATTCCTCATTCAGTTCGCGCTCGACTTGACTTCTGCGGAGCAGCGAGCGCAGACGGGACGGAACGATATAGAACCAGTGCTCCAGGCGCATGTCTCAAGCCTCATCGAGCCGCACCACCTGGAAGATTGCACCTGCCAGGCGCTCCCAGTCTGCGGTTTCCTTTTCCAACTGGGCCCGGCCGAGGCGGGTGAGGCGGTAGAACTTGGCGCGGCGGCCATTCGCAGTGACGCGCCATTCCGCCTTGATCCACCCTTCCTGCTCTAGCTTATGGAGGGCCGGATAGAGTGAACCGTCACTGACTTTGAGTACATCATCGGATACGTGCCTCAGCCTTTGGCTGATCGCCCACCCGTGCAGAGGCTCCAGCGCCAATAGCTTGAGAACCAGCAAATCCAGAGTTCCCTGGACGAGATCGGATGGTCTGCTCATGCTCTTCCCTCGGTTACCGAGCTTTATCTTACACCCGCTCCGCCTCTCAATTCAAGAACAATTTGTCTTTATATCCTCTATCTGCAATTTATCGGGCGCGGTCGAGCGCCCGCTTCACCGCTGGCGTGGGGTTTGTGATTTCCCCGGCGGACCGGATCGTAATGGTTGGCAGCGCCCCGTTCTCTTCGTGTACGCGGGCGCGGAGTTCCTCATCTGCGTTGCGGCCGCCGAGACCGGAGTATCCGAAGGAGCGGCACAGCTTGCCGAATAGAAAATGGTTGAGCGGGCAGCCGCCCGTTCGTTCAAGTCCCTCCATCGTGGTGCGCGGATTTCTGAACAGGTGCACCTGCGCGAAAGAGAGCCCCTGAAAGAATGTCTCGTTCAATCCCTCGGCGCCGACGGAGAGGCCGAGGTCCGCAATCTGGTGGACTAGGCGGTTTACGCCCTCGGTAGAGGTCGTATTCTCGACCAGGCAGTTGTGGAGATTGAACGTATTCAGGGCGACGTCGACGAACACCTCCCGGAGTGCGTGTTGCCGCGCCGCTTCCTGAATCCTCGAACAAAGCATGGAGCGCCATGCGGCCAACCCCGGATGGATCTTGACCATGACTTTTTCGCGGCGGTGATTGAGGCGACTGGCGTTCGATTCGGGCACTCCGATAGCGCGGGCATTCACCCAACTCCACCCGTAGAGCTTCTTCGTTTCAATGTCGCGGTATTGGAAGTCCCTGACCTGCGCGTAGACCGGGTGGTTGGGGTCGGTCTCCACGATGTTGAAATGCGGCATCACGTGAAAGCCCATCTCGAGGGCGCGGGCCAGAAACGCCGCCGCATTTTCACTGGCGATGTACGTCGGGTAGTTCTCGTCGTAGGCGTCGGTGCGCCAGTTGGAGAAGTGAAGTAACACCTTTCCGGGATCCACACGCCTGGCAAGGCCCTCCAGAACGGCGATGTCTCCCGGGCACCAGGAAATCGCCATGGCGAGCGAATGAAGCCACGGTTCCCGGCGCTGCTCTTCTTTGGCAAGCGAGTACGTTTCCCAGAGCCAGTTGCGATAGCGCTCCGCCGGGACCTTCCAGTCGCCCTGGTGGACGTTGATTCGCCACGTAAGTCCTCCGGCCGCGAGGTTGGCATCGAGCGGCCCATACGCTTCCGTGTCCAGTCCGATCATGTACGGGTCAGCCTCGCTGCCGACGTGAAGCGCCTTGTAGCGATAGCGGTTGTCCTGCGTGTGAACGGAAAATCCGCCGGCAGAGGCCTGAAGAATAGCGAGTCCCGCCTCCCAGCGATGCGGCCAGTCCCAGTGGGAGGAACGAATGAGGGAATCGTCCAGACTGAGCGACACGCCTTGAAAGAACGGCGCAACCAGCTTAAGATCGCGGCGCAGTCCTTTCAAGCGCCAGCGGCAGGCGCGGACGCCCGGCCGAGAGGAGAAGGCGGAAGGTTCGATGAGCAGATCGCCCGAGGCGGGGTCGACGGACACCGTCATGATGCCGTCTCCATCCCAGTTCTGAAAGATCACCTCGGCCCGATGATCCGAAATCTTTCGTGTTTCCACTTTGCCGAACTTCTGTTCGCCGACGTCTACCGTCTCGCCCCGCGCGTAGACGAGTTGGAGAGCGTCGAACTTGCCGGTATCGAAGCCCACAAGGTATTCCTCCTGGGAGGCCTTGCTCTTCAGTGAAGTGAGGAATCCCTTTTCGATTTTCGCCAGCAAGGTGGGGGTTTCGGCGTGAATCACTCCGTCACTGGTGACAGTGAGTTGGGTCTTCCCTTCCGGCTGATTAGACGGATTGGAAGAGACGAACGTAGAGGCGGGTTGGGCGAAGGCCGCGGGGACGGTACTGGCGGCGTGGACGAAACTGCGGCGTGAGAATTTCATCGCCACTCAGAATAACAGCCCTACAGCGGCCAGTCCCCTACTCCGTTTCACGGGACTCGGCGAGCAAGGTCTCTGCGATTTTGCGGAGGTGGGCTTCCGATAAAGCAGCTTCATGACTCGCCACGATGTGGCCATCACGGTCGAGGAACAATGTGTGGGGCAGCGTTTTGAGACCACCATACTGGCGCGCCACTGCGGCGTTGCCGAGAAGAACCGGGTAATCCACTTCGAATTCAGTGACGAAGGGAGTCACGGCCGCCCATCCCCGATCGTCCATCGCAACGCTTACCACGGCAACACCTCTCGCCTGGTAATCGCGATGCACCCGGTTCAGTGCGGGAATCTCGCTCTTGCAGTGGGCACACCACGTGGCCCAAAAGTTCAGCAGAACAACCTTACCACGAAAGTCCGACAGTTTCCGCCTGACGCCCTGCATGTCCAGCAACCGGAAATCGGGGGCCAGCGGCCGTCCACCGGCGTGTCCGCGAGACACAGCGAACAGGGCGCCAAGCGCGCGGAACAAGGATCGCCGCGATGTGGCAGTGGCAAACATCAAGTATCCCGGCACCGCGTGCTGGCGCGCGCGGCTCCGTTTCCAGTGTATCCAAATTAATGACTTGCAGGTATTGAAATCTTATGATATTTTATAGTTGCAAATGAGTTGCAGATTACGTCGCCGCCAGTTTGTAGGTGCGCTGTGCGCAATCGTCCTGCTGGCCGTCAGCATTATCGTTTGCAGTCCGCTCCACCGGGACGACCCGCAAGCGGGCGGGATGTGCCCCTTCTGCCACTTCCAAAGTCTGGGCTTCGAAACGGCTCAAGTCCAGATCCAATGCGATGTCCCCGCTCTCATAATGTGGTGCCCGGCCGTGACGCCATCGGTCAGGCCCTCTTCATCCTTTGAGAGCCCCCATCCCGGGCGTGCGCCACCATCCTTCCTCTTCGCCGCGTAAGTGTTTCGACCTGGCTCCGGCCTTATCGAAGCGAGAGTTCCGTTGTTAAGAGAGGAGGATCAGTTGTGTATAACGTACTCATCCGTTTTGGTGTTCTGCTTTACCTTTTCGCCAGCTTTCAGGCCGCCGGACAGCCGCCCGTGGAGGCTGCTGCAACTCTGATTGTCAAGGTCCAGGATTCGAACCAGTCGCCGGTGGCGGGCGCAACGGTGCATCTGGGCGAGCCCGGCCGGGGCCGCCGCGCGAGACACCGTCATGGGTGGCATCATGGGGGTGGTCCGGGCTGCGCCGGCGCACGCTGCGCGCAGGTAACCGATGCCAAAGGCGAGGCGGTCTTTCAGGGGCTGACGGCCGGTGGTTGGCCGGTAGTGGCCTCGGCGGAATCGTTCTTCCCGAACGAGGCGCAGATTGACCTCGTCACCGGCCAGGAGACCGTCCTTACCATCGAACTCCAGCGGCGTCCGGTGGTTTCTGAAACCGTCGTGGTGACCGGCTCAGGTACGGAAAGCCTTGTTCAAGAGGCTCCCATCCGAACCGAGCTCATCACTCCGCAGGTCGTCGAACGCCAGGTTAAAACAACCCTGGCCGAAGCGTTTCAGGCGACGATCTCCGGCGTGCGAACGGAGATGAACTGCCAGAACTGTGGCTTCATGCAACTGCGAATGAACGGGCTCGAGGGACCCTACACGCAGATTCTGGAAGACGGTTTGCCCAGCTACTCGGGCGTCACGGCCGTCTATGGATTGGAACAGGTCCCCGCGGCGTTTCTCGATCAAATCGAAGTGGTAAAAGGAGGAAACTCGGCGCTGTACGGCCCCGGTGCGGTGGCAGGAGTAGTAAACCTGATCCGGCGCGAGCCGCGGGAGAACCACTTCCGTATCGACACCCTTACCGGCTGGCACTTCGGCCGCCCGGAACAGCAACTCGGCGCCTCGGCGCAACTGGCCCAACTACCAGCCGGTTTCGCAGGCGATTTCTACTACCGCGGAAGCAATCGGGTGGCGATCGACCGGGACCGCGACGGATTCTCCGACATTGGAAAACGGCAGCTTCAATCCGGTGGATTCGGGCTCTTCCGCCGCTTTCTGGACGGCAAGGCACGGCTTTCCGCGACCGGCACGGTTGCCGATGAGTTCCGCCGTGGAGGCGACCAGTTGGACAGACCGGCTCACGAGACCTGGATTACCGAGCAGATCGAATCCCGGCGGTACAGCACAGCAATCGGGTGGAACCACGCCCTCTCGGCAAAGACGTATTACAACCTTCGTGGGAGCCACGCTTATTACGGGCGCCAGACTTACTATGGGGCCGGCAGGGATCCCAATGCCTACGGCAATACGAGAAACCCGCTGTGGGTGGGCGACGCACAGTTGGCGCACCAGGCCGGACGGCACTCCCTTCTCGGCGGCTACCAGATTTCGTGGGAGCACGTTGAGGACAATGCACCGGCCTATGGCCGGACCTACGGCGGCACTTTCCAGAACCACGGCGTGTATCTTCAGGACGAATGGCGGGCGACTACCCGAGTCTCCCTGATCGGTGGCACGCGATTCGACAAGTCGAACCAGATCGACCACTGGATTGTAAGCCCTCGGGTGGGAACAAAGTTCGGCATTACGGACAACCTTGTGTGGCGCACGACATTGTCCACCGGTTTCCGTGCCCCGGCTGTTTTCGACGAAGATCTTCACATCGCGCAGGTTGGCGGCGAAGGCTTCGTAT
>DASTMK010000026.1:0-12365 GCA_035714225.1 Bryobacteraceae bacterium | reverse complement strand
AGAGCCGCGACCGTCAGGAAGCGGTGGCATTTATTAAAGCTCAACGCCTGCTCTGCCGATACGTCATGGGGAGGCGTATGAGTTCGACCATATTCACTGGTTCCAGTCGCTATGCATCGGATTTTCAATCCGTGATAGATCGCGCTGTAGCCATCGCTTCACTGCCGCTTAGCCAGATGCAGAGCGAGCGGGGTGTGCTGAACAGCCAGTCCTCGGCAGCAAGCAGCCTCAAAACCAAGGTCGACCAGGTGCAATCGGCCATTTCCACTTTGAGCGCATCCCTGGGGCTGAACTCGTATAAGAGCTCCGTCTCCGATACCTCTATTGTGAAGGCCAACCTGGCGGAAGGAGTCCTGGCCGGCACCTACACGGTTCAGGTAAAGGAGCTGGGTGCCTATACCAACACAATGGGGAAAAACTGGGCCGATGCCGACCCGGTTACGCTTCAGGTAAAGGATGCCTCGAAAGAAAACCTCACCGCTTCCAGCACCTATCAACTAAAGATCCTGGACGGGGAGGGCGCGGTCCGGACATCTTACGATATCGATCTTGCCGGTAAAAACAACCTGAATGCGCTGGTGGAGCAAATCAACAAGCAAGCCGGCGGCGACGTTCAGGCTTCTGTTGTAAACGTTGGCGGCAGTACGCCGGATTATAGAATCTCGATTCAGTTGAAAACACTTTCTACGGATCAGATCCAGCTTACCGATGGCACAAACGATCTTCTCGACCAATTGACAGCGGGAGCTCCAGCCCAATACATCGTCAATGGTTCCTCCACGGTGGCGACCAGCGACTCCCGGACCGTAAATATAGCACCCGGCCTTACAGTAGACCTGCTGAAACAGCAGGAGAGCACGGCGGATCCGGTCACCATCACCGTATCCCGCGATACGAACTCTGTCAGTAACGCGTTATCGTCGTTTGTCAATGCCTACAACGCCGCGGTCACTGAATTGGATGTGCACCGCGGACAGGGCAATGGCGTGCTGAAGGGGCACAGTATCATTGCGACAGTTGCGGACACGCTCCGCAGCACCGCTTCCTATTCTTCCGGAACAGGTGAAATCTCCTCGCTCGCGGATCTCGGTTTGGAGTTCGACGACAAGGGCAAACTGAGCCTCAATTCGGCAACGTTCTCCGCAAACACAAAAGACCAGTTCGAGAAGATGCTCGCTTTTTTCGGCAGCACGGCGGAAGGAGGCTTTCTTCAATCGGCCGCCACGGCCGTAAATGGTCTCCAGAGCTCGGACAACAGTGTACTCGGACTCACCATCTCTTCCTTATCGAACACTCTCAAGTCCCAGGATGCGCGGATCGCCGCTGAACAGGAACGCATTGGGAACCTGGAGACGCGGCTACAGGCGCAGATGGCTGAAGCCGATGCATTAATTGCGATGCTGGAACAGCAGGTAACCTACTTCACGAACATGTTCGAGTCGATGCGAGTCGCCAGCCGGGGTATGAGCTGATGGCGAAGAAACCCGCCGCCACCGCGGCTCGCTTACGGAAAGCGGTCGCCGAAGGTCGTTATGCGGACGCTCGTGATCTTGCGGCTACCTACCAGACGGAGCTGGAGGCAGCGGCGCGGGCGCTCGCCCCGGATTCCCCCGAGGCGCACACCCTGGAGATCTGTTCCCGGCAACTGCTCGAGTGGGCATTGAAAGCCGCCCGGGCAGCGCGGGCGCACCACTCGGCGCAATGGAAGGAATTGAACCACAGCCATTCGCCGTATCCCGCCGCGGCTGTGCCCGCCGGCTCCTCCTGGGAATTCGACGCGTAAGCCGTTTCACCCCCAACCGCAAGATTTCGTAATTCTTCGCCGATAGTTCTGAGGAGGTGCACTGCCTGTCTTCGGATGACCACCATACTCGATCAACTCACCACCGCCCTGGAACAACAGAAGCGGGGCCGCCGCCTGGAGGCGGAAGCGCTCTATCGCGGCATTCTCAACGAGAATCCCGAAAATGCCGATGCGTGGCATCTGCTCGGAATGCTGTTCTACGAAGCGGGGCAGCATGTCGCGGCCGCTTCGCACATCGCCAAAGCAATCCGCCTGGAGCCCGGGATTCCCATGTTTCACAACAACCTGGGAAACGTGATGCTGGCAATAGGCAGGCCCGAGAAGGCAGTGTACTGCTATGAACAGGCGATCCGCTGCCGTCCGGATTTTGCGGACTCCTACACCAACCTGGGCAATGCGCTGCAAGAGTTGGACCGTCCCGCGGACTCCATCTTCTGGTACCGGAAGTCGATCGAACTCAAACCCGGTTGCGCCGCCACCTACACATGTCTGGGAAATGCTTTGCGCTCGCTCGGGGATGCCGGCGGTGCGGAAGCCTCCTTTAGAAAAGCGCTGGAACTGAATCCGGATGGGGCTGAGGCGCACATGAACCTCGGGAACCTCTACTACGACCGTTGCGACCATCAAACGGCGGAGCGGCACTACCGGAAGGCCATCGAGAGCAAGCGCAGCCTCGTGCAGGCACTCTCAAATCTGGGGGCCGTGCTGCGGGTCCAGTCGAAACTCGACGAAGCGGAACAATTCTGCCGGCAGGCGCTTTCGCTCCAGCCCAATTATCCGGAGGCACATTCTAATCTGGGAGCCATTCTTCTTGAAAAAGGAGAACTCGAGCAAGCCGAATTTCACTGCCGCCGCGCCGTCCGCCTGAAGGCGGCCTTACCGCAAGCCCAGGTCAATCTCGGGCTGGTGCTGGGGAGAAGGCATCGCTTCGAAGAAGCGGAATCCTGTTATCGGGAAGCCTTGCGGCTGAAGCCGGGTTATGGCGCGGCCTATAGCGCATTAGGCCGGGCGCTATGCGAACAGGGCCGCTTCAAAGAGGCTTCGAAAGCATTGGAGGAGGCGTTAGAGGCGACTCCCGGCTTTGTAGAGGCGTATTGCAATCTTGGCTATGCCGCCCTGTGCCGCCACGACTATAAAGGGGCGCTTCAGTGGCTCAATCGAGCGGTAGAGTTGGCGCCGGATGACGTGAGTGCGCGATTCGGCCGGGCCATTGTTCTACTGCTGACCGGCGATTTTAAACGCGGCTGGCGGGAATATGAATGGCGCTGGAAACGCAACGACGTGCCCGGGCGCACTTTTCCGCAGCCTGAATGGGACGGACGGGTGCTCAACGGAGAAACCGTCCTCGTTTATGCCGAGCAGGGGTTGGGGGACAGCATTCAATTTGTCCGGTATCTGGATGCGGTGCGCGAGCGTGGTGCGAAGATCGTGCTCGAATGCCAGCCGGGGCTGGTCGCCTTGTTTGCGGAGAGCAGGATTGCCGCGGACCAGATGATCGCTAAAGGCGCCGATATCCCCCACTTCGATTTTCACGTGGCGCTGCTAAGCCTGCCCAGAGTGCTCGAAACAGGCGCCGGTGCGCCTGCCGGAGCGGCGCCTTATCTCTCGGTGGATAGCGCCCGCCTGGCACAGTGGCACGAGTTCATCGCCGGCTATTCCGGATTGAAGGTCGGACTGGTGTGGACGGGAAATGTGCAGAACACCAACAACCGCCATCGCTCCGTGCCCCTCGAATCCCTGGCGCCGCTGGATCTTCCGGGCGTTACGCTGTTCAACCTGCAAATGGGTGTCGAAGCAAGTGAGGTGCAAAGGGGCGGCCTGCCCATGGTCGATCTGAGCGGCCGCCAGCCGGACATCCGCGATACCGCCGCGGCGATGCGGAACCTGGACCTGGTGATCACAGCCGACACGATGACGGCGCATCTGGCGGGCGCGCTCGGTGTGCCGGTGTGGACCCTGCTCTGTTACAACCCCGACTGGCGCTGGGGCATCGAAGGAAACCGCACGCCATGGTATCCGTCGATGCGCCTGTTCCGGCAGCCGGCCTGGGGCGATTGGGCAAGCGTAATAACAGAGGTAGTAAAACAACTTCAAACTTTGGTTCAAGGATCCAATGGCTGCACCGATGAGTTCAGTGACGGCAAAGGATGGCCGCGGCTGGCAGGAAGCCAGCAACACTGAACAAAAGGACTGAACCTTATATGGCGATCTCAATTAACACCAACGTAAACGCGCTGATCGCGCAGGAAAACCTGCGGGTGAACAGCGATTTCCAAGGGCGTACGATCCAGCGGCTGACCTCCGGTTACCGCATCAATTCCTCCGGCGACGATGCCGCCGGCCTGGCGGTTGCGAACAAGTTTCGCTCCGATACGGCCGAGTTGATGCAGGGCGTACGGAACGCAAACGACGGCTTGAGCCAATTGCAGATCATCGACGGCGGCCTGAACAACATCTCAAAGATGCTGGACCGGCTGAAGACGCTGGCAACCCAGTCGGCTTCCGTTACCTTCACCGGGAAGCGCGAGACGTTGAACAACGAGTATCAGGCGCTATTGAATGAAATCGACCGTCAGGCGGCCAACATCGGGCTCGACAGCAACGGCACGTTCAACAAAGTCATCGACGTCTACACTGGCGGTGGCGGCGAGACACAGGCCAACTCCAAAGTGTCTGTCGATCTCAGCGGGGACAGCAACGTCGTGACCTACGACAAACTCGGATTGAGCGGCACCAATATTGCGGCAGGTGGTGTTTCCCTCGCTGGTAACAATGTCCGGCTGGATAACGTAGCGGGGACCTTCAGCGGGGATGCTACCCTGACGTTCCACATGTACCGCAATAACCAGAACTCGACGGTTGCCATCACCTATACGCATGACGCCGCGAGCGGCCAGGAAGCGGTTGCAAAATTGAATGAGCAGCTCTCCGATTATGGGATTGCGGCTTCCATCGGCGGCGACGGCAAGCTCCGTCTGAACAGCGGCGTGGCCTTCAGCGTCAGCGTTGCCGCGGCGGCGAATTCCATTGCGACCGATGCGGTATCTGCCGACGCCAACACGAGCCTGAACAGCGTTATGGCCGAGGCGGATTTCGTTGGAATGTCAGCCACCGAGAGTGAAACCGCTCTTGTGACCACGCAGAAGGGCACCTATACGCTGGCCCTTAACGACACCAATGCGGCCACGATTGGCGCTGCCGTGTCGTATATCAACCAGCAGTTGGGCGGCTCCGGTGTATACGCGATTACAAATGCCGCCGGCAACCGGATCTCATTGCAGAGCGCCGAAGAATTCAGTGCGAGCGTTGTGGCCAATGTGGGCGCAGGCGTTGCCTTCAAAGCCGGCACTACCACGGGCGCCGTTGCCTATACTGCCGCCAGCAGCGGAGATGGTTCGGCTGCCGAAGCCGCCATCAAGAAAATCACGGCGGCGGTCGAGCAACTTGGCACCGTCCAGGGCCGGGTGGGTACCGGACAAAACAAGTTGCAGTATGCCATCACGCTGGCACAATCGCAGATCTCCGGTTTCTCGGCTGCCGAGTCCCGTATCCGCGACGCCGACGTGGCAGAGGAAGCCGCAAACCTGACCAAAGCCCAGGTGATGCAGCAGGCTTCCATCGCCGCCATGGCTCAGGCGAACGCCGCTCCGCAAGCGGTCCTCAGCCTGCTTCGTGGCTAATTTCTCACGAGTCCAACTTCAACTTGGCCCCGGCCCGCACTCGTTGCTGGCCGGGGTTTTTTCTGAGAAGCTCCCTGGCGGCCGGGCACTATCTCCTCTATGACCGGGCGGAACGGCCGCGACACCCTTTACCTCGCTCTGCCCGTAGGTTCCACGCACGGCTGGGGAATCTGCGGCAGGTATATCGCGCGGGAGATGGCGCGCCTCACTACCGTTCACCTGATTACGGATCCTTTCCAGACGGTCGGCAACGAGATGGAGGACCGGTTTCTACAAACACTCCTCCCGTCCGCTTCCGAGTTCACCGGCACCGCTCCGCTGCTTCAAGGCATCACGGGCAAAGATCTGATGCCGTGCCGCCCGGACCTCCGCGGCCAGCCGCAAATCGGGTATACCTTTTTCGAAGAGAATATCCTGCCGGCCGAATCGATCGGGAATGCCCGGACCCAGTTCGATGTTGTCGTCACCGGATCGAGCTGGTGTAAAGATGTCCTCGAAGCACATGGCCTGGAGAATGTTTCCACCATTGTCCAGGGCATCGATCCGCAGATCTTTCACCCCACGCCGTATGACAAAGACCTCTTCTCCGACCGGTTTGTTGTTTTCTCGGGCGGAAAATTCGAGTTTCGCAAAGGGCAGGATCTCGCCATCCGCGCCTACAAAGTTCTGCAAGACCGGCACCCGGACGTGATGCTGGTCCACTCCTGGTACAACCCGTGGAGTTTCAGCCTGGACACGATGCGGTCGTCTCCCTATATCCGCTTTGCGCCGTCCTCCACGGATTACTTTGCCGCCATGAACCAGGTCCTGAACGACAACGGCATCGACGTCAGCCGGGTCATTGCGCTGCCGCCAAGGCCGAACGCGCTCATGGCGCAATTCCACCGTCAGACGGACGTCGGCCTGTTCCCGAATCGTTGCGAAGGTGGCACCAATCTGGTCCTGATGGAATACATGGCCTGTGGAAAGCCTGTAGTTGCATCCTGGTCCACCGGCCATAAAGATATCCTTACCGGGGAGAACGCAATTCTGATCCGGAACATGGGACGCCTCCATATCCGCAATGGAGAGTCGCTGGTGGCGGTGTGGGACGACCCGAACCTGGAAGAGACCATCGAGCAACTCGAATGGGCTTACCGGAATCGCGAAAAGCTGAAAGCCATTGGCCGGCAGGCCGGTGAGGATTTGCAGCGCTTCACCTGGACTGAGACCGCGCGTCAATTTCTGGGGCTTCTTCGCAACTGAGCGGCCCGCTTGGTTTCCGCCGCACGACAGTGCTTAGATAGATCCTTAAGCGAAAAAAAGATGGCTACCAAAGCAACGAAGACGGTCGCGCCCAGCCGGACCCGGCGGACGAAGGCTGAAGTGCAGCAGGAATTCGAGGCGGTCCGCCGGGAGACGGAAGCAACCCGGGAATCCGCCAATCCGAAGATGGTAGAGGCCGAACAACGCCATTCGGCGGAGGTCCGGCAAGCGGTGGAGGAAATATCGGTCGATTCCGTGACCCGGCAGATCTCTACGTTAGGCACAGAGATCTCGCGCACGTTGATCGATATGACCGAGAGGCTGACAGGCGAAGTCGATCTGCTGGCGAAGGTGCGCGAGGCGGTTCAACTGGAGCGGCAGGAGCTGGAACGCCTCCACAAGATCGATATCGCCGCCACGTCGCTGGATCAGATGGTTCAGGATTATGAGCGCGAACGGGAACGGCTGGAGGAAGAAATCCAGACCCGCCGCAGCGAATGGGAGCAGGAAGCGCGAGCGGCGGAGCGCGAACGCAAAGAAGCGGAAGAAGCTTTGAAAAAACAGCGCCAGCGCGAGAACGACGATTACGAATATCGAAAGCAGCTCGAGCGAAAGAAGGCGCAGGATAAGTACGACGAGGAAATGCGGCTGCGGGAAAAGCAGAACGAAGAGCGGCAGGAGGAGTTGGAACGCGACTGGGCCCAGCGCGAAGCAGCGCTGAAAGAAAAAGAAGAGGAGCTCGCGCGGCTGCGCCGCGAAGTCGAGGAGATACCGAAGCGCCTCGCCGCGGAAAGGGAATCGGCTCTGGCCGAAGCCACACGCCAGGCGTCCGCCGGCTACGAGCAGCAGATTCTGGTATTGCAAAAAGACGCCCAGGCCGAGCGCAAAGTCGCCGAGCTACAGGTGAAAACGCTCGAAGAAACTCTCAAACGCCAGGCGGAGCATATTCTGTCGCTGGAAAAGGCGCTGGAGGAAGCAAAGCGGCAGGTGCAGGAGATTGCCTTAAAGGCGATCGAAGGCGCATCCGGATCAAGGGCTCTCGCTCACGTGAATCAGATTGCGATGGAACAGGCGAAAGGCCGGCCGCAAAGCTAAGTAAGGCTTCAGCGATCAGCGCTCGGCTGTCAGCTAAACCGGGTTGGCTGACCGCTGGTGGCTGGCGGCTGAAAGCTTCGCCGCGCAGCGCTTCCGACACCTCGCGGACTACGGATTCCCAATCCCCCGGCCGGGGCTGGCGGAACAGCCGCATAGTGGGATACCACGGCGAGTCGTTGCGGTCGAGGAGCCAGCGCCAATCGGGAGCAAACGGCAGCATCGTCCACACCGGCTTCGCGAGAGCGCCCGCCAGGTGCGCAACCATGGTATCGACGGTGATGACCAGGTCAAGGGTTTCAATCATGGCGGCCGTGCCGGCAATCCCCTCGTCTTCCCGCTCAATCCGCGCGATACGCCATCCGGCTTGGTTCTCTAAAAGCTCCTGCGCTTTCTCCCCTCTTTGCAGGCTGAAGAGCTGAACGCCTTCGATAGAAGCAAGCGGAGCGAGTTGCGCCAGGGACATGGAGCGATAGCGGTCGTTGAGCTGGTTCGGGTTGCCTGCCCAAACCAGGCCCACCCGCAGCGAATGTTTCCGGCCCATGCGCTCGGCCCACTTTGCCGCCAGTGTGGGATCGGGCCGGATGTAGGGAACCGGCGCGGGCACGGTTTCAGGAAGCGTATGAAACAGCAGCGGCAAGCTCAGGAGAGGTGCGTGGCAGTCATGAGCGGGAATGTCGCCGGCGGCGATTTCATCAATCCCCTGCACGGTGCGTAGGAGCTCCACCAGCCGCGGCTGGCATTGGAGAATAACCACCCCGCCGCGTTGTTTCACCAAGCCCGCATAACGGACAAACTGAAGGGTGTCGCCCAACCCTTGTTCGGTATGGAGAAGAATGCGCCTGCCTTGGAGCGGTGATCCGTCCCACAGGGGCGCTGTAGATTGCCGCGGAGCATGCCCGGCGGCCTGAAAGCGCCATTCGAATTCTTTCCATCCACGCTCGAAGTCGCCTTTGAGAAGCCGGGCCGCGGCGCGGTTGAAGCGGGCCTGAGCATAACCCGGATCGAGGCGAACCGCCCAGCCGTATTCGGCAAGAGCCTCTTCCAGGCGGCCGCTTTTTTCGAACGCCGTGCCGAGATTGTTGTGCGCCTGCGCGTATCCGGGCCTCAGCCGCAGTGCTTCGCCATAGCACGCGATCGCCTCGTCATACTGGCCCTGTTCCCGCAGTGCGCTGCCGAGATTGTTGAAGGCCTCGGGAAAACCGGGCTGGATGGCGATAGCGTCCAACAGCGCGGAGACCGCTTCCGGAAAGCGGCGGCATTCAATCAATGCCGCGCCTAAATCGTTCAGCACGCCGGCCGAAGCCGGTTCAAGGCGCAGGGCTTCCTGGTAGCATAGGGCGGCATCGGAGAACCGTGCCAGGCGATGAAGCGTTTGCCCCAGGCTGTGGTGGTAGGCGGGTACGTGCGGGTCGAGAGCAATGGCTCTTCCGATCGGAGCAAGCGCCCGCTCATATAAACCCGCGGCCCACAATGCTCTGCCTGCGCGGTGCAGATTCTCTGCCTGCGACTCGTGGTTCTGAACAGCCGGCGCGGCCGGATAAAACCGGGACCGGATCAACGGGTATGTGTTCGCAGCCATCTTCCAGAGAATGGTTGCACCTATCCATCCAACGGGGTTGTCGCGTTTTCAGTAATTTACACGTAATGCGGATGGCGGGATTTTGCCGCGTGACGAAGCTTTGGCCAATCGGGCGCCGTGGCAGGCTACCGGGAAGCGCCGGATTTGCGCGCAGCGGCGGCCGTTACACGCCGCGCAATCGTCCGGCTGGCGGCAATCAGGTCCACATCGTCCAGGCGCAAGGGCCGGATAGTTTCCAGCGTTAAAGCCGCCACGCTCCAGAGCCCGATGCTACCCCATTCGGGCCGGTAGTAGGACCACCAGCGAATGCCGGCCCACCGGCCCTGCTCGAAGATGGTTCTCGCCCAGGCGCGGGTTTGCGTGTAATCCCGGGTGACAACCTGCGAGGGCCGGAGTTCGAGAGCGAGGAGGCGCGCGGCATCGTCCAGGTCGCAAAGCGGAAGCTCTCCACGGAATCGATACTGCGCGATGGCGCGAGTGCTTCCGGGCAGCGCCGGACTGCCTGCCAGGATGGCCGGCGTCCACTCGGGAAACCGGCCGAAAGCTTCGGCAATGGCCCCCTCGGCAGTGTCGCTCAGGTACAACACCGCATACAGACCCGGGTTATCAATCCGTCCGGCGCCTTGAGGAGGAATATAGAGTGCGCCACCGGGCTCAACCGGAGCGGCCTCCGGCTGGCAGGGAAAGACGCGATAGAGGGTTGCCACCGCGCTCAGGCGTATGCGCCTTCCGCAATCGCTTCAATGGCGCGAACCACGGGAGCGGCTCCTTCAAGCGCCAGGACATCGATCGGACGCGCGCCGCCGAGCAACGGCTCCGGCCCGGAGAGCCACATGGCCGCCGCATCCCGGTGATAAATGCGCAAAATCCTGGTCAACACATCGTGCAGATCGACGATACGGCGCGACATCTCCGCGCCTACGGATTCTTTATCCGCACCCCATCGCGAGACCTGCGCCCGGTCCGCGCCGAGAAGCCGGGCGGCAGCGTTCGTGCCCAGGGCGCCGGTGATTCGCGCCAGCAAGGGGCGCACGTCGGACAGATCGTCCGCCTCCGGACGCAGATGGATCCGGGTAGCGGGCGGGACCCAAGGGCGCGCCGCGCGCCCGCGCTTTCGATGGACGGATGGCCGGCTCATTCCACTTCTGATTATAACTCAACAGAACCTGTTGAGATCAGGGCACAACACTGGGGGCTGAAAGAAGAGACGTTCGAGCTTTTCACACTCACGAAAACCTAAGATGGGATACCATGAGCGCACAGAGCGAGATGGTTCCAGCACACGGGTGAAGATCCGAAGTTCCTCTCGTGCCCACCGAGGCTGACGGCTTGTTATCCTTCCTCGCGTCGATGAGGATGATGTCTTCGTGGCCGAGTAACCCAAGCTCCTTGAACACACTATTGAGGTTCGCGTGCATCGCGCGGGCGAAGGTCGGGCCGAGCCCGCTGCCGTTGTTGCCGCACTTCGAAAAGCCGAGCCAGTTCTGCTTCACCTCGTGGAAGGTATACCACCCGTCAAGGAAGCCCTTCGAGACCGGGCCTCTGGCGGCCTTGTCGCGGAGGAACCGGACATACCGGATCATGCCGTCGTGGAGCTTCTGGTATTCGGACTTGTCGCTGTTGAAGAGAAGAAACGGATCGATGAAGAGCGGCAGGTCGTTTATGAGGGAAATGTTGAATGCGCCGTACGCTTCCAGATCGACGGGTCAACTTCGAAGAAGTCAGTGAAGTAGATGTCGATGACGGCGCCGTTCGGCGCATTCGCGGTCATGAGATTGCCCCCGAGTCGTCCGGGCCGGCCTGGAAGCCGATGCGCCGCTTCGGCGGCACGGGTTCTGGGGCCATGAGCTCGCGGATCGCCTCGAAGACGTAATAAAGCTCGCTGTCGTGCTTCTCGAACTTCCGCTCGAGTTCCTCGAGCCTGCGGCTGAGCTCCGCATGCGTAGCGAGGATGGCCCGGAGCCGGACGAACACGCGGACGATACCGATCGAGACCTGGACGGCGCGGGGACTGTTGAGGACACTCGCGAGCATCGCGACCCCCTGCTCGGTGAAGACGTACGGTAGGTACCGGCGCCCGCCGCGGCCCACCTTCTTTGAGATGCCAGATTGGAATCTCAAAGCCTCGAGCTCCTCGTTCATGAGTTGGAAGCAGAAGTCCTCCGGGAACCGCTCGAGATTGCGCTTGACCGCCCGGTTGAGGGCACCCGTCGGAACGTCGTAGAGAGAGGCGAGATCGGCGTCGACCATCACCTTGTGCCCTCGGATGAGGAATATGCGCTGTTCGATAAGTTCCGCGGGAACGGGCAGTTCCTCGCCCATGTTGTCTTTCTTCGGCATCATGAGATTACACCCCAAAGCGTATCACTCCAACCCCGTTCGTCAATGCGCCGTTGCGCGGATATCTCGAAACGGTCGTATGGTGTACGAACATCCCCTGGTGCCGGTGCGGTAGTTGCCGCTCGAATCGGCGGCGTTTGCTCCCGAGCCCGCATCATGAACCAAGCTTCGCGATCACGGGTAGCAATACGTTCATGTCGACGTCGAGAAGCGTCAGTACGATGACCATCGCCATCATCGAGAGCGCGATCACAACAGTTGCGAACGGTGCCCCGACAATTATCTCTTCAAGATGCCCGTTGGGCTTGATGCGCCTGCGGGTAAAGAATGGTTCGGAGACCCGGTGCTCGAATACCGCAACCACCCCTTTAATACGTCGATTGCTGTCGTTGTTCATAGCCGCCATATGAGTCGGAGATCGATGGCCCCTCGGTCAAGTGCTCTGTTGCGAACTACTTTTTCGAGCGGCCCGCGAGTATAGTGTGCGGCAAGTTTGAGAGAATAGCGACAGCACTCCTGCAAGTCACTGGAATCATTCGAAATAAGCCTACTCAGCCGGACAGAACTTGTTGAGATCAGTCCCCGCACTGAAGACAGATGCCACACCGAAGGCTCGGTTTAC
>DASTMK010000025.1:0-5361 GCA_035714225.1 Bryobacteraceae bacterium | reverse complement strand
GCATCCCACAGCGTATCCAGCCAGGGGATTTTGTCGGCGACGAACTCGAAAACGAAGGCGAGCCCGCTCAGAGCCAGCATCCAGTCACTGGCCAGGACGGACAATTGGGAATACTGCGGCGCCAGGTCAATCCAGCCGAACCGCACCGCCAGGCCGAGGACGAGCATCGTGGCGTAAAGCCGGAAGCCGGCCACAAGACCCAGCCCCGTGGCAGTGCCGAGCAGAGTAATGGTGTCCATCTACCTCCTCAGGACGCAAAAGCCGCTCGCTTTGTTCTCGAAATCAAGCCTGCGCCGTCAACGAATCCGGCGCGTCCGGGAGCGGGCGCGGGCTGCCGGCGTGGGAGCGAAAGCGTCTTCGATGATCTCCTTTTGTTCCTGGGTGTGGCGGCGCATCGACCCCGGAGCAGGACTCGCCATCTCCTGGCGCCCTACGTACCGCAGATTCCGTTTGGGAGTCTCCAGCATAGGCTGGATACTTTCGGCCATGAACCGCCAGGGTCCCATGTTGCGCGGCTCCTCCTGCACCCAGAAGACGTCGGCGCTGAGCGGATATCGCATTAGCACATCGCGAAACAACTGTTGCGGGAACGGATAAAGCTGCTCGATACGAATGATCGCGACGTGATCCGCCTTTTTCTCTTCCCTTGCCGCCAGCAACTCATAGTAAATCTTCCCGGAGCAAAGCAGAAGGCGGGTAATGCGATCATAAGCGGGAACGGAGTGGTCGTCCAGCACCTCGCGGAATCCGCCGGCGGTGAATTCCTGAACGGCCGAGACCGCCTTTGCGTGCCGCAACAGGCTTTTGGGAGTAAAGATGATCAGCGGTTTCCGGACACCGCGCCGGTCCGCACCGCCGTACATCTGCCGCCGCAGAACATGGAAGTACTGCGCCGGAGTAGTGCAATTCACTACCTGAATGTTCTCCTCCGCTCCAAGCGTCAGAAACCGCTCAATGCGGGCGCTCGAATGTTCCGGCCCCTGGCCCTCATATCCGTGCGGCAGCAGAAGAACCAGCCCGCTCGGCTGGCCCCACTTGGCTTCCGCCGCGACGATGAACTGATCGATCATGATCTGGGCGCCGTTGGCAAAATCACCGAACTGCGCCTCCCACATGACCAGCGTCAACGGATCCGCGACACTATAGCCGAACTCGAACCCCATCACCGCGTATTCGCTAAGCGAACTGTCCCAAACCTCAAAACGGGCCTGATCGGGAGACAGATGCTTCAGGGGAATATACTGATGGCCGTCTTCGCTGTCGTAGTATTCCAGATGGCGCTGGCTGAACGTTCCACGCCCGCTATCCTGTCCGCTCAGCCGGGCGGGCGTACCTTCCAGGACAAGAGAGCCCCAAGCCAACGATTCCCCCAGGGCCCAGTCGACGGAATCCTTGTTCAGCGCTTCCTTACGCCGTTCAATGAAACCGCGAAGCTTCGGATGCAGGCGGAAGTCGGATGGAAATGTGGTGAGACCGTTCACGACGCGCTCCAGCGTCTCGCGGGAAACGGCTGTTCGCGGGCAGTAGCTCCCAATCTGTTCGGTGTCGACGGCGCTGAGTTCGGATACTTCAAAACGTTCCTGCGCTTTTCTGGCCTCATCGAACGCTTGGGAGAAGCGCGCGGCAATGCGCTTTCGCATCTGGTCCGCTTCCTCGCGTGTGATAGCTCCTTCGCGCGCCAGGCGTTCGGCGTAGAGGACCGAGACGGACGGCTGCTGGCGGATCTTGCGATAAAGAATCGGCTGCGTGTAGCTGGGGTCGTCGGCTTCATTATGGCCGTGCCGCCGGTAGCAGATCATATCGATGACAACGTCTTTGCCGAATTCCTGCCGGTAGTCGAAGGCAAGCTGAGCGGCGCGGACCGCCGCCTCCGGGTCATCGCCGTTCACGTGGAAAATCGGGGCCTGCACCATGCGCGCCACATCGGTGGGATACGCCGTGGAGCGAGCCTCTTCCGGGCCGGTCGTGAATCCGATCTGATTGTTGATGATCAGATGAATGGTGCCGCCGGTGCAGTATCCGTCAAGCTGCGACAGGTTCAGCGTCTCGGCCACAACGCCCTGTCCCGCAAATGCGGCGTCGCCATGGATCAGCAGGGGAATGACGCGCTTTCGCTCGGTATCGCCCAGACGGTCCTGCTTCGGACGGACAATGCCCTGCACCACCGGATCGACGGCCTCCAGATGGCTCGGGTTCGGCGAAACGGAGACGATAATTTCGCGATGGGACCGCGAGCGGTGCAAACCGGTGGCGCCAAGATGATATTTGACGTCTCCGGAACCTTGCGTTGTGGTGGGGTCGTAGTTCTCTTCAAACTGCGAGAAGATCTGTTTCAGATCTTTGCCGACCACATTTGCCAGCACGGTAATGCGGCCGCGATGGGCCATCCCGATCACGACTTCATGAACGCCGCTGTCGGCGCAGTTATCGAGCACATGATCGAGCACCGCAATGGCGGTCTCACCGCCTTCAAGCGAAAACCGCTTGTGCCCGATGTAACGGGCGTGCAGGAAGTGCTCGAATTCCTCGGCTTCAATCAGGCGTTCCAGAATCCAGCGGCGGGTCTCGATATCCAGAGGCCAGTTGTTGGTGGTGGGTTCCATGCGGTGCTGAAGCCAGCGCTTTTGCTCCGGCACCTGGATGTTCATGTACTCGCAACTGATCTTTCCACAGTAGGTGCGGCGCAACGTTTCGAGGATCTGCCGCAATGTCGCCACGGGTTGCGGACCACCGCCGCCCATGGCCTCGCCAAGTGTACCGGTCAGGAATTCGCGGTCCAGATCCCAGATCGAAAGCCCATAGGTGGCCGGGTCCAGCTCGGCGTGATGGCTAGGTTCGGAGCCGAGAGGATCCAGGTCGGCGATCAAGTGGCCTCGTACACGGTAAGCATTGATGAGCTGCAGGACGGCCGCCTGCTTCGCAATTTCCGAAATCCTGGGGTCGGCCTTGCCCGGCAGAGTAGCCGCTCTGTCCGCTTCCCACCGGACGGGATGATACGGCATCTTCAGATCGGCGAAGATCTTTTCGTAGAACTCGTCGCCTCCTTGCAACAACTCCTCTATCTTCGCCAGGAACGAACCGGATTCCGCCCCCTGAATGATCCGGTGGTCGTAGGTACAGGTGAGGGTCATCACCTTGCCGACACCAAGCGTGGCGCGCATGGCATCGGTGACTCCGGCGTACTCGGCCGGATAGTCGATCGTGCCGGTAGCGATAATGGCACCCTGGCCGGGCATGAGCCGCGGGACAGAGCTGACAGTGCCAACAGTACCGGGGTTCGTCAGTGAAATCGTTGTACCCTGAAAATCCTCTACCTTGAGCTTGGACGAGCGGGCTCGGCGAACAATGTCGTCGAACGCCGCGAGGAACTGCTGAAAATCCATCCCATCGGCGTCTTTGATATTCGGCACCATGAGAGACCGGTTGCCGTCTTTTCCCGTCACATCCACGGCAATGCCGATGTTGATCTGATTGCGCACCCAGCGGAACGGCTCGCCCTGCTTCCGGATGAAGGCGTTGTTGACGTTCGGATACGACTTCAGAGCCTGCACAACCGCCCAGCCGGTGAGGTGGGTGTAGGAGATCTTGCTATTGCCCAGCAGCGTCCTATGCTCATTGACGATACGGCGGTTCTCGTCGATGACCTTGACCGGGATGGTACGCTGCGACGTCGCGACCGGAATGGAGAGGCTCGCCTCCATGTTCTCCGCAATGCGTCCCGACGGCCCGCGCAGGAGCGCCAACTGCTCGGCCGGGCCGGCTTCGATGGCCGGCTGAGGGGCGGCCAGCGCCCGCGTTTCCGGAAGTTCGGCCGCTATCTGCCGCTGCGGAGTCGTGGAGGAAGTGCCTGAACCATTGCCCCCCGTCTCGGGCTCACGGCTACCGTTCTCTTCGAAGAGATGCTTCCAACTGTCGTCGACGGTCTTCCGGTCATGCAAATACTGCTGATAGAGCTCATCTTCGAGCCAACTGTTGATGTCTATTTTGGGATCTGTAGCTTGCGCCATTGCAGGTATAGAGGAAAAACAGCCCTTGTAACCATGATACCCGACGCACCAGGTTGTTCGAGCACATAACGTTGTATCGTCGATAGAGAGTGACACGACGATTCTTCGTATCCATGGCGGCGGCCCCGGCAGCGGCCGCGCGGCCCCCGGCGGCGCAAACACCCCGCGAACCGCTGATTTACCGGGACTATTCCCGGATTCTGCCCGACTACTTGCGCTCGCTTGCCGCGCAGGCGTACAACTTGCGCAACCGGGAGATCGCGCGGCTGACGACGCCGGAGGCGATCCGCACGCGCCAGCGGTGGGTGACGGAAACCTTCTGGAGACTGGCGGGAGGCAAACCGGAACGCACGCCCTTAAATGCGCGCGTCACCGGATCGTTTGACCGCCAGGGTTACCGGGTGGAGAAGATCGTGTATGAAACACAGCCGGGGTTCCATGTTTCGGCGAATCTCTACATTCCCACGACTGCAAGCGCTCCTTTTCCCGGCGTGTTGTTCCAGATGGGCCATTCCTCCAACGGCAAAGCCTGGGACTCCTACCAGAGATGCTGCCAGGGTCTTGTAAGGCTGGGTTTTTTGGTGCTGGCTTTCGATCCGATGGGTCAGGGCGAGCGCACCTACTACCCCGGACCCAACCCGTCGCGCAGCCGTCTTCCCGGAGGTGCTGACGACGAGCATACGGTACCGGGCAAGCAGATGCTGCTGATCGGTGATTCGAGCGTGCGGCTTCAAACCTGGGATGCGGTGCGCAGTCTCGACTATCTTGCGTCGCACCCGATGGTGGATCCCAAGCGGCTGGCTTCCACGGGAACATCCGGCGGCGGTACCAATACGATGCTGCTGTCAGCCGTTGACGATCGCCTGGCGGCAGCCGCCGTCGCCTGCGGAAACACTGAGAACATCGCCTGCCGGAACTTCAACCCTCCAGGCGCCACCGATGACGCCGAACAGAACTTCGCCGGCTCGGGACCGCTGGGCTTCGATCGCTGGGACCTGCTTTACCCGATGGCGCCCAAACCTTTGTTGTTTGTCCCGAGCGCGAACGATTTCGCAGGCACTTACTCGCCCAATTACATCGCGAGTGGCTTGGAGGAATTTGCCAAACTTCAACGAGTCTATGCCGCCTTAGGCCACGCGGATCGCATTGCTTGGGAAGATTCCCCGCTGCCGCATAACCTCGCTTATGGATCGCGCATTGCGATTTACAACTGGTTTTTGCGCTGGCTCAAGCAGGAGAAACCAGTGAACGAAGAACCCGAGGTGGCGCCGGAGAAGGACGACGTGTTGTTTGCCGCCAAGGGCAGTACGGTCCTTACTCTTGGCAGCGAGACGCCGCTGACGATGCTGCGCAA
>DASTMK010000024.1:0-3938 GCA_035714225.1 Bryobacteraceae bacterium | reverse complement strand
TTCAGCGGATTCGCTTTCCGCTGCAAGTGGCGGAAGTCTCCGATGTATGGCGCCTGCGGAGCAAATATGACAAACCCGCGGTCCGCGAGTTTCGCGGCGAAGTTGCCGTAGACCTGCGCAGTCCGCTTGTCTTCGGGCAGGATCACATGATCGGGCCTGCCTTCCAGGCCATGCTGGCAAACCACGACGGGTCTTCGCTCGGAAGGCTTCAGGTCCTTCGGAAGCAGCAACACTCCGTATGCGAAGACATCGGGCCAGACCGGCAGCACGACGTCATAGCGCTTCCATTTATCTGTGCCCGGCACCTCCCGCACCTGCGGCTGAACGGGCTCGGAGGGCGCGGGCAATTTACCGATGACCTCTTTCCAGTAGTAGTCCCGATACCAGCCCGAGGTGCGTTTCCAGCCGTCAACGGAGGAGAGATCTGCTTTCGCCCAGAACTTGCCGCGTGTTACTTCGGCGGAGCGAAGCACGCGCTGCGTGTGTTCTACCATCTGGTTGAACTGGCGATGGAGCCGTTCGTTCGGGTCGTAGTCCTTGCGCGAATCGACAGGGCGAGAAGCCGCTGCGTCAACCCACGTCAGGCGGAGCGAAGCAAGAAGGCGAGTGAGCGCCTCCGTGGAGCCGGGCGACTGCGCGGCGGGAGTGACCAATGCAATGCCGTCTTTGACGCCGAGCCTTTCGTAAGTTTCAGCGGCCCTGGCAAACTCGCGTTTCACACCGGCCACATCAGGGCCTTCGAGCTTTCCAGGCGCGGCACCGCGGCGCTGTTGGCTCGGAGCCGGAGGTCCGGAAACAGACGGTCCGGGGACCGCTTCAATGACGAGAGCGCGCGGCGCAATTAACGCCGCCAGTTGCGCGTCGCCGAACTCCGCCAGGAGCGACCACACGTTGCGGTAGATCGGTTCCTGCCAGAGCCCCTCGCGCGACTCGAAGTAGCCGCTTACAAGCGCCGCATCGATACGCGGGTCCACAGCGGCGGAATAGAGCGCGATGAGGCCGCCTTCTCCATAACCGGCCACTCCGATGGGCAGCGCCGGCGTGCCGGCCTTGATCCAATCCACGGCGGCCCGCACCTTCTCCGCTTCGTAACCGATGATGTGCCGGCCCAGTTGGTAGGCCATGCGGTAGATAAACTCGCGGTGCGGCTGGTTGGTGTAACGGAATCGCGGGTTGCCGGACCATGTATCTTTGCGGTCGATCAACACCGGCACCAGCACGCGGCAGCCCTGTTCAGCCAGGCACCGCGCGTACTGGGATGCGGCAGGAAAACCGGGCGCGAGGCCGGCGAGTTGTTCCGGAGACCAGTCGGCCTCGGGAAGGGCGATGACGGCGGCCTTCGCGGTCCCGGCAGGCTCGAACAGCAGACCCTCCGCCTCCATATCGGCGTAGACGGGCCAGCGAACAGTGTGAATCTCGTAGGCCGGTGTCTTCGCGACCAGGGACGGTCTGTCATAGGCGGCATCGAACTGTAGTTCTACTTTCGGAACGCGCTCACCGGCAAGACCGATGATCGCCGCCAGCCTCCCGCGATTGGGCTCGACAGATTTCTGATAAGCCGCAGCGGAGGAGTGATCGTACTTCCAAAGCGAAGGGCGCCGTTCGACGGCGCGCGCGAGTTCAGCATCGAGGAACCGGCTGATGCCGCTGACCATCTGGGCCGCCAAGTCGCCCTCGATCGTCAGAGCTTTGGCGTTCTTGAGCGATTGCGCGGAGACGGGAAAGTACAAGCCCAGCAGGCAATTCGAGATGAGGATTAAACGACGCGTTCGCATCTGTTCTCAGGAGATTTCCTTCTTCGCGGATTGAAATTATTTACGAATAGTTATTTACAAACTATTCGGAATCCCTTCGCCACGCTCAACAGTATACTGGCGGTGGAAGTTCTGGGAAAGGAAATTATGAAACCAAAAAGACCCCATCGCGGTTTGTTTGCGCGGCGGGCTCTTCCCCTCCTGTTGATGTTTCTACCTTCGTTAGTCTCCGCGGCCACGATTTACAACCAGACGAATCTCGTCTCGGATATTCCGGGGATGGCGACTCACACGGACGCAAACCTGGTCAATCCCTGGGGCATGTCTTCCAGCGCATCGAGCCCCATGTGGGTGTCAAATGCCGGGACGTCCACTTCCACGCTGTACAACGGCCAGGGCACTCCTCAAGCTCTGGTCGTCAATATCCCGCCACCATCGGGCGGAAGCGGCTTTTCAGGACCAACGGGTCAAGTGTTTAACAGCGGCTCGGGTTTTGAATTAAATCCCGGACAGCCGGCGCGATTTCTGTTTGCAACGTTGAGCGGCACTATTGCGGGCTGGAATCCCGCCGCCAACCCCACCAGCGCAATCACCAAGATAGACAACTCAGCCTTCGGCGCAATCTACACCGGTCTTGCTTCGGCCGGCGATGTGCTGTACGCCGCAAACTTTTCAGCCGGCGCCATCGATGCTTTCGATGCCGGCTTCAACCCCCTGACTCTGCAGGGTTCGTTCTCCGATCCAAACCTGCCCGCGGGGTATTCCCCCTTTAACATCCAGAACGTCGGCGGCGAACTCTATGTGATGTATGCACTGTTCGATCCCGACGAGAAAGAAGAAGTCAAAGGAGCGGGATTGGGCTATGTCAACGTGTTCGATGCCAGCGGCAACCTTCTGCGACGCTTCGTCTCCAACGGCCCACTCAACGCACCCTGGGGCGTCGCGATGGCGCCGGCGTCATTCGGTGATTTCGGAGGAAAAGTGCTGGTGGGGAATTTCGGTGACGGAACTATTCATGCTTTTGAGCCATCAACCGGCATGCTGCTGGGAGCAATTCAGGGCAGAGGCGGCAGCAACATCGTCAATGAGGGCCTCTGGGCGATACGCTTCGGCAACGGAGGCAATGGAGGCGATGTAAACAAGCTCTATTTTGCCGCCGGGATTGACGACGAAGAACACGGGCTATTCGGGTCTATCGCGCCCGTTCCGGAACCGGGGACTCTCACGGTTTGCGCCGGCGGTTTGTTAGTTCTGCTCCGCCTGCGGCGGCGCGTTAAGCGATGATTTCCGTGAGCACTTTTCCGCCGACATCCGTCAACCGGAAGGGTCTCCCCTGAAATTTGAAAGTAAGGCGGGTATGATCGATGCCCGCCAGGTGCAGGATGGTTGCCTGTAAGTCGTGCATATGGATCGGATGCGCGACGGCCGAAAAGCCCAGCTCGTCCGTTGCGCCCAACGATACGCCGGGTTTCAGACCGCCGCCGGCCATCCACATTGTAGTCGCTTCGATGTGGTGATTCCGGCCGGCCTTTCCCGCTTCGCGAACCTCGCCCATGGGTGTTCTGCCAAACTCACCGCCCCAGACTACGAGCGTGTCCGCAAGCAGGCCGCGCGCTTCAAGATCGCGGACCAATGCCGCGCACGGCCGGTCCACCTCCGTGCACGTTTCTTCGAAAGGTTTGCCGAGGTCCGCGTGGTGATCCCAATCCGTGTGATAGAGCTGGATGAAACGAACGCCGCGCTCCACCAGACGCCGGGCCAGCAGACAGTTGGCCGCGAACGAAGGCGCACCGCGCTCGATGCCGTACAGGGCAAGTGTTTCGGAAGTCTCGCCTGAAAGATCGATCAACTCCGGAGCGCTGGTTTGCATCCGGTAGGCCATCTCAAACGACGCGATGCGCGTCGAAATCTCATCGTCGCCGGTGGCATCCAAGCGCCTACGGTTCAGGTCGCGGATCAGGTCGATAGATGCGCGCTGGCTTCGCCGTGTAACCCCCTCCGGATTTTTCAGATCGATGATCGGGTCTCCAGCAGAGCGGAAAGGCACACCCTGATAACGCGTCGGCAGAAATCCGCTTCCCCAATTCAACGCTCCACCGCGCGGGCCGCGAGGACCGGATTGCAGGACGACGAAACCGGGCAGGTCCTCGCACTCGCTTCCTAATCCATAAGTGATCCAGGAGC
>DASTMK010000023.1:0-1666 GCA_035714225.1 Bryobacteraceae bacterium | reverse complement strand
AATGCGCGGGAACGGCTGCTGGCCCCATCGAATTTCGATACCCTCGCGATGGGAGCCATCGCCGGACTTGCCGCTGCATTGGCCGCCACCCTCCTCTGTATGAAGTTTTTCGAGAGGCTGCACTGGGTGGACGTGGGCCTCTGGTGGCGCCCGGCAACGCAATGGAATCTGGCTGTGGGTTTGTTTGCTGGGCTGGTATCCGCCAGCGTCGCCACGGTGGTTCCCGTGTTGTTCGGAGCGGGCGAATTCCTGCCGGTAGCTTCCTCGGATGCCGATCTGCCCCAACTCATCTACTTCCTGGTGGTTATCACCATTGCCGCCGCGGGCGAAGAACTGCAATTCCGTGGTTACCTGTTTCAAGTGCTCGTGAGAGCCACCGGCATCATCCCTGCCCTGCTGATCACCGGCGCGCTTTTCGGGATGCTCCACCTTGGCAACCCCGGGTCCTCACACCTGGGAACGTTGAACACCGTTCTGGCGGGCGTCGTTCTGGGATATGCGTTCTGGCGAAGCGGCGACCTGTGGCTTCCCATCGGTGCGCATATCGGATGGAATTGCGTCTTCCCCCTGGTGGGCGATGAGTTGAGCGGCATCGGAGTGCATTTGACCGGGTATCGGATCTTCTGGAAATCCGCCGCGTTGTGGCATGGAGGCTCGTACGGACCCGAAGGCGGACTCTACGGGACAGCCGGATTGCTGGCCATGCTGGTCCTGGTGCGGAGGCTGCCGGTAAAGCGCCAGGACGCTCCGCTGCTGGAATCCGGCGCTACGCCGCTTTGATCTCGGTCCAGAGACGGTCGCGCAACCGCTGCGCAGGCGCCGGAAGGGCTTCGAACCATTCGCCCCGGGCCATCACGTCGTCTGCGGGATACAGGGCCGGACTCACCTCCCGCAGCAGTTCCCGCGCGGCGCGGTTCGCCGTCGCTGTTCTGGTCTCGCGAACGACGGCGGCTGCCACTTCCGGCCGCAGAAGATAGTCGATAAACTGGTGCGCCAGCCGCACCCGCTCGCTCTCGCGCAGAATAACAGCGGTGTCGGCGTAGACGGCAAAGCCCTCGGACGGGTAGGCGAATGCGAGATTCGGGGCCGCATCCATAGCCTGTTGCGCGGTGGTGGCCCAGAGTTGCGCAGCGAGCACGTCTCCCGCAACCACCTGGTCGCGCACCTCGGCGTTCAGGTAAGCACGCAACAATCGTTTTTGCTGCACCGCTTCCTCTTTCGCGCGGAGCAGCACCGCCGGGTCCGTCGCGTTGATCGATTCCCCTATTTTCTTGAGGCAGGCGCCGAGCACTTCCGCCGGATCGTCCAGCATCGTGATGCGTCCGTCGAGCCGCGGCTCCCAGAGGTCCGCCCAACTTGCGGGCGCGGGGGATAGAGAACGGTTAAACAGAATTCCGCTAGCGCCCCACATATACGGAACGCTGTAGTCCAAGGATGGGTCCCACGCCGGGCTCTGGAAACGCCGGTCCAGGTTGCCCGCATTCGGCAGCCAGCCGTGCTGGAGAGGCGCCAGCAGGTTATTTTCGCGCATGGGCAGAATCAGATAGTTGCTCGGGAAGACGACATCCCAGCCGCTGTTGCCGGAGAAGACCCTTGCCAGCATCTCTTCGTTGCTCTCGTAGATGCCGTAGCGCACATCGACGCCGAACTCGCGCTCGAAATCCGG
>DASTMK010000022.1:0-3032 GCA_035714225.1 Bryobacteraceae bacterium | reverse complement strand
CGCCGTAATCATCCCGGCACGCGCGGGACCCGGAATGAGATGGCCTCCGCCGAGGCGCTCGAAATAGTAGGCGTTATTCAGGTTGTAGAGATTCAACCGCAGGTCGAGGTGGCTTACGATCGGATACGAAGCCATTGCATCTGCGGTCCAGTAGCCGTCCGCGCGCCGCACGTTCGCGTTGTTGTTGAAGCGCCGGTCGACGAAGCGTGTACCGCCCCCCACTTCCAGCTTTCCAAGGCGGTAGGTTGTCCAGATATTGAGCGAGTGCGGAGGCGTGTTGGTCAGCTCGTTTCCTACTTCGGCCGGATTGTTGGACGTCAGAATCTTGCTCGCCAGATAGGTGTATGCGCTATACAGCGACCATCGCCGCGTGATAGACCCGGAAACGCCGATTTCCACTCCGGCTACGCGCTGCTCGCCATCCAGCACCATCGGAGGATCGTCGGGAAGCACACCCGGCGTTCGCGCGTTTGTCTTCTCCACGCGAAACACCGCTCCGCTCAGAGACAGGCGTCCGTTCAACAGATCCCACTTCGTTCCGCCTTCAACGCTATAGGTCTTCTCGGGTTCGAGCGTCGTGTCCGCCGGCTGGTAGGTCAAACCTTCGAGCGACGGGTTCAGCGACGTTCCATACGAGACATAGAAGCTGCCATTCTGTGTTGGCGTGTACACGGCGCCCGCCCGCCCGCTAAGCATAGTGTCGGTGCGGTCGAGCGGATTGCCGTTCGTATTGAGACCATCCACGGCGAACCGCTCCCAGCGCAGGCCGCCGTTCAACTGAAACTGCTGGCCAAACCGGACGGTGTCAAACGCGTAGAAAGCCTGTGTGTCGCCGGTTGCGTCTCCAACGATCGGGTTGAGCGTGATCGCGCCCTCGAACGGTTGATTCGGGTCCGGGTTGAACAACGTCGTTGTGGGGCTTCCCGTAACCGAGCGCGATTTTCTCCTGTTATGCTCGCGGCTGAACGTGGCGCCCAACACGGCGGTATGCTCGACACTACCCGTCTGGAAGTTTGCCCGGAGGTCGGTCTGGTTGTCCCAAACGTCGTCTTCGGTGAGCCAGGAGGGGCCATTGCGGTTGATGGTCAGCGAATCGTTATTGGCAAAGCGCGGCGCGGTGGTGATGGAGTCGCGCGTTGACCGCCCGTAACGCAACTGGTTCCGCAGCAGCAGCGAGTCGTCGAAATCATGCTCGAACCTCACGGTCGCCATGTCCGAGCCCATCTTTTCGCGATCGCGCGACTTGAGTCCGTAGAAAGTGTCGCGGGGAACCGGCGCCGGCTGATCCCGATAATCAGCCAGAACATTCTGCGTGGGCGTGACCCACGGAATTCCATAGTCCGGAATGTTGTTCTGGTGCAAACGGTAATAGCCCAGCGTCAGGCGAGTGGGTGTTCCCCCACCGAACAGCAGCGAAGGAGCAAAACCGCGGCGCTCGCTCTCGACGACGTTCCGCCCGGGCACTCCCGCGTCGTGTTCCAGGAAGTTCATGCGAAAAGCGGTTCGCTCTCCCAATCCCAGGCGCGCCAACGGCAGGTTCACATCCGCGGTGAAGCGCTGCATGCTGGCGTTGCCGAGGCTCAGCGATCCACCGATAAAGCGGTTGAGATTGGGCACTTTGCTCACCAGGTTGATCGAGCCTCCGGTGGAGCCACGTCCGGTGAAGGCGGATTGCGGTCCTTTGATCACTTCCACCTGTTCGAGGTTGAAAGGATCGCGCGATTGCGGACCGAGATCGCGAACGCCGTCCACAAACACGTCGTTGCGGGCGCTGAAACCGCGCAGTGTCAGATTGTCTCCCGCCGGAACCCCGCCCTCGCCGGCCGCTATGGTCAGCCCGGGCACGTTGCGCAGCACTTCGCTGAGACTGGTTGCGCCCTGCTGTTCGATTACTGCCCGGGGAACCACCGAGATCGTCTGCGGCAGATTGCGCATCGGTTCGGTGTATTTCGGGGACGACAGCGGCACGTTAGCCGTTACTTCCACACTCTGTCGCAGCCCGCGAAGTTCCAGCACCACCCTGCCCGGTCTCGTAAAGTGGTAAGTAACTCCAGTACCCGTAAGAAGTTTGTTAAGCGCCTCTTCCACCGGCAGGAATCCGGAAACCCCTGGAGATTGCACCTCGCCGATCGCCGGAATGGCGACGTCTACTTGCAATCCCGATGCAATCCGAAAAGCGGCAATAACGGTGTCAAGCGGGCCGGCCGGAATGTCGAACTGCCGCGCCGGGAGAGCCCCGGACTCCTGCGAATAAGCGGCCGGTGACGCTACATCGGGCCGCTGCGCATACAGGATGGCGTACGGATCGGGTCCGGCCGCCGTGTAAGCGGCCAGCGTCCCCACGGCCATCCAGTATTTCGGGCTGCGAGCCCACACATGGGTGGACTCGATATTCTTCAGGCTCTTCTTACGTTTCCGTGCCTTGATCTTGATTCGCATTCTGCCGTCCCCTCGTTTCAGTTGAACTACAGGGGCTGGCAGCTTACAATCGTGGCAAGTCGCCAGCCTCAATGGTTGCCGATCCGCCCGGCCTGGCGCTGCTCGGCCAAAGAGATACGCGCCAGGTCAGGGCATTAATGGATCTTCGTTACGATTTCAAAACGCTGAATTTGCCTTGCGGCCCAGTTCCGTCATGCAAGACATGCGGTGCTTCATCAGATTATTCCAAGATGCAATTGAGTGTCAATTAGAAAAACATTGGACCGGCCTTGCGGCGATCCGAAATGCAGGAACGGAACATCGAACCTGCCGCAACCCCCAACCAAGGCGCATGTCTGTGAAAAGACTTTAACGCAACTGCCCCAGGGCCCACTCGGCCGTTTCCGCCACCACGGCGTCGGGAGAACCCGTAAGCGCCACGAGTGGATCATGGAATCCCGGATGGCCGCTGTTTCCCATCGCAATCGCGACGTTGCGTAAAAAGCCGGTATATCGGGCACGTTTAAGCGGCGAGCCGCGGAACATAGTTTGAAACTCATTTTCCGTAATCGCCGCGAATTGATCGAGCGGAGGGGCAAATTCGCGCGGCTGGC
>DASTMK010000021.1:0-8434 GCA_035714225.1 Bryobacteraceae bacterium | reverse complement strand
TTTCGCGGCGGCTTTGGCCAGGCTCACAACCTCCTCGGTGTTGGCGTAGGTTCCCGGAATGTAGATGAGGCCGGTGGAAAAGCCGACAGCGCCGTCGCGCATGCCCTGTTCCACCAGTTCCTGCATGCGAACGATCTCCTCCGGTGTGGCCTGGCGATTCTCCGTTCCCATCACGTCGCGCCGCACCGAGTTGTGGCCGATCAGCGAGGAGACGTTCAATCCGATGCCCGTCTTTTCCAGGTCGCTGAAGAAGCCGGCGAGGTCCACGCGCGAGCCGCCGCAGTTACCCGTCACAATCGTAGTGACGCCGTCGCGCACGTAGTTGCCGGCCGCGGGAATCTTCAGAATGCCGCCCTCGACGTGCGTATGAACGTCGATGAAACCCGGAGCGAGAACCAGGCCGCGAGCGTCCACGGCCCGCTTCGCGGAGGCATCCTGAAGCTTTCCGATTGCCGCGATTTTACCGTTCTCCACCGCGACATCGGCGTGGAACCAGGGATTGCCCGAGCCATCGATGACTCTTGCATTGCGGATGAGCAGATCGTAGCCGGCTGCCGGAAACACGGCGAGACCGAGCAGGCAGAGCACAAGCGCCTTCATGAACAGGTATCTCCTCTCAGTTTACCTTTGCGGGGAAGGCCGCGACGCGCCGTCTCAATTGCAGAAGAAGTTCAGCGATTTGGCGATATACTCCTTCATCTCGCTGCGCTGGATCACCGCGTCCAGGAATCCATGTTCGAGCAGGAATTCGCTTCGCTGAAATCCTTGCGGGAGCTTTTGGCGAATGGTCTGTTCGATGACGCGCGGGCCGGCGAACCCGATCAGCGCGCCCGGCTCGGCGATATTCAGATCTCCGAGCATGGCGAAGCTGGCGGTGACGCCTCCAGTGGTGGGGTCCGTCAATACGCTGATATAGGGGACCCTTGCCTCGTCCAGCCGCATGAGCGCCGCGCTGATCTTCGCCAGTTGCATGAGGCTGACGGCGCCTTCCTGCATGCGGGCACCGCCGGATGCGGAGACGATGATCAGCGGCGCGCGCTTCTCGATCGACTGTTCAATGGCGCGCGTGATCTTCTCTCCCATGACTGCGCCCATGCTGCCGCCGATAAATTTCAGCTCCAGCGCACAGATATTCACCGGACGTCCGTTCAGCTTGCCGGAGGCCGACACGAGCGCGTCCGGCAGAGACGTGCTGGCCTGCATTGCTGCCAGCCGGTCCTTGTAGCGCTTCGAATCGACGAAGTTGAGCGGATCGGTCGAAACCAGGTTAGTGTCCAATTCCTCCCACTCGCCGTCGAAGAGGATCTTCAGGCGCGTGCGAGCGTCAATCTTGAAATGAAACGAGCACTTTGGGCAGACCTGTAGGTTCTCCTCCAGCGTTTTGCGCCAGACGATCTGGCGGCAGTTGTCGCACTTTTGCCAGAGGCCCTCCGTGCGCACGTGCCGCTCCTGCGGTGTGCCCGTCTCGACGCTCGGCTTTTTGCGAGTGAACCAGGACATGAAGCTCTAAATTAGCGCGGGTAAGGATGGCCCCGCAATGTGGTGACGGCTCTGTAGATCTGCTCGGCCAGCATGGCGCGCGCCAGTTCGTGCGGCCAGGTCATCTTTGAAAGAGAGAGCAAAAGATCGGCCTGTGCTTTCCAGTCCGCGGGGAAACCGTCCGCTCCGCCCACCACGAACAGCAGGTCGCGGCCTTCCATTTCGTGCCGGGCCAGCAGAGCGGCGAACGCCGCCGAATCCATCGGTTTGCCGCCGGGATCGAGCAGAACCTTCATCGCGCCGGAATGGCGCGTCCAGATGGCGGCCCGCTCGGGATGAATTTCCCGCATCTCGCATTTCGCGTACCGCTGCGTGCGTTTGATGTACTCCTCGGCGATGCGGTTGGCATTCGCGTCGCGCGGCTTTCCGATGTAGTAGAGCAGAATCTTCAATCGCCGGTCTCGAAGCCATGCTGCTTTCTGTGGTGCGGGCCATCGAAGTTCTTCGTGGTTTTGAACAGCTCGTGCCGGCCGTCACCCGCTTCCTCCCGCACTCTGCGGAGCAGGCGTTCCTTCGCTGCCGCATCCATGGGCTTGAAATTCCGGGCAAGCGCGATGTCTTGCTTCAATTGCGCCATGGACGTGATGCCCATCACCTGGACGCTGACCGGCATACTCAGGCAATAATGGTAACACTCGTCCGCGGTGAGCCCTGCTTTGCTGACCAGGCGCCCGTCTCCGCCGCCTAAACCCTTCATCCCGATCACGCCGGCGTGCTTTTCGAGACAGACAGGCACGACCTCTTTTTGAAAGCTGCGGAAATGCGCATCCATCAGGTTGATGGGCATCTGGACGGCGTCCCACTCGTGCGGCTTATGAAGCATCTTCAGGTGAATGCTGGGATCTTTGTGGCCTGTGAAGCCGATAAACCGGAGCTTCCCTGCCTGCTGCGCCTCGCGCGCCGCCTTGATGCCTCCCTTTTCGAAGACCCAATCCGGATCGTTATCGTAAACCATCTCGTGGAACTGCCAGAGGTCCAGGTAATCGGTCTTGAGGCGGCGCAGGCTGTCTTCCAGATTCCTGAGCGAACCCTGGTAATCGCGTTCGCAGTTCTTCGTCATGAGAAAGACTTTTTTGCGGCGTCCGCCGGCCACGAGCGCCTTGCCCATAATCTCTTCGGCGCGCCCGTTGTGATAATCCCAGCAGTTATCGAGGAACGTGACGCCTTCGTCGATCGCGGTATGCATGATGCGTATCGACTCGTTTTCGTCTTTGAGCGAGGCGATGTGCCAACCGCCGATTCCGATGATCGAAACGGGCACCCCGGTCCGTCCCAATGGCCGCGTGGGAATGCCCGTCGCGGACGCGCTGCTTGTTTGCGCGAGAGCTTTGGCGGCCAGAGCGGAAGTGGATACCAAGCCGGCGCTGCCGGCCAAAAAATCGCGTCGCGTGGGCTTTGCTGCCATGAAAGGCCCTCCCTGGTGTTCCTCTCATTTTAGCTACGCGAGTATACCCGTCGCCGCCCGCGCCTCTTTCACGATACATATCGGGGCGAGAAGGGATTCCCGATTCATCTCCCGGCGGCGATGCAGCAGATACGCCAGCATGAGCCCTGCCACAGTGAGGGTGAAACCCCCATAAACCGAAAGCGGCCGGTAAACCATCTCGATCCGATGCCGGCCCTGCGGCACCACTACACCACGCAGGAGCGTGTCGACCACCATCATCCTGGCCGGCTTACCATCGATCTGCACTCGCCAGCCGGGGGCATAATTGGCGCCGGCAATCACCAGGCCGCGGCAGCCCATCTCCACGTCGACGCTGATCCAGTTCAAGGCCCGCCACTGCCGGCCGATGCCATCCGGCTGCGAGCACTCCTCGAGCGCGGGCGCGTGCCGGTCCACAAGGACGCCCGTTTGCCGAAGATCGAGACTGCCGTCGCGCACCAGTTCCGTTGCCTGCTTCAGGTCCGGCACAGTCTCCACGCGGTGTACGCTCCAGACCGGTGGGAAGGCATCGGCGTTACGAAAAACCTTCAGCCCGCTCTTGCTTGTGAATACCTCTTCCTGTCCGGGCCGCATCGGATTTTTGGCGATGGCATACCGCACGCCGTACATTTGGCGCACACGCGCGTTCCACCAGTTCAACTCCACGAACTGCGCCGGCATACTGGGTGTGTATCCCTCTATCGTTTCGATGCCATACCAATCCCCGAAATTGAAAGCCACATCGTCGCGATTGACCTCGACGCGTCCGGGTTCGGGTTGCCGGCGCAGGAATTGGGCGATGTCGGCCGACTCGAACATCGGTTTAAGGAATCGCGTTCGCTCCACCTCGTTCTTGTGCGGCCAGGCGAAACCGATGGACGTGCCTTGTTCGATCAGCAGGAGCAGGCAGGCGAAGGCCACCGCGGTGCCGGCTGCAAGATGGCCGCGGGCATACGCTGCAAAGAGTCCCGCCAGCAGGAGGCTGATGAGTCCGACTGCTACGATGCGGTCATCCCCGGTAACCAGGTGGCTCTGTACGGTTGGCGCAAGAAACAACATCAGATAAGTCAGCCCGAGCGTGAGGGCGCCGAACCCGGATAGCCAGACAGCCACGCGCCGGATCCAGGGCGAGTTCCGTGCCGCGAGGAATGCGTCTCCGCCGAATGCGACCAGGCCCGCTACACATACCTGTGTCACGCAAATCGCCATGGCCGGCGAGCGCGCTTTTTCTACCAGCGGCACGAGCACGTAAAACAGGCCGTGCAGTACGTTATAGCGCGGCATGGAGAAGAGAAGCGCACCGATGCCTACCACCAGCAGCAACCCTGCGCCGCGCCTTCTGAGCGCAAGTGCCAGCCCCAACGCGGCGAAACTGATTCCTACCACGCCGACGAATGGACTGGCGAGACTGGAACTGCTGCCCGGTATCACCATGCCCAACACGTCGGTTGCGCGCAGCCCCTGCTGCTCGTGCTCCGGGTATTGCACCTTGGCTTTCCAGTCGAGCGCACCGCTTGCGGTCCACCGCATCGCCAGGCGTCCGTACTCGAGCGCCGGCAGCACCTGCACCGCCGCTGTGAGTCCTGTAATCAGGAACAGCACACCCGCGCACGTCGTTAACCGGCGGCGGAATCCCGGCCGCCGCACGAGAAAAAACACGAAAATGCAAACGACGGCAAGGGAGAGAAAAAGAGGAGGCTGGTGATGCCCGCTCAGCCAGGAGAGCCCCAGGAATAAACCCGCCAGGCCCGCATTGGCAAGCGGACGGCGGCCGTCCAGGGAACGCAAGAGAAACAGGAAAACCAGCGGCGCCCAAATGGAAGCGGCCAGAATTTGCGGCCATTCGATGGTAGAGAATCCCGCCAGCGTGTAAAACATCGCGCCAAGGACCGACGCCGCCACCCTGCATCCGAGATCGCGGAACAGCCAGTAGGCGAACAGTGCCGCGGCGAAATGAATCAGTGCCAGCCAGATATGGACGAAGTACGTGTGTACCTGTCCGCTATGGAGCGGAAATGCCAGCAGCAGATACGTAAACGGGCTGGTAACTCCGGGCTGCATCTGGCCGATCAGGGATTGGCCGCCGAAGTGATAGGGATCCCAGATAGCGATGGTTCCCTGACGCAAAGCCGCCGCTTGCACCTGTAGCCATGGCAAAATCTGGTGTGCGGGATCGGGGCTTTCAAGAAATGTGTACTGTTTTGTGAGCACCAGTTTCCAGAAAGCGCAGGTGGTGAGAAGAAGAAGTAGCAGCGGGCCGCGCCAATCCACGCGGCGGGTGGAAGTGTGACGGATTTCCGTGCTCATGCGTCCGATCGATACAGTGGAAAGACCCGGAATCCCGTGTTTACAGGCATCTCTGTGGAATCCACAGGAAATCTCGCACGCCGCGTACCAGCCCCCTCGCGCTGCGGCGGCGCGGGATCGTGGGACAATGAGATATTCGGCTCAACCTCCCGACTCTCACTATGCTGGATCGGATTTCCGTGCATGGGGCGCGGCAACACAATCTGAAGAACATCGACGTCGAGATTCCCCGGAATACGCTGACCGTCATCACCGGGCTCAGCGGTTCGGGAAAGTCCTCGCTCGCCTTCGATACCATCTATGCCGAGGGCCAGCGGCGCTATGTCGAGACCTTGTCCCCTTACGCGCGCCAGTTTCTGGACCAGATGGAGCGCCCGGAAGTCGATTCCATCGACGGGCTGAGCCCGGCGATTTCGATCGAGCAGAAAACCACCAGCCGCAGCCCGCGTTCCACCGTGGGCACCATCACCGAAATTTACGACTACCTGCGCGTTTTGTATTCCTCGATCGGAGTGCCGCACTGCCCGCAGTGCGGAGGCATCATCTCGCAGCAGACGACGGAGCAGATTCTCCAGCAAGTCACCACGCTGAGGCAGGGCGACCGGGTCATGATTCTCGCGCCGGTGGTGCGCGGCAGAAAGGGTGAGTATAAGAAGGATCTCGAGAAGCTCCTCCGCCAAGGCTTTGTGCGCGCCCGCGTCGACGGTGTTCTCCGTTCGCTCGAAGACGAGATCGTGCTCGATCGCCGGAAGAATCACACCATCGAAGTCGTGGTAGACCGGCTGGTTGTGAAGCCCGGCATCGAGCCGCGCCTCGAAGCTTCCATTGGCACGGCGGCGAAACTCACCGGCGGACTGGTGCTGGTCGCGGTGGTCAACGGTGAAGAGCACCTGTATTCGCAAAAACTCGCCTGCCCCGATTGCGGAGCGAGTGTGCCGCAGCTCGAACCGCGTTCGTTCTCCTTCAACAGTCCGTATGGCGCCTGCCAAACATGTACGGGGCTGGGCAGCAAATGGTCCTTCGATCCGGCACGTCTGCTCGCGGACCCCGGCAAGTCTCTCTTCAACGGAGGACTGGTTTCCACCGCCTGCTCCAGCGCCATCACAGAGAAGCTGCGGGCGTGGGCGCGCCGCTGCCGCATCGATATTTCAAAGCCCTTCGAGCAGTTGCCCCGGAAAACGCAGACGGCGGTATTCGAAGGCAGCAACGGCTTTTCCGGGATCCTGAAACTCCTCGAAGAGATTTATGAGGAGGCGAGCGAAGGTTATCGCGAGTGGCTGGTCGGGCTCATGTCACCCGCGATGTGCCCGGATTGCCGCGGACGCCGCCTTCGCCCGAGCAGTCTCGCCGTCAAAGTCAAAGGGCTTTCCATCGCGGAACTGACGGAGATGCCGGTGGCTGGAACCATGTCTGTCGTTCGCGGCTGGGAATTGAATGCGCGCGAGCTTCAGATTGCCGGGCGCATTACGGAGGAGATCGGAAACAGGCTCGAATTCCTTTGTGCGGTGGGACTCGGATACCTGAGCCTGGCGCGTTCCGCGGCCACTCTCTCCGGCGGCGAAGCGCAGCGCATCCGGCTCGCTACGCAGATCGGATCCAAACTGCGCGGCGTGCTCTATGTTCTCGATGAGCCGTCGATCGGATTGCACCCGCGCGATAACAACAAGCTGCTGGACACGCTGGTGCATCTTCGCGACCTGGGCAACACCGTCCTCGTTGTGGAACACGATGCGGAAACGATCGAGCGCGCGGACTATGTGATCGATCTGGGGCCGGGTGCAGGCCGTTTGGGAGGCGCTCTCGTCGCAAGCGGAACGCCGCGGGAAATTGAGCTCAATCCGGCTTCGCTCACTGGACGCTATCTGTCGGGACAACTCGAGATTCCCGCTCCTCGTGTGCGCCGGGCCGGGAACGGGCACAGACTGGTGGTGCACGGCGCTCGCGAGCACAACCTCAAGAACATCGAGGTCGAAATCCCGCTCGGTGTTCTGACGGTGGTAACCGGCGTTTCGGGCAGCGGGAAGTCGACCCTGGTCACCGACATTCTTTATCGCGCGTTATCGAAAGCGATTTACCGGTCCCGCGAGGAGCCCGGAGCGCATGAATCGATCAGCGGCCTCGAGCACGTCGACAAAGTGATCGAGATCGATCAGTCCCCTATCGGACGGACGCCCCGGTCGAATCCCGCCACCTATACCGGCGTGTTCACGCCCATTCGCGATCTCTATGCGATGCTGCCGGAATCGCGCGAGCGCGGCTACAAACCGGGGCGGTTCAGCTTCAACGTCAAAGGTGGCCGCTGCGAAGCGTGCCAGGGAGACGGATTGAAGCGCATTGAGATGAACTTCCTGCCGGACGTTTATGTCACCTGCGACATCTGCCGCGGCAAGCGGTATAACTACGAGACGCTCCAGGTGAAGTATAAGGGGTACTCGATCGCAGACCTGCTGGAAGCGACCGTCGAGGAAGCCCTGGGCGTTCTGGAGAATATTCCTGTCGTCAGGCTGAAGTTGCAAACGCTGAGCGACGTCGGGCTGGGCTACATCCATCTTGGACAATCGAGCACGACCCTGTCGGGCGGCGAGGCGCAGCGGATCAAGCTTGCCCGCGAGCTCAGTAAACGGCAAACTGGAAAAACGTTTTATATACTCGACGAACCGACGACGGGTCTGCACTTCGACGACGTAAAAAAGCTGCTCGAGGTTTTGCACCGGCTGGTGGACCTTGGCAACACCGTCGTGGTAATTGAGCATCAGATGGACATCATCAAGAGCGCCGATTGGATCATCGATCTCGGCCCGGAGGGCGGTGAGGCCGGGGGATATGTGGTCGCCGCCGGACCACCGGAACAGATTCTGCGATCGCGAAGAAGCTACACCGCCCAGGCGCTGGCGAAAGTTCTTCGCAATGGGAATGGTGCGTGAGCCGCTACACGGTTCGCCCACTGGACCTGGATTCGTTGCGGACGGTGTCTCTTCGCGCACGCGGAGGCAAGGTCCGAGCCGCCGACTTCGCGCGCCCGTACCGGAAAGGGGAAGGGTTTGCCGGATTTCTCGATGGCTTGCCGCACATCCTGGCCGGCGATTCGGTTCGCGCCGTCATAGCGGCCATACAGGATGCGCGGGAACACGGAAAGCCCGTGATCTGGGCTCTGGGCGGGCA
>DASTMK010000020.1:0-4258 GCA_035714225.1 Bryobacteraceae bacterium | reverse complement strand
CTCGCCGCCCGCATTTCCGCAACGTCTCCCCGGACTCGCACCGTCATTCGATTCGCCAGATCGCTGCAAGTGCGCGATTTTCACAGCGGCAATGCCATCATCTTGGGAAGCCGGCGGGCAAACCCCTGGGTGGAGCTTTTTGAGTCCAAACTCAACTTCACCGTAGTCTACGATTCAGCCGCTCACCGCATCCATATCGCCAACCGATCGCCACGACCCGGCGAATCCAGAGAGTATGTCATGGAATCGAGCGAGGCCAAAACCGGACAATCGTATGGTTTGATCTCTCTCGTTCCGAATCTGTCGCGCAGTGGCCGGATCCTGATTCTGCAAGGCTTGAATATGGAAGGCACCGAGGCCGTCGGCGAGTTCGCGCTCACGCCTCAGTTAATGGGGCAGCTTCTGGCGGCGATTGGAGCCGCCGAGGGAGAACCGGTTCCTGCATTTGAAGTCCTGATAAAACTGCAAGCGATCGGCGGAGCCGCAAAGGATACCGAAATCATCGCAGTTCGCCGCGGGCGCATGTGATTACAAGCGGGCCTTCAGGATTTCGCAGTGGCGGCGCGCTGGACGGCTTCCGGTTCCTTTTCCGGCGAGTTTCGCAACAGATCGAGAAACGACTGTGCCGCACGGTTGAACTTCTTTCGCTTCCGGTGGATGATGCCGACGGGACGCACCAGTCCGGGGGCTTTCAGTGCGACGGCGGCGAGACGGCCCTGCTCGATTTCGGCCGTCATGATACGTCTTGGCAGTATGGAAACACCGGATCCCAGCGCCACCGCTTCCTTGATCATCTGGATCACGTCGAAGTGCATCACCAGGTCGACCATGACGCCCTGCTCGCGCAGGAATCGGTCCACCTCGTGGCGGATAGGCAGATCCTCGTCGAAAGCAACGAACGCTTCTCCGGCAATTTCCGAAGCCGCCACCATGTCCCTGTGTGCCAGCCTGTGGGATGCGGCTACGGCGAGCACCATCTCCTCCTCCCGCCAGGGAATGACCGCGATTTCGCGCGACGGTTCGGGATAGCTGATAAGGCCCAGATCCGCGCGATCCGCCTGAATCGCTTCGAGGACCCGCTCCGGCCGCAGATATTCGATTTCGAGCACCGCCAGCGGAAAGGCGCGCGCGTATTCCTCCTCGACGCGCGACATCTCCGACAAGCCGACCGAATAGATCGACGCTACGCGAACCCGCCCTTCCACATCGCTCTTAAGCCTGCCCAAAGCGGCTGTGAATTCTTCATGCCGCCGGAGGACATCGCGGCAGAGATCGTAGTACAGCCGCCCGGCCGGGGTGAGCGTCAGCGGGCGCCTGCTGCGATCGAGCAATTCGACCTCCAGCGTTTTCTCCAACTCCTGCACATGCTGGCTGGCAGCCGATTGCGTCACACCGTTCAGCGACGCTCCGCGGCTGACACTCCGCGTCTGCGCTACGTCCCTAAAAAGCTTTAGATGCTCGACATTCACCACCTCGACTATAACATAAGTAATTCTAATTTAGAATGAAGTGAATAATTCGATTGACTGATAATGCCGTTATCCTCTATACTCCCTACATTACCCAGGAGCCCTACATGAGCAGAAGTGTTCCCGCCGGTTTTCCAGAACGGCAGGGGTTGTACGATCCAGGCAACGAGCATGACGCGTGCGGTATAGGGTTTGTCGTCAACATTAAAGGCGGACGATCGCACGAAATCATTCTCAAGGGAATACAGATCCTCATCAACCTGACACACCGCGGCGCGTGCGGCTGCGATCCGGAAACAGGCGATGGCGCCGGCATCCTCATACAAATTCCGCACGCATTTTTTGCCAGGGAATGCGCCAGCCTGGGTTTCACGCTTCCCGCCGAGGGCGAGTACGGCGTCGGCATGATGTTTCTGCCGGTAGAGTTGCAACCCCGGCTTCAGTGCGAGGGAATCGTCGAGCGAATTGCGCGGGAAGAAGGATTGACGGTGCTCGGCTGGAGGGATACACCTGTGGATGCCGACGCGATCGGACGCATCGCGCGCGCCTCACAGCCTTACATCGAACAGATTTTTCTTGGCCGCGGCGCCGGCATGACACAGGATGAATTGGAGCGAAAGCTCTACGTGGTTCGCAAGCGCGCGGAAGCGGAGATCCGGAAGTCGGACATTCGGGGCGCCGAGTTTTTTTACGTCCCGTCGCTTTCATCGCGCACCATCGTCTACAAAGGATTGCTGCTGGCGCCGCAGATCGCGAACTTTTACGGCGAGTTGTCGGACCCGGACACGACCAGCGCGTTGTGCCTGGTGCACCAGCGGTTTTCTACCAATACGTTTCCGACCTGGCAATTGGCGCATCCGTTCCGCTACCTGTGCCACAACGGCGAGATCAATACGCTAAAGGGCAACGTGAACTGGATGCACGCGCGGCACAAAGTCCTGTCGTCACCGCTATTCGACGACATGAAGAAACTGCTGCCTGTCATTGCGCCGGGCGGCAGCGATTCGGCGGGGCTGGACAATGCCGTAGAGTTGCTGCATCTGGCCGGACGCAGCCTGCCGCACGTGATGGCGATGTTGATCCCGGAAGCCTGGGATGCGGACGAGACCATGCATCCGGGCAAGAAGGCATTCTACGAATACCACGCCTCGCTGATGGAGCCCTGGGACGGCCCGGCGGCGGTGGCCTTCACCGATGGCCGCGTGATCGGTGCAACGCTCGACCGCAACGGCTTGCGCCCGGCACGATACCTGGTTACCCACGACGACGTGCTGATCATGGCCTCGGAAACCGGTGTGCTGCCGGTGAAGCCCGAAGACGTGCGCTACAAAGGCCGCCTGCAACCGGGAAAGATGCTGTTGGCCGATACGGTGGAAGGCCGGATCATCCCGGACGAAGAGATTAAAGAGCGGCTCTATTCGCGCCAGCCGTATCGTGCGTGGATCGACGAGCACCAGATCTCGCTCGCTCATCTTCCGGAGCCGCCCCGCGTCTACGGGTCGGACTACGACACGCTTCTTCAACGGCAGCGGGCGTTCGGCTATACGGAAGAGGACCTTCGCATGATTCTGCTTCCGATGGCGGCGAAGGGAGAGGAACCGGTGGGATCGATGGGTACCGATACGCCGCTCGCCTGCCTCTCCGACCGGCCCCAACCGCTGTTCCATTATTTCAAGCAGCTTTTCGCGCAGGTCACGAATCCGCCCATCGATCCCATCCGCGAGGAACTGGTGATGTCGTTGACCAGCTACATCGGGACCGAGCGGAACATCCTGGACGAAACGCCGCAGCACTGCCACACGCTGAAGCTGCCGCACCCGCTGCTGACGAATCGCGATCTCGAAAAGCTCCGGCGCGTCTCGCAGGGCGATTTTCTGGCCACCACGCTGCCCATGCTGTTTCGTCCCGATGGAGGCGTAGAGGACCTGGAGCGGGCACTCGACGGCCTCTGCCGGCGCGCTTCGCTTCTCATCAAGTCCGGTTATACTCTGCTGATTTTGTCGGACCGCGGCGTGGATGAAGATTACGCGCCCATCCCAAGCCTGCTCGCGTTGACGGCGGTTCACAATCATCTCGTCCGCGAAGGAACACGCACGCAGGTGGCACTGGTGGTGGAATCCGGAGAGCCGCGCGAGGTGATGCACTACTGCCTGCTCATCGGCTATGGCGCGAGCGCGGTGAACCCGTATCTTGCAATCGAAACTCTGGAAGATATGGCCGGTAAAGGACTGCTGCCCGAGGGCGTATCATTCGCTACCGCGCTGAAGAATTACAGGAAGGCGATCAATAAAGGGCTGCTGAAAGTCTTCTCCAAAATGGGCATCTCGACTCTGCAAAGCTACCGCGGCGCGCAGGTGTTCGAGGCGATCGGATTGAACAAACAACTGGTGGAGAAATACTTCACGGGAACCGCATCGCGCATCGAAGGGATCGGGCTGGACGTGCTGACGCGTGAGGCAAAACTGAAGCACGAGCATGCATTCCAGCCTCTCAGGGAAAGCGAGACGGAACTCGATATCGGCGGCAACTATCACTATCGCGCGCGCGGTGAGTATCACCTTCTGAACCCGCTAAGCATCGCCAAGCTGCAACATTCGGTGCGTCAGAACAGTTTCAACACCTTCAAGGAATATACGCAGGCCATCAATGACCAGAGCCGGCAGCTCTGCACGTTGCGCGGGTTGATGCGGTTCAAACCGGAAAGGCCGATTCCTATCGACGAAGTGGAACCGGCCAGGGAGATTGTCAAACGTTTCGCTACAGGCGCGATGTCGTTCGGCTCCATCAGC
>DASTMK010000019.1:0-23106 GCA_035714225.1 Bryobacteraceae bacterium | reverse complement strand
TGGTGCCGTTGACGTCTCTGGTGGGTCCTCTCGGGCTGCTTGCCGTGCTGGCCGGCTGGAAACTGCCGGCACAAGCCGCCGGGCTGCTGCTGGATTGGTCCCGCGTGGTTGTGGACTGGCATGCGGGATGGGAACCGAACTGGCGAATTCCGGACCCGCCGGTGATTGTGGCGCTCGCCTTTGCCGCTTGTCTCGCCGCCGTCGCGTTCGTGCCTCACTCGAGGAAGATCTGGAAATGGGGCGCGATGATGGGGGCAGGCATTCTGCTCGTAGTGATCATATGGCACCCGTTTAAGCCGGACGTCGTTCCTGGCTCCTTCGAATTGACTGCTATCGACGTCGGGCAGGGGGACAGCCTTTTTCTCGCCTTGCCCGATGGAACAACGATGATGGTGGACGGCGGCGGGATCCCCACGTTCGGGGGCCGCAGCGCACCGCGCCTGGATATCGGTGAAGATGTAGTCTCTCCTTATCTCTGGAAGAGATCGATACGGCGGCTGGATGCAATCGCCTTCACGCACCTGCACGCCGACCATTGTGGCGGGATCCAGGCGATCATGGAAAATTTCCGCCCTCGCGAGCTGTGGACGGGAGCCACGCCCGACATTGACTTGTGGAGGTCTATTCGCGCGAAGGCGTCGCAGCTCGGCATTCAGGTGAAGCCGCTCCGGGCGGGCACGCGGTTTTCCTTCGGCGGCGCGGGTGTCGAGGTGCTTTCGCCTCCGGAAGATTACATACCGGGTGAGCAACCGGGGAACAACGATTCCCTTGTCCTGCGATTCACCTACGCGCGGCACTCGTTTCTGTTGACGGGAGACCTGGAGCGCCGGATGGAGTATGCGCTTCCCGTTGAGAAAACGGATGTACTAAAGGTAGCGCATCACGGCAGCAGGACGTCCACCGGCAGCGAGTTCCTTCAAGCTCTGAGACCCGCATTCGGAATCATCTCCGTTGGATTCGAAAATTCGTACCGTAACCCCCACCCCGAGGTGATCGAGCGTTTGGAAGCGGACAAGACCAGAGTCTTGAGGACGGATTATTCGGGAGCGATCACGATCCGCTCGGACGGAACGAGATTTTCGCTGGAAACCGGGTTGTAGAGGATACCCCGCATATTCGCGGCAAAACCCCGCACGTCAGTCTCGAATCCGCGTTGGCGTAAACCACAACCTGTCAAAATGCCAGCAACAGGCGTTTTACGGCCAAGTGACCTGCCAATGATGCTAGACTTCTGACAATGTCGAACCTTGAATTACAGCCGCCGAAGACGATTCAGGGCCTGAAGGATGTTGTAAGAAGGTTCCGGCGTATTATCCGAGCGGTTTTGAGGAGGGCCAAATTGTCCGCCAACACGAAGCAGGACCGAATCTTTCGGAATCTCCTTACCTATATCGATGTGCAGCTTGGCCGGATATTGGCCCGGAAGCCTGTTCCGATTGACCTGATGGCTCTGGTGACGAGAAACCTGATCGAGGTTGCTTTGTGGTGCGAGTTTATCACAAAAAACAATGAGAACATGCAGCGGTTCGACAAGGACGTCCTCGTTGATGTCGTGGAGATGTTTGGGCTCGTGGACTCATCCGATCCCGAATACTCGTCGCTGGAAAGAAGGGTCAAGCAATGGGAAGTCTCCGGCAAGAGTATGCGGCTGGCGAAGACTGGGACTCATGACAAGTTCTGGTTCAAGCTCTGCTCTAAAATGGTTCATCCGACAGCATGGTCGATCAATGTACTGTTGAGCAGCTCATGCACGGACTTTTACCGGCTGCAACTTGGCTCCTACGCGCTCAAGTGTGCGATACGCGCCTTCTGCAGCCTCACCGCCCTGCCACTTCCGACGTATATCACTTCTTAAGATCGTTGCCTCTCGATTCAGTCGAGATAGCGAACAAGTCTGCTTCGGAGAGGTCTTCCCAACTGGACGTGTTGTCCCCGTTACGTTGATTTGCGCTATCTGCGGTTTCAGGAGTCCGTACAAGAGGGCAACAGGCGTGATACTGCCAAGTGGCCAGCTACGCCGAATCAGCGCGATAGACCGAGGACCTCGATCCGGCCGTATTGAAGGAAATGGTGATCGAACGTGAAAGCGCGGCGGATTCCCCGCACATCCAGAATCGCGAAGGAAATCGCGGCACAAAGACTCCAGTCTTTGTCCGAATGCCGCGCGACGATCTCCCGGCCGCGATCCTCCTCTTCCGGTAATGCCCGGATCACCGGCAGACCGCCGGTGAGTAGCCACTCTCGGGCGAGCGCCGTTCCCAACTTGCGTAGCAACAACGCATGAGCTTCCACTTCGATGTAGTTCGTGATGAAGCTTGGCCGCCGCTGGGACGCAATTTGGCCAGCAATCGCAACTGCGAGCTCATGATCGGGATCGTCCGCATCCAGCAGCGCGAGAATTGCGCTCGAATCCCAAAGAACGCCCCGCTTGATGCTCATGCGTCCAGAATCGCGTGTTTGTCGCGCGCCCCTGGTGTTCGGCCGCCGCTGCGCCCTGCGCCTATCAGGCGGAAGATGGGGTGCTTTCCAGTGAAGGGCGGGATATCACCCGCAATCTCCCCACGGGTGGCCTTCCGGGTCATCGTCAGGCACACAAGACGGCGTCCGCCGCGCCTGACGCTGGGGATGGCCCCGCTCTGGAGCCGCCGCCAAAGCGTCGAACGCGAGACGCCTAACGCCCGGATCGCCTCGTTGACCGTTAGCAGCTTTTCGGCCATTACCTTGATTGTATCGCGGGAGTATCACTGTTTCATTTGTCTCACTGCGGGCGGCCCGACGACTGGATTGCTATGCGTGTGTGCCGGATCCATACTTTACTCGGAGGCTCGTATGAAACGTCCGTTGGTGCTGGCGGCTCGCGCGCTGACGTTGTTTTGGGCCGTATTTTGGATGTTCTTTTTTGTAGTAGAGTCGGTGGTGTGGCGCACGCCTGTGTCCTCGGCGCTGCCCTGGGTGGGTGTGGGCCTGCTTTTTGTTTTTTCGGCTGTCGTACCGTGGCGCTGGGAGATGATCGGAGGACTTCTGATTATCGCCGTCGGATTGTCGGCTGGAGTTGCTCATGCGATCTGGTGGCCGTCACGCCTACTCACGACTCTTGTCTTTGGTGCACCACCCCTCGCGGCAGGGATTCTTTTCCTGACCCATCGTCGCCCCGTGACATCCAACGCCTGAGACCCGGTTGCCAAACTCAACATGGGGAATCAATCCAAGAAGCCTTCGCGGCGCGTTGTAATCGGCGCGTCTGGTGTGCGGACCATTCGCGAAAAAACCAAGCTCTCGCAGATGGAGTTTGCCTCCTTGATTGGCGTCAGCGTGAAGACCCTTCAGAACTGGGAACAGGACCGACGCCGCCCCACCGGACCGGCGGCCGCTTTGTTGAAGATCATTGCACACGAACCACAGCTGGCGGTGAAAGCGATTCATCGGGCGTAGCGGATATTGCCATGCTGAGCACAGCTCTCACTGCGGGCGCGCTACTTCGCCTGCCCTAGAATCTCGCCGTAGATCTCGGGCCGGCGGTGCCGTATCGGTCCACGGCCGATACGGCTGTCGACGCGGATTTCCGCAAGTACCGCTTCGTCTCCCTCACGGCTATCCTCGGCCGTGATTTTCCCGGACGGGTCGATCACCAGGACGCGCTCCGGATGCACGAACACCACCCACACACCGTTTTCATAAGCGCGCGTGCGCATCATGATATCGTTGGTCTCATTATTCATGCCCCATGCGGGAACGAGGATGATTTGCGCTCCTTTGACGGCGAGGATGCGCGAGGTTTCGGGCAACTGCCGGTCCATGCAGATCAGGGTGCCCCAGCGCCCGAAAGGCGTGTCTGTAACGGGAAATTCCCTGCCCTTCGTGTTGAACGGCTCATCATCGGCCGTGTGGCTTTTTGAGTATTTCAGGACGATTTCGCCGCCTGGTGAAATCACGGCGGCGCTGTTCCGCATCTGGTCTCCGCTTCGTTCCGCAAAGCCCAGGACCAGATAGATCCCCAATTCTTTGGCCAGATTACGGCAGCGTCCGATCATCTCGCCGTCAACTGGTTCGCCGATGGCGAAGTACCGGTCGCGCGTCAGGTCTTTATTGGCCTTTTCATTCCCGACATAGCCCTCGAGAAACCCTTCCGGGGTGACGACAACTTCCGCGCCCCGTTCAGCCGCCTTGCGTGCGTAATAGCTCAGCTTTTCGAAATTGGCTTGTTTATCCCAGCGCTTCGGCATCAGCCGCAGACCAGCGACGGTAAATGAACCGTCACCTGCGGCCAGAGCCGACGAAATCGCCATCACGGCCAGCAGACGTATAGCACACATGAGGTCCCCTTCAGAGTACTTCGACGACGCGCATCCCAAGCGCGCATCCCGAGTGAGTTTACGGTGCCGAAGCAGGCGGGGCCGGAGGTGGAGGGGTGGCACCAACATCCCCTGGACCAGGCACGCTCTCGGGCGCGGGTGTGGCGCCCGTGTCGCCAGGAATCTGCGGGCCGCCTCCGCTGCCGGGGACTGAGACACCACCGCCACTCCGGGGCGTCCGGTAAACAGCGGTATACATGGCATCAATCAGTGCGCGGAATGCATGTTTGAACACCGTGTCCCGGTCCACACCCCGCCGGGCCAACGGAGCATCCTTGTGAACCTGGATGTATTCACCGGCGTTCAGGATTTTCGGCTCGCCGCTCGGAAGAAGCGCGTGCTGCACCGCCACTTGCCCTTCTTCCACCATGACGAAGGTCGTCTTGTCCTCTTCGTCCACCATCACTTCGAAAACCGTGCCGCGCACGGAAATGACGGCAGTCGGAGTGTGTACGCGGTTCAGATTCGGCTGGCCGCCAAACTTCTGGATATGAACCTTGATCCGGCCCAGCCACAAATCCAGCAAGTCGCGTAAGTTCCCGGGAGTGTTTCGAAATGTAACGTGGGAATTCGGATAAATTTCAAACGTACTGCCGTCGGCCAATTCAAAGACAGCGGAGCCATCCGGCCCGGTCACAATGAGTTCGCGAACCCGTACCGGATCGCCTTCTTTCAGCGCCCAGGGTATCGCATCACGCATGACAGAGACCTGTCCGTCGAGCGATACAACACGCGCAGCCTGGTCGGCTCGTCCTGGTACAATTTGGGAGAAGGCGGCGGGAAGAAGTAACGCCGCGGCAAGTCCTACCTCGAACCACGTTGACAGACGCGCCATTGCAAAGTTCTGGCTGAGGTCTAAATGCGGCCGCAGATCCTTAGTTTACACCAAGATTGCTTAGCAAGTAGCAAGCCTTGTAAAGAATTAATGCGCAAATGACCGGCGAATCGGCACTTCCCAATATGGAACAAGGGGTATGAGGTAGAATCGTGTCAAAATGGATGGGTCGGAAAGCCACAGTTGTGAGCCGAAACGCCATACTTATTGCACTCTTTGTCACGAATATACTGCCGGCTCAAGGTCTCCGGCCGGACTGGCGCAGCATCGGCAACACCGTACTGGACCTGAATCTCCCCGCACCGGCATCCGGCGGTGTCGAGCGCGTCTGGTTTGCGGAAAATGGCGCACGTTTGTACGTCCGGACGGCGGCGGGCCGGCAATTTGAGACCGAAGACCTGAAGCGTTGGACGGAACCGTCTCAACCTCTCCCTCCCGCCCCGGAGCCGCCAACCGTCATCCGTTTGCCGGAGCCGGGAGCGCAAGTCCGGCAGATCCGATACGCCCGGGCACGGCTCTACGCTTTCGGCGAGCACGCGTGGCGCTCCGATGATGGAGGGGCGACATGGAGAAATTTAACGGCGTACCACGGGGTGTCCCTTCTCGGGAGCCCGATTCGGGATTTGGCGATTTCCCCCTTTAATGCCTCGGAAATTGTGGTTGCCGGCGATTATGGCCTGTGGCGTTCCTCGGATGGCGGAGAATCCTGGGGCGGCATCAACACGGGCCTGCCCAACCTGCCTGTTCAGCGCATTCTGCGGTTACCTAAAGGCGTGGACGGGATGACGATCGAACTGGCGGAATCCGGCACGGGCGCCGCGCCGGCGCAGTTTGAATGGGCGCCGGGAGAAAAAATCGCATGGCGGCCCACCATCGCGTCTGACACGCTGGCGCGCGAGCGCGTCCAGAAAAGCGAATATTCCGTACTGCTCGGCGCACGAATCACGGCGGTAGCGTCGGCACGGGAGTTTGTTTATGCCGGTGCGGGGGACGGCCGGCTCTGGGCATCTTCCGACCAGGGGCGTACATGGTTTCCGCGCCAGGAGCAATCGGATGGCCCGGTGGAACAGATCTGGATCGACCCTTCCGATGCCCGCATCGCACTGGCCGTCTTCGGACCGCCCACAAGCGCAGGCGGCACCGCCCAATCAACAGCGCGGATCGTCAAGACATTCAACGCGGGAGCGTTTTGGGACGATATCACCGCAAACCTGTCCGGAGCGGCGGTGTATTCGATCACTGCCGACCGGACGAGCGGAGCCATTTACGCCGGCACCAGCGACGGCGTGTTCATGACCCGTACGGACCTCGGCGCTCTTGGGCCCGCCACACAGTGGACGGAAGTGAGCGGGAAACTGCCGGAAGCGGCGGTGAGGGATGTTCGCCTGGATGCGGCCGGAAATCAGATCTATGCCGCAATAGAGGGATACGGCCTGTTTGCGGCGCCGGCGCCGCATCGCGCCTCCGAACCCCGGCTCGTCAATGCTGCGGACCTGAACATTCGCGCTGCGGCACCGGGAGGGTTGATCAGCATGATCGGCGCGCAAATTCAATCCGCCCGTGCGGGAGCGCTCCCGGTTCCCGTGCTGGATGCTTCGGCCGGTGCCACGCAGATGCAAATTCCGTTTGAGGTCACCGGGACCTCGATCACGCTCGCCATGCAGGGCACAGGCGGCCGGTATACCCTGGGTTTACCGCTTCAAAAGATTTCACCGGCGATTTTTGTCGACCCGGACGGGACGCCATTCCTGTTGGATGGGGAAAACGGCCTGGCGCTGAGCGCGACGACGCCGGCACGATCCGGCACGGCCCTTCAGATTCTCGCCGCGGGCCTGGGAAAGGTAGAACCGGAGTGGCCAACGGGATTACCGGCGCCGCTCGAAAACTCACCGGCCGTAGCGGTGCCTGTACGGGCCTTTCTGGATGGCAGCCCGGTCGAAGTGACTCGTGCAATTCTGGCTCCGGGTTATATCGGCATGTACCTGGTTGAGATCAGAGTACCGGCTATCGTGAACAGCGGCCCGGCCGAATTGTATCTGGAGGCCGAGGGCCAACAAAGTAATAGAGTACGGGTTTATCTGGAACCTTAATCGCCGGCGCCCGTCTGAACTGTAAAGCGTCGCGCGGGGATCCGTACCGGATTATTGAGGTAGACTACTTTACGGCGGAGCATCATGATTCGTTCTATACCGGTTCTATTTCTACTGCCCTACATCGCGCTCTCGCAGCAGACGGCGGATGCCGAGAAACTGGCGCCGTACTATCCTACGCCGGAGACGGTTGTAGAGAAGATGCTCGAGTTCGGCGGTTTGAAGCAGGGCGAAAGAATGTACGATCTAGGTAGTGGAGACGGGCGGATCGTGATCATGGCCGCCCGGAAATTTCGAGCGAATGCCACCGGCGTGGAGATGGACCAAGACCTTTGGAAACAGAGTATGGATAGAATCCGCGGCCTCGGCTTGAAAAACGCGCGGGTGATTAACGGCGACATCACACGCCAGAATTACTCGGACGCGGACCTGGTGACTGTGTATCTTCTGCCCGCGTCGAACGTTAAGATCCGGCCCATGCTCGAAAAGCAGCTCAAGAAAGGCGCCCGCGTGGTTTCACACGACTTTGAATTCACCGGTTGGACGCCGGTGAAGACGGAGCATATTGAGGACGATGGCGAAGGGCGCAGCCATACGCTGTATCTGTATGTGAGATGAGCTTGCCACTCGGATCAAGAGTGAACGGAACGCGAGCTTGGCAGCGGGCATCATACTAGTTCCCCACACGTGGCGCCGCGCTCTCGCGGTGACGCGCATTTTTATCGCCCTTTCCTGCCTTGTTTTTCAGATCCAGTGGTCCGAGCGCTTTTCCGGACTAAGCTTTCTGCTGGCGCTATACCTGGCGGGTGCGATTGCCACGCTGTTCTGGCGGACGGCAGACCGTGCTGCCCAACCTCTGCTGATCCTGTTCGCCGATTTCGGCATTTTCCTCATCTGGACTTATGCGGCGGCGGGGCGCTTCCTCTTTGTCACCGCGGCGTTTTTCGTCTATATCGTGCTGCGGATCAGTCTTCTGCACTCCTGGTACGAATTGAGCTTCCTGCTGGGCGTGCTGGCAGTGTTTTTAGGCGCTGCGCGGCCGATCGGCGCATCCGGTATCTGGCTGATGATGCTCTGTGCAGGCACCGTGGGCCTGGTCCTGACGCTGCATCGCGAAATACTTCAGAACCGGCTCTCCTCCACTGCGCGCCAATCGGTGATTCTCCGGGCGGAAGCCGAAAAGTCCCGGGAAGAGGAGCGGCAGCGTATCGCGGCCGACTTTCACGACGGCCCGCTTCAGAGCTTCATCAGTGTTCAGATGAGACTCGAGATCGTCCGCAAGATGCTAATGCGCGATTTTCAGCGCGGCATGGACGAACTGCGGCAACTTCAGGAACTCTGCCACAGCCAGGTCGTTGAGCTCAGGTCCTTTATTCGCAGTATGCGCCCGGCCGAAATCGAAGGCGCCGGCATGATCACTTCCATCCGCCATCTGGTCGAGCGATTCCAGAAGGACTCGGGCATGACGGCGAGTTTTCATGACACCGCCTCGGTCTCCGGCGAGGAACCCGAACTCTCGACCGAGGTGCTTTCCATCGTTCGTGAAGCTTTGAATAACGTGCAGAAGCATTCGAAAGCTTCCCGCGTAGCGGTATCCGTCTCACACGGCGACAGCGCGTTGGACGTTGTCATTGAGGACGACGGCACCGGCTTCACTTTCAGCGGCAACTACTCCCTTGAAGAGCTGGAATTGTTGCGGCTGGGACCCGACAGCATAAAACGCAGGATCCGGAGCCTGGGCGGCGATCTCACGCTCGATTCGCGCCCCGGTTCGGGAGCTTCCATGAGGATCCGCGTGCCGCATGGCTGATGGCCTACGCGCCGGGCTTGCCGCCGCCCTGCTGCTTGCGAGCGGGTGCGGCAGCTACGGCGAGTTTGCGCTTTCGCAACCCACAAGTGAACCGCAGCAGGGGAGATTCCTCTTCGAACAGGAAGCCTTGCCGGTTCTCGAACGCGGGCCGGCGGGACGTTGGGACTCGGCGGACGTGTTGAATCCTTCCATCGTGCGCCATGTCAACCAATACTTTAATTTCTATTCGGGTTTCGATGGAAAGACGTGGCATACGGGGCTTGCCATTTCCCCGGACGGCTCCGGTTGGCTACGGCGAGGCAAGCTGCTGTCGCCCGGTCCGAATGCCTGGGAATCGGATTATATCTCCGCAAATGGCTCCGCGTTGTGGCATGAGGGCGAATGGTTCTACTGGTATCAGGCGGGGCCGCGTAACGCCAACCGCATTGGGCTGGCACGGTCTCGCGATCTCGCTTCGTGGTCGCGCGTGGCGCAGCCTGTCCTGCCGGCAGGACCACGAGGCAGTTGGGATGAAATTTCGATCGGCGATCCCTATGTCCTCCGGCGGGACGGATTCTTCTTCATGTACTATCTCGGCATGGATCGCGCCCGGCGGCAGCGCCTGGGTATTGCCCGGTCCAGGGATGGAGTACGCTGGACCAAGTTGAGATCCAACCCCGTCCTGGAACCCGGCGAGCCGGGCGAGTTCGACGATAACGGACTGGGAGAACCCGCCGTGTGGGAGTCTCACGGTTTCTACTGGATGATTTACACGGGCCGGGACCGCTCGGAGATCCGCCGCCTGGGCATGGCGCAATCGCGGGACGGCGTGAGATGGAACAAGCGCCGCGATCTGGTTTTTTCCGGTGAGGCTGCCTGGAATCAGGCCGTGCTGTGCGACCCCGATGTGGAGGTGCTCGGCGACCGGATCCGGGTCTGGTTCGGCGGCGGGGATCGTCCGAGTCCGGACGAAAACCTGAACGGCGCGATAGGAATCGGCATGCTGCGGTTTCAAGATGCTAGCCTGACGAAGTAGATGAAAATCGGAATCACGTGTTACCCGACTTACGGAGGCAGCGGCATTGTCGCAACGGAACTCGGCATGGAGCTTGCCTATCGCGGGCACGAGATTCATTTCATCAGCTATGCGAACCCGATCCGGCTGGACTCGGGGACTCCCCGCATCCACTATCACGAAGTAGAAGTCACGACCTACCCGCTATTTGAATACCCGCCTTATTGCCTCGCCCTGGCTTCCCGCATGGCAGAGGTGGCGGAAAGCTATAAGCTGGATCTCCTGCACGTGCATTACGCGATACCGCACTCGATTTCGGCGCTGCTGGCGCGCGACATGATGGTCTCGCAAATGCCATCGCACCGGCGCCTGCCCTTCATCACCACACTGCACGGCACAGACATCACGCTGGTGGGCGCCGACCGCTCGTATTTCCCCATCACGAAGTTTTCGATCGAAAAATCCGACGGCATCACTGCCATCAGCGACTACCTGCGCACCCGAACCATTGAAGTTTTTGGAGTGGAGAAAGACATCCGCGTCATCAAGAACTTCGTTAATTGCGAGCTGTACCGGCCTGATCCGGAGCGCAAGCTCGCTTCGGAACTCGCCCCACCGGGCGCCGCCATCCTGATGCATGTCTCGAACTTCCGGCCGGTGAAGCGTCCTCTCGACTGCGTTCGGATTCTACGGGAGGTCATCCAGGAGACTCCCGCACACCTGCTGATGGTTGGGGATGGACCGGAGCGTGGGCCAGCGGAACGGCTGGCCAGGGAACTCGGCGTGGAAAACAACGTGAGTTTTCTCGGCAAGCAGGCTCACGTGGAACGCCTCTTTCCCAATGCGCATGTCTTGCTTCTCCCGAGCGAGCTCGAATCGTTCGGTCTCGCCGCGCTCGAAGGAATGGCGTGCGGTGTTCCACCGGTGGCTACCCGCGCCGGCGGATTGCCCGAGCTTGTGACCCACGGTACCGACGGGTTCCTGGAAGACGTGGGCGATGTTAGTGCTCAGGCCGCGCGAGTTGTTTCCTTACTGAAAGACCGGGACCTGCTCGGGAAGATGGGCGCCGCTGCGCGGCTCACCGCGCTCACGCGTTTCTGTACATCTTTGATCATTCCGGCCTACGAGGAGTATTACCGGGAGATTTGCGGCTGACCCCCGCACCGTGACCGTCGCGTTACTGAGCCGCGCGCGCGAGCAAGCGGTCCTAGCGGCGCGGCTCCTCCGGACGGTACACGGGAATCTGCGATACCAGCACGAGAAGAAGCCCCGCGGCCAGACAGGACCAGGCGAACCAGTCGCCATACTGCGTATAGAACGTCACATCGCTCAAATAGGAGTAGCTTAAGCGGCCAGACAGCCGCTCATGAGCCGGAAGCCGCTGACGTATTCTGCCGGCAGGATCGATGCTGACGGTGATGCCGTCGTTGGTGGCACGAATAATCCAGCGGCGATTTTCCGCCGCGCGCATTCTCACGATGTTCAAATGCTGCTCGCGGGCGGCGCTCCGGGCGAAATATCCATCGTTGGACAAGTTGACCAGCAGATGCGCGCCGTTGCCGGTGATCTTCCGGACCAGGTGCGGAAACACCGATTCGTAGCAGATGAAGGGCCCCACGCCCTGCCCGTTTACCGGAAACGTGACCACCTTCTCGCCCGGCTTGAACTCCCCCGCCTCGGTGGTGATCTGATTGATGAATCCGAAAAGAGGCGGTACAAACTCCCCGAAGGGCACCAGGAAGATCTTGTCGTATCTGCCTTCCGCCTCTCCATCGGGCTTCACCATCACCGCCGAGTTCAGGGGCGAGGCGTCCGGTGCGTGCGCCACGGTGCCCATTAGCACATGCGCATCGGCCAGACGCGCCACGCCCGCTACCCTCTTCCGGAGCACGGGGTCTTCGAAGTAGTACAACGGCGCGGGCACCTCCGGCCAGATCACCAGATCTACTGGGGGCTCGTCCCCTTTCAAGGCCGCCTGTAGTGACAGCAACTCGAAGCTGCGCTGCATCGCATCGGCGCTCTCCGGCGTCCAACGGGTCTCTTCCGCGATGTTGGGCTGAACAACAGCCGCCACCCGTTCCGGCTTCTCCGGGAGCGGCATGTTCGGAAGCAGGTAGAGAAGCGGAAGCGAAACCAGCCAGAGAATCTCCCGGCGGGGCCTTCTCAGCATCACCAGTACGACGGCCACGTTCATCATCACAAGGATGAAGGACAGCCCGTAGATGCCTACGTAGGGCGCGAGACGCATGGGCGCCTCCATGTCGACGGCTGAGTTCCCAAGCAGGTACCACGTGAATCCCAGGGGACCATGGGTACGTTCAATGCCGGTCCATAACGCCGCTACGGCCGGGATGGCGTACCATGCCCGCAGGACGTAGCCCGCAAGCGCCGAGAACACGGCCAGGTGCAGAGCCTTGGCCGCGCAGAACAGCAGGAAAGACGCCCACGCGGCAAACTGCCCCAAACCGCCGTACTGATACAAAACGCCCTGTATCCAGTAACAGACTCCGAACCAGTAGAGGACGCCGGCCAGCCAGCCCAATAAAAAACGCCAACGCCAGCGGGGCTCCCGCGCAAGCGCGAAGATCAGGGGAACCAGTGCGACAGGGGCGAGCCAGCCAATCTCAAACCTCGGAACGGTGAGGATGAGCAGGATTGCCGTGACCGCTGCAAACAGGAAGTTCAACACTCGCGCGCCCGGGTGTTGACCAGATCGGCCATGTAGGAACTCCGGACGAACGGCCCGCTGAAGACCATTTTGAAACCCAATGACAGGCCATAATCGCGATAGGCGTCAAACTCTTCCGGCGTCACGAACTTCGCGACGGGCAGGTTGCGCCGTGTGGGCTGGAGGTATTGTCCGATGGTAACCACATCCACACCGGCCTCGTTCAGGTCACGCAACAACTCGTGAACTTGTCCGGCGGTTTCGCCCAATCCCACCATCAGGCCGGATTTCCTGAGGATAGCCGGGTTGTGCTTCGCCGCATACCGCAACACCGCGAGAGACTGATCGTATCGTGCCTGCGGACGCACCTTGCGATACAGCGCAGCCACTGTTTCCATATTGTGGTTAAACACATGGGGAGAGGCATCGAGCACCCGCCCGGCCGCTTCCAGGTCTCCGCAAAAATCCGGCGTTAACACTTCGACCTGCGCCTCGGGCAGTGCACGGCGCACTTCCCGGACGGTTTCGGCAAAATGCCGCGAGCCGCCATCGGGGAGATCGTCGCGATTCACGCTGGTGATGACGACATAACGCAGGCGCATGGCCTCCGCCATTCTCGCCACATTCGCCGGCTCGCCAGGATCGAGAAAGAATTCGCGCTTCGCGGCCGACCCCTTTGGCACGGAGCAGAACCCGCAGCCGCGCGTGCAGAGGTTTCCGAGAATCATGAAGGTCGCCGCGCCGCGGTGGAAGCACTCGTGCATGTTCGGGCAGCGCGCCGATTCACAAACCGTGTTGAGGTTCAGGCGGCGCAGGTTGCGTTTCAAATGCTGAACGGATTCAAAATGGGTTTCCGGTTTTCGCAGCCAGTGCGGCAGGCGGGCGTGGCCTGTATGAATGTGGACGAGGTCTCCCGGCACCTCAATATTTTCGCACGATAGGGTTTTTGAACCCCGCCCCTTCGATTTCGGCGCGAGCCGAGGCAATGGACGCGGTGTCGCTCAACGGGCCCACGAGGACGCGGTAAAACGCCGGGCTGGGACCGGCCGCCACGGCGGCGGCAAGTCCCTTCTTGCGCAGGGCCTCGGCAACCAGCTCGGCATCGGGCCGCGCTACCGCCATAACCTGCAAATAGGTTTCGCCAGCGGCCGGCTCCACAAACAGGGGCCGCTCCCTGGGGGGCGGGGTGGGGGCGGGGGTGGGCGGCGCTGCCGCCTCGCGGACCTCCACGGTGCGCTGGGATGGAGGCTCGTACGCCGCCTCCGCCGGACTCTCTCGCGGCGCTTCGGCCGGAGGCGCGCTGGATACCGCTTCCGGCGCACTCGCCAGATCCGGCCCGGGGGAGGAGCTCCTGCCGACGATGTAGCCCATCGTGAAAAACACGCCCAGCAGAACCACCACGATGAAAAACAAGCTGAGCAACTGTTTGTTTCCCAGCACTAATTCGAACTCGCCTTCTTCGTTCCTCGGCATGGTTTACTGCTTGGGCTGAACAGTCTCCGTGATCGCTTTTCGCAGGATGGGAATGATGTCGATGGGCAATGGAAAAACGACCGTGGTATTTTTCTCAGACCCTATTTCCACCAGCGTCTGGAGATACCGCAGCGTGATGGCTGCGGGTTGGTGCTGGATCAGCTCAGCCGCCATGGCCAGTTTCTCCGCCGCCAGGTACTCGCCTTCCGCATGGATGATTTTGGCGCGGCGCTCGCGTTCCGCTTCCGCCTGCCGGGCGATGGCTCGAATCATGATTTCCGGCAGGTCGACCTGCTTCACCTCAACCATGCTCACCTTGACGCCCCACGGACCGGTATGCTGGTCGAGCACGGATTGCAGCCGCACATTCAGCTTCTCGCGCTGGCTAAGCAACTCATCCAGTTCCACCTCTCCCAGGACGCTTCGCAGCGTGGTCTGTGCGAGCTGTGAAGTAGCGTAAAGGTAGTTCGTCACCTCGAGTACTGCCTTGTTCGGATCGAGCACACGGAAATAGATGACCGCGTTCACCTTCACCGTCACGTTGTCGCGCGTGACCACGTCCTGTGATGGAACCTCCAGCGTTTCAATGCGCAAGGAAGTGCGCACCATGCGGTCGATAGGTGCAAAAACCAGGATGATTCCGGGGCCCTTCGGCTGCGCCAGCACCCGTCCAAGGCGGAAGACTACTCCGCGTTCGTACTCGGCGAGTATCTTGATAGAAGACAGCAGGTAAATTGCGATGATGATCAGTACGATGGTTGTGGCATCAAGCATGGGAGTCTGAAACATGGCTCTACCTGAACGGCTCCACTGTGAGCCTCAGTCCTTTTACCGCTGTGACAATAACCTGGGCGCCTGCTTCAACTGGAACAGTTGCGATAGCGTCCCAATATTCTCCGCGAACGAACACCTTTCCTCCCGGAGATAGCGGAGTCAGTGCATGGCCGGCCTCTCCGACCATACCGATATCCCCGGTTACAACTTTCGCCTTGCGGGCCCGCATCACCAGGCTCACAAGAAAAATGGTAATCAGCGCGAAAGGCAGTGTAACTGCGATGGCCGTGGTCAGGTTGATTCTCATCTCCGGAGGACCTTCGATCAGAAGCAGCGCCCCCAGGACCATTGCAACCGCACCGCCGATGCCGAGAATGCCGTGCGAGGTGACGTTGGCTTCGAGGACAAACAGCGCCAGGGCCAGAACGATCAATGCGGCTCCAGCCCAGTTTATGGGCAGCACCGAAAGGGCGGAAAGACCGAGAATTGCCAGAATCCCCCCGAGCACCCCGGGAAAGATCAGCCCTGGCGAGGAGAACTCGACATAGATTCCCAGCGCGCCCAGGATGAGGAGGATGAACGCCGTGTTCGGGTTCGCCAGCGCCAGCATCACCCGTTCGCGCAGACTGGGCTGGTACTCGGTGATCTCGGCGGAAGCGACCTGAAGCGTGCTGCGCGCGCCGCTGAATCTCACGATCTCGCGCCCATCGAGCTTTTGAAGCAGATCCCGGTCATCGGTGGCAATCAGCTCAATCAGTTGCGACTTCAAAGCTTCCTCCTCGGTAAAGGACTTGGCTTCGAATACCGCTTTTTCCGCCAGTTCGCTGTTCCGTCCGCGCCGGCCGGCGAGAGTGCGCAGTTGCGCGGCGGCATCGTTTTCCACCTTCTTCCGCATCACCGGGTCCATTTCGCGGCCCATGACAATCGGTGAGGCGGCGCCTGTGTTCGTTCCCGGCGCCATGGCGGCCACATCACCCGATTCGAGAATAAAGAAGCCGGCGGACGCGGCACGCGCACCGCTTGGAGCAACGTAGGTGACAACGGGGATCGGCGAGGTAACGATCTTCTCGGTGATCTCCCGGGTCGCCTCCATCAGGCCGCCGGGAGTATTGATCCGGATGAGCAGCAGTGCGGCATCCTGGACCTTCGCCTGCTCGATGGCGTGGCCGACGATCTCCGTAGTGATGGGGTGAACCACTCCGTGAACCGTTACGCCCACTACTCCTGATGCACCCAGGCAAGCCTGGGCTAGCAGCAGCGGAATGAGAAACGCTTTCTGTTTCACGCGAGGCTATCCAACTATAGCATTACCGCATCCGGAAAGTAGGCCGTTTGCGCTATCAGGACACGATTCTCTGTTCCCATGGGCGAGGCCGTCCACCGCGGTCCCTGTCTTCAAGGCGGTCGTACATGTGGGAATCGTTCACCGTGCCGAGAGACTCGTTATACAAGCTGACAAGCCCGAGGGCTTCGCGCAGATCCTCCTGGAATGCGTGCAACACCCGCAGGTGCCTGGCCAGCGCCGGCAGTTTTCGTCCGCTGGGTGTCAGGAGAAATTCCTGATAGCCGCCATGTACGAGCTTCCCGATTTCGTCTCCGATCAAAATGCCCGCACGCTCCACCAGAGGCCGTGGACCCGGAACGTCTTCCACTATGGCGGCGCAGCCGTCCTTGCTCAGCCGGACACGCCCGTCCGGATGTTTCTCCGCGGAAAAACCGGCTTTCTGCGCCCTTCCGATTCGTTCGTCGAAGGTCAACTGCTGCGGCTGCTCACGGCGGAAGAACATATCTCAATTCTATAATGCGGAGGTGCCTTACATCCTTGCTCTCGACGAAGGGACTACGAGTGCGCGCGCGGCGTTGTACGACCGTGAAGCGCGCCGCATCGCCATCGAATCCGCGCCCATCCCGTGCCGCTATCCGCAATCCGGATGGGTGGAGCAGGACGCGGAGGATATTTGGGTGTCACAAATCGAGTCGGCGCGCCGTGTTCTGGAGACCGCCTCCGTTGCACCCTCCGCCCTGGTGGCGCTGGGCATCACCAACCAGCGCGAGACGACGATCGTCTGGGACAGGATAACGGGCCAGCCGGTGGCTCCTGCCATTGTGTGGCAATGCCGCCGCACCGCGGCCGAGTGCGACGAGATCCGGCGTTCCGGGAGTGCCGCAGCGATTTCAGCCAAGACGGGTCTGGTGATCGATGCGTACTTCTCCGCGACCAAGCTGCAATGGATTCTGCGTGCCGTACCGGACGCGTACGCCAAGGCCCGGGATGGGGAGATCCTCTTCGGTACTGTCGACACCTGGCTCATCTGGAGACTGACGAATGGCGCTGTGCACGTGACAGACACGTCGAATGCTTCGCGGACCATGCTCATGAATCTCGAATCCGGAGACTGGGATCGCGAGCTTCTCGATTACTTCGACGTGCCGCGCGCCATGCTGCCCCGAATCGTACCCTCCAGCGGGGTCGTAGGCGTCGCCGCCACGGAACACCTCGGAGCGGAAGTCCCCATCGGCGGCATTGCCGGCGATCAGCAGGCGGCTTTGTTCGGACAAGCCTGCTTCCGGCCGGGGTTGTGCAAAAACACATACGGAACCGGTTGTTTCGCACTGATGCACACCGGCGCGCACCGGCCCGTATCCGGAAACCAGCTTGTCGCCACGCGAGCAGCCGGTTCGGGCGACTCTCCCGCGTATGCCATCGAAGGCAGCATCTTCATCGCGGGAGCGGCCATTCAATGGCTCCGCGACAAATTGGGCCTGATCCGGACCGCCGCCGAGTCGGAAACCGTGGCCGCCTCCGTGCCCGATACGGACGGCGTGTATCTTGTGCCCGCATTTGTCGGCTTGGGAGCGCCGCATTGGGATGCCTCCGCGCGCGGAGTCGTGTGCGGCATTACGCAAGCTACCAGCGCACAGCACATCGTGCGGGCGGCACTCGAAAGCATCGCCTATCAAACCCGCGAGCTGGTGGAAGCGATGGAAGCGGATTCCCGGGAGTCACTGTCCGAGCTGCGTGTCGACGGAGGAGCGGCCGCAAACAATTTCCTGATGCAGTTCCAGGCCGACATCCTTGGACGGAGGCTGGTGCGCCCCGTCGATACGGAGACGACGGCGCTGGGGGCGAGTTTCCTGGCGGGTTTGGCTGCCGGTTTCTGGAAAGATAGCGGCGAACTCGAACAGTTTTGGCAGCCCCAGCGCGTCTTCGAGCCGCGCATGCAGGTGGAGCGGCGCGAAGAACTGTATAGCGGCTGGAAATCCGCTGTCCGCCGGTGCCGCCTCGATGCCGCGTCGCAAGCGGTAGCGTCCTGAACCGCGGAGCAATCCAAATAGCCACACTCAACGCGGCATTCCGAAACAGACGGCGGGCCGCCCGCCGTTTCATCTGGCACAAAAGACACACAATCTGTGGTGGCGGACTACGTGCACTCTATCAGGGGCCGGGATCATCCCCACATGGCAGTTTTATCCCCTGGAGGACTACTGTGATACGTCTTGCGGCTATCGCCTTGGCCTGTTTTTTCGGTACGGCCGCTTTTGGGCAGACTGTTCAGGTCTCGCCCTCCAAGCTGACTTTCAACGTCGCGGCCGGCTCCATCCCCCAACCGCAGACATTCACCGTCACCACCAATCCGGCGGGCTTTTCTTTTAGCATCGGGAACAGCTCGGAGCTATTGTCGGTTTCAACGCTGTCCGGCGTGACACCGGCCACGATCGCGGTGACGCCAAACACCGCCCTACTGACCCCCGGCAGCCGCCACACGCTCGGACTGTTTATTCGCGTACAGGGTGCTATCGAACAGTTGCTGATCGTGGAACTCAATGTGGGCTTCGGCTCCCAATTGACCGCGAGCCAGCCGGGCCTTGCTTTCTCCTATCAGGCAGACTCACCAGTCATTCCGCAGACGCAGTCTTTAACCATTGCAAGCCTCACCGGGTTTCCGCTGAGCTTTACAGCCGCGTCGTCCGCGCCCTGGCTCACCGTGAATCCGGCGAACGGGAACACCTCCACCGCGAACCTGCTGGTAGCCGGTGTGTCGCCGCAGGATTTGAACGAAGGCGCTTACAACGCGACGATTACCGTGACACCGCAGACCATACCGGACGCCGTCCCGCTTCAGATTCCGGTAACGTTCACCATCGGCGGTGCTCCGCAGTTGAACGTCAGCCGCAGTTCCCTGCTGTTCAACTACCAGAGCGGGATCGGAGCAACCGCCCCGGTGCCGCAGACCATTTCCTTCACCAGCAGCACGGACACACAGGTTCCTTTCAGCATCGTGCGTGGTCCGGCGACATGGCTCGTGCTGACGACGGTGAACGGATTCACACCGGCCGAACTTTCGCTCAGCGTGAACCCGGCGGGACTGCCCCCGGGCAACTACAGCGAGACGCTGACGATTAGCGCCCCGGGAGCGAGTAACCCCACTCAGAACGTCACTGTAACACTGCGCGTCAGCAACTCCCCGTTGCTCAATACGTCGCCCGCCTCGCTCAGTTTTACGTATCAGTCCGGAGGAGAGCTTCCGCCGGCCCAAACCGTTACCGTTACCAGCACCACCCCCTCCACTCCTCTGGGGTTCAGTTCAGCTTTCACCCCTGCATCCGGCGGCCAGTGGCTTACACTGACCACCGCGACAGCCACCACCCCGGGAAGCATATTGGCCGGCCTGAATGGTCCCGTGGTATCAGGGCTGCTACCAGGTACGTATTCCGGAACCGTTGCCGTGACGGGTGCCGGTGGAGATATCACCAACATCCCCGTCAGCCTGAACGTAACGAACGATCCGGTACTGACCTCCACGCCTACCGGCCTCACGTTCGTGTATCAGCGGGGCAAGTCGCTTCCCGCCGGCCAGTTCGTCGATGTGCGCAGTACCGGAATTCCGCTTACCTTCACCGCGTCGGCGACCAGCGCGGACCAGTGGCTGACGGTTGTGCCGCTAACGGCGGCCACTACTCCGGCGCAAATCTTCGTCAGTGTCAACCCGGCCCAGCTCACGGCAAAGGAGTATGACGGATCGATTACACTTTCACCGCAGAGCACCGGAACCGCCGCAGTCACCATTCCGGTGAAGCTGATCGTGAGCGACACTCCGCTGCTCCGGATCTCCCCGACCGAGCTGATCTTCACTCTGAGCGCGGAAGGCGGATCGTTGCTTGAAACACAGCTTATCAGCCTGGAGAGCACAGATCCGGCGGCGCCGCTGCAGTACAACGTTTCCGGCGCTCCTACGACGGGAACCAACTGGCTCAGTATCGGCCTGCCGGTGTCAGGCTCAACGCCCAACAACGTCCGGGTGACGGTGAATGCGACGGGCCTTTCCGCCGGCACGTATACCGGGTCCGTGTCCATTGCGGCGACCGGCGCCAATACACAAACCGTTCCGGTTCGCCTCATTATTTCCAGCGGCACCGTTACCGTATCGCCGGCACAGCTTAGCTTTACGCAAGCCTCCGGCGGCGCGGCGCCACCGTCCCAGAAAATTTCGGTGGAAAGCTCAGGCGGGAATCTGGGGTTTACAGCAACGCCGCGCGCATCCGCCGGCAACTGGCTGAAAGTGGAGCCAACCAGCGGGACCACGCCGGCAAGCCTGACCGTTACAGCGGACGGAGCCGGTCTCTCGCCCGGAACATATTCGGGTGACATAACCATCCAGGCCGCCGGTTCTTCTACGCCCCGGATTGTGCCGGTAACCTTGACGGTGACGCAGGCGCAATCGATCACCGTCGAAAAGAAGTCCCTGGCGTTCAACTATTCGGTGGGTGGCTCCGCACCCGCGGCCCAGACCGTGGCCATCAGCGGGTCGGGACAGAACATGAGTTTCACCGCGGCCGCCTCGATGACGTCCGGAACCGGATGGCTTGCGGCCACACCCGCTACGGGAACGCTGCCGGGAACTGTGACGGTGACCGTGAATGTCTCCGGTTTGGCGGTAGGCACTTACAACGGCCGTGTCCGCGTGTCTTCCCCGGCGGCGTCCAACAGCCCCCAGGATATCGAGGTGTCTTTAGTGGTCTCGGCCGGCCTGCCGTCGCCGGTAGCCGTTGTGAATGCCGCGAGCTTTGCGCCATCGGCCATCGCCCCCGGAGAGATTGTGACGGTCTTCGGAACGAACATCGGGCCGCCCACTCTCACCCCCTTGAAAATAACCAACGGCCTGGTGGACACGGAGCTTGCTGAGACGCGTGTCTTGTTTGATGGAATTCCGGCTCCACTGATTTATGTCCGCAACGACCAGTTGAGCGCAGTAGTGCCGTACGCGCTTACAGGCCGGTTCAGCACCAGGATGCAAGTGGAGTATCGTGAAGTACGATCGGAGGCCATCGAGCTGCGTGTGGCCGACACTGCCCCCGGGATCTTCACGTTCACGGTATCTGGGTCGGGACAGGGCGCCATTCTCAACCAGAACTACTCGGATAACGGTATGGCTGCACCAGCGGCGCGCGGCTCCGAGGTGATGATCTATCTCACTGGCGCCGGGCAAACAACGCCCCTAGGCGCAGAGGCGGCCATCGCACCAGCCGCGGGAGCGCAGAAACGGGTGAATGCGGAGGTGCGGGTTATCATCGGCGGCCGACAGGCGGAGGTTACTTATGCCGGGACGGCGCCGGGCAACACCTCGGGCTTGACGCAAGTGAATGCTAAAATTCCTACCGATGTGCAGCCAGGAAACGCCGTTCCGGTGCAAGTGATCATCGGTGGGATCTCTTCACAAAGCGGAGTGACGATGGCGGTGCAGTGACAGCCGCCATGATTTCTGCTGGTTAAGCCAGCGCCAGATCATTCGCGAATCCCGGCCGCGGCGGATGCTTCGTCTTGCTCGGCGCCACGCAGATCTGCACTTTCATTTGCTCGTTGCCGGACTGGAAAGGCACAACGATCCAATCGCTGTTGCCGACACTACGCGTCGTGAAATTGCGGCCGAAGATCACGGTGGGAATACTGAGGCCCATCGGGCCCAGGTCTTCCTCCAGGCTGTTTTTGACGTTTCCGATAATCATGTTCGTGACCTCGGCGACGGCGTCCAGCACTTCCTCATCGACGGAGGCAAATTCCGTCATCAGCAGCGCGGAGGAAATATGCCGGGCGAACTCGGGCGAGCACGAGATGCTTCCACTGCCCGCCCAATCGCCGGCAAGCCCGATCAGCGAAACCACACCCTCGTTTTCGCCCGGCACGCTTTGTTGGAAGTAAAATTCCCCAGCTTCAATCTCCATGCCCAACATCGTCGAAAAAACCTCGCGCGTCGAATCGCAGATTGCGTGGACCACTTTGCTATGGTCGAGCCCCCTCATTGTTTTTCACGTCCCCTCAGATGATTCCAGTGAGCTTCTCTTTGATCTGTTCGGCGGTAAACGGCTTTCGAACGTAACCTGCGGCTCCCAATTCCACCGCTTCCATAACTTTCGCCTGGCTTCCCTCGGTGGTCACCATCACCACTGGAACGCTCTTAAGATGGTTATTCGCTTTCAGCTGCCCCAGAAATTCGAGCCCGTCCATGTTAGGCATGTTGATGTCCGATAGAATCAGCCCGACGCTCCGCGTCTCCAGCATACCCAGAGCTTCCCTGCCGTCTCCAGCTTCGAAGACCTCTCCAATAGGAACTTCCGCCTGGCGCAGCACCCTTTGAAGGATCTTTCTGATCGCCGCGGAATCGTCCACAATCATTACGTCCAATGTCATTGCTCTCCTCGCTTATGCGCTGTTGTCCTCATCGGTAAAATAGGCGAGGTCTTTAGAATAAAGACGATAAAAGGGCAGAGTTTCGAAAAGCACCGGGCCGGCGGCTCGAAAAACGGGCAGTCTTTCAGATCTTGATGAAGATCTTCCTCTTATACAGCCAGTAGCAGAGATACCACATGACGAACATTACTAGCAGGTTTTGCGGAATCGCTCCCAGGTCGCCCAGAAAACCGAAATTCCCGGTGAATCTTCCGAGCCCGCGGTTCAACCAACCCCGCAGAACCTGCGCGAACGAGTAGATAAAAATGGAGTTCGCACCCACTACCACGGCGAAGAAAGTCCACCGCTTGTAGCCCTTTACTTCCACCAGCCAGTAGAAGGCGATCAGCATCAGCAGCACCCATCCCGCGCTAAAAAACGTGA
>DASTMK010000018.1:0-6102 GCA_035714225.1 Bryobacteraceae bacterium | reverse complement strand
GGGAATCGCGCTGGATTCCGAGGATGCTCTTTTCATCGCCGATGGCCGGGGGAACCAGACGTTGAAGATCAGCCCGGCGGGCATCGTGAGTTACCTTCCCGTCGGCTCGCGCAACCTGGCGGTAAGCGCAGCGGGCGAGCTTTACACCGTAGCCGGCCAGACGGTCCAGCAGCTTCTGCCGGATGGGACCGTTCACATTGTGGCGGGACAGAACAGCTTCGCCCGCAACGGGGACGGCGGTCCGGCGCTGGAGGCGCGCCTCAACATGCCCTCCGCGCTCGCCATCGATCCGGACCGGAATATCTATATCGCCGACCGGGTAAACAACCGCGTGCGGAAAATCGATTCCTCGGGTGTGATCACCACGATTGCCGGAACGGGCGAGCGCGCATACAAGGGAAACGGCGGCCCGGCCACGCTGTCGGCTCTGAGTTTGCCCGGTGGACTTTGTCTTGATTCCGCCGGAACGCTCTTCGTGTCGGATACGGATAATCACGTGGTCCGCGCCATCGATAAAATCGGCGTTATCCGGACCGTGGCCGGCAGCGGAGAACCAGGTTTCGCAGGCGATCAGGACTCCGCAACAAACGCGCTCCTCACCTCTCCCCGCGGGCTCGCACTGGACCCTCTCGGAAGACTCCTCATCGCGGATTCGGGCAATCACCGCATCCGCCGCATCGACCAGGACGGGAGAATCACCACGATCGCGGGTACCGGCATAGCGGGGTTCTCCGGCGACGGAGGCGCTGCCACCGAGGCGCAATTGATAGCTCCTGCCTCCATTGCGGTGGATTCAACCGGCGCTGTGTTTATCGCGGACACGGGGAATCACCGGATTCGCCGCATCGCGCCCGATGGGATTATCGAAACGCTCATTAACAGGGAAGTAGCGGGGCTGAATTTGCCAACTGCCGTTGCCGTCGACCCCGAGGGGCGGCTCTGGATTGCCGATGCGGGTAACCACGTGATCCGGGTATGGAAGCCGGACGGGTCTATCGAGACCGTTGCCGGAACCGGCGAGCAAGGCTTCAATGGCGAAGAGGGTCCGGGCAACAAGATGCAACTCAGCGCACCGGCCGACATCGCTGTTGCCCCTGACGGCGTTGTTCTGTTTTCCGACTCAAGCAATCATCGCATTCGCGCGCTTACCCCGGCTTCGGAGACCGATCCCGTTGAGCCTGAGCCGCTAGGACAGATTCGGGTGGTAAATGCGGCCTCGCTCCGGGAGGGACCAGTCACTTCCGGGGAAATCGTTTCTGTTCTGGACGGGCCGGCCCTCGCGGCGCCGCAGGTGACTTTCGACGGTACCCCGGCGCAAGTGCTTTTCGCCTCCACGGGCGTGTTGCAGGTATTGGTTCCGGATTTGGGCGGCCGATCCGAAACGGAGATGACCCTTGCGGACGGTGAATTTCCTGTCGCTTCACTGACGCTCGAAGTGGCCGCCAGCGCACCAGGCATCTTCACGATATCGGGAGCCAGCGGTCCCGCTTCAGCTACAAACGAGGACGGCTCGCAAAATTCGGCATCGAATCCCGCGCCACGAGGTTCCATTCTTACTCTGTACGCCACCGGAACCAGCCTGCCGGACGAAACTCCGCAAGTACGCGTCGCAGGCCTGCCTGCCGAGGTCCTGTTTGCAGGTCCGGCGCCGGGCTTCGGCGGCTTGCTTCAAATCAATCTCAGGCTGCCCGCCGGATACGTGCCTTCGGGAGAAGTGCCGGTAACGCTGACGTCGGCCGGGGTTGCCTCGCAGCCCGGCGTCGTCGTGTATTTGAAATAACGCTGCCCCAGGTTGCGCCTTTGGCCGTAAACTGGTGCACATGGTGCGACAAACCAGAAGGCAGGTGCTCGGCTCGGCATTCGCGGCGGCGTTCCTGAACGCTCAAACCCCAGCCCGTGTGACACGATATGTGCGGTTCGCGCGAGCGCAGCAAACCTCCCATGGCATTCTCGATGGCAACGTAATTCGTGAAATCAAAGGCGACCTGTTCGGCAGCCATAAAGAGACGGGCGCCAAGTATAATCTTTCCGATGTCAAGCTGCTCTTTCCCTGCCAGCCGCCACAGCTTCTCGCCGTCGGTTTGAACTACAGGAGCCACATTGGCAACCAGCCCGTTCCCAAGCGGCCCGAGATTTTTCTGAAGCCCATCTCCGCGCTCCAGAACCCCGGCGATCCGATCGTCATCCCCGCGGGCGCGGAGAATGTCCACTTCGAAGGCGAGATGGTCCTGATCATCGGCAAGCGCGTGAGCAAAGCGTCCGTCGACGAAGCGCGCGATGCCATTTTCGGCGTTACCTGCGGAAACGACGTGAGCGAGCGCGACTGGCAGGGTGGACCCGACAAAGACATGCAATGGTGGCGGGCCAAGGGAGCCGATACGTTCGCGCCGATGGGTCCGTCGATTGCGCGTGGGCTCGATTACGGCAAGCTCCTGCTTCAGACCCGGCTGAACGGTAAAGTCGTGCAAAAGCAGTACACGTCAGACCTGCTCTTCGACGGACCGGCGATAGTAAGCTGGATCAGCCGCGCCGTGACGTTGAACCCGGGCGATACCATTTACACGGGCACTCCAGGCCAAACCTCCAGGATGAAGCCGGGTGACGTCGTCGAGATTGATATCGAAGGCATCGGCGTACTTCGGAACCCCGTGAAATCGGCCTGATCGCCGATCAATCGAGTTTTTGGGCCGAGCCAAGATAGATCGCATTCAACAGGAACTTGAACGTTCCGAAAGGCTGCCCGCGAAACTGGGGCCGGAACCCGAAGAGCACCACTTTACCATTGCCGTGCCGTGCCTCCACCAGGATTTCCTTCCCCAACACCACCTTTTCACCAGACAGCCAGCCACTGGCAAGCAGGCTGGACTTCGCGTACCTGGCGACGGACCGGACCCGCCTGCCGTCACGATTGTATTCGGGCAGCAGCGTAATATCCCACGCATGGCCGCCGCTTGAAAACGCGATGGCGCCCTCGGGCATCCCGAATGCGATGGGGTTGGTGTTATCCACGGTGATTCGCAATAGCGAGCCAGGACAGTAGTAGCCGTCTGACCCGCGGGGACCGGCAGTCGCACTGCGCACCGGCAGCGGGAAGTAGTGGGCCGGCAGTTCCGCGGCGGCGTCCAGCGCAATGAGTGTGCCCCCGTTTCTCACGAAGGAATCCAATTGGTACAGTCCGGATATTCCGATTCCACCCGCATACTCGTGTCTCTGCTGCGAGATGCCTTGCGCCGCTTCCCCTAAGCTCGGCTGGGGAGAAGCGATCTTCTCCCCCTCACGCGTACCATGCAAAATGGAAGCGGCGCTCTGGGAAGCGAAGAGAATCGTATCGAATTTTGCGTTCAGGCCGCCCTTCCGGATGTCTTCGTTGTGGAGCAGGGTGTGCTCGATCTGGTACGTATCGAGCACCCATTGCGTCCAGCCGGTGTCCATATTGGCAGTCCAGGGTTCGTATAACGCCAATCGCGGTTTGCGAAGCTCCCAGGAAGCCTTCGAGAAACTGCCGGCGGGCGATTGGCCTTCCACCAGAATCGCACCGTCGGCGGCGCGGCGAACTTTCGTCTTCCGGTTCAGCAGCCCGGCAATGGCAAGGAAGGAGGAGTTCTCCCGCTGGTCGAGACTCGGAGCGAGTTCCGGCACGGTCTCCACCGGAACCAGTTGCGCCTGAAACGGCTCCTCGATCCGTTGCACCTGCACGCCCATCTGCATAGGGAGAGTCCAGCCTGCGATGTCGTAGGGCCGCTTGGTCGGACCGTCGCTCCCGGTGCGGATTTCCGGATACCGCTGCGGCTCCATCAGGTCCACCAGGTACGGACGGAACGGCTGGGCTGCCTGCAACACATAAGCGCCGTCGGAGAATGTCTTTCCACCGGCCTGAAACGGCGCCTTGGCACGCTGGACCACGATTCCGCCGGCGGCGAGACGTTTCATCATCTCCAGGGCGCTCGAGCGGTCCCATTGCTCCTCCGGAATAACGTAGGCAAACGGTTTGCCACGTGTGCCGGCCTCGATCTGCGCACGCGCCATCTGGTAACTCTTCAACAGAAACTCCGAGTGGCGCGCAGCGGCGTGATGGAGGATGGCCCAATCCGCGGTCAGCATGTATTCGATCGCATCCCGAACGGTCCATTTGCCGCCCATCCACGGCCTCTGATAGAAGATCGTAGGGTGTTTCGTCGGCATTCCGTTGCCGAATCGTTCGGGCAGTTCTTTCACGTCGTATTCGCGGGGAGTGGCATAGGAATGTGCTGCCGTTTCGGTCAGAATGCCGTGCATATTGTGAAAAGCCGGCACCGACCGCAGGCCGCCGTTCCACCAGCCGTCGTAGCCGAAATAGGAAAGTACCCCGGGTTTGTTTTCGCGCGCAAATCGCTCCGAAATGGCGGCGCCGATCGCATTGATGCCTTCCATCACCGTAGCCGGTATGTTCGGATTCAACGGTTCGGCATAAGGCGGCACGAAGATGCGAGCGGGAAACGCCGGTTGCTGATGCTGGTTATATACGATCTGCGGGAACCATTCCTGAAACAGGAGCCGGGTTACGTTTCGCGTCTCCTGAAGGTTCAACATGAACCAGTCGCGGTTGTTGTCATGCCCCGAGTATTTCTGATAGAGCCATGGCAGCGGCGCCAGCTCATGAGGGGTTCCCACGTTGTTCCGATACCATTTGACGACCATGTCCAGGCCATCGGGATTGATAACCGGCACCTGCATGAGGATCACGTTTTCCCGGATACGCCGCGTTTCCGCATCCTCGTTCGTCAGCATGCGATAGGCAAGCTCCGGCGCGTGCTGCGCGGGCGCCACTTCCGTCGCGTGCAGGCCCGAGTCGATCCACACCACCGCCTTGCCCTCGGATGCCAGCCGTTGCGCCTCCTCGTCCTCAACCAAAGCCAGCGCCAGGCGGCGTGAGATATCCCGGTATCGCTCCAGTTGACGGAGATTTTCGGCCGACGAAATGAATGCGACATACGCCGGCTTTCCATGGGACGACTTCCCGAATTCGACCAGGCGAACCCGGTCGCTCGATGCGGTCAGTTTCTGGAAATAAGTAATGATGTCCGAATAATCAGCCAGCTTATAATCGGCGCCGGGCTTATAGCCCAGGTGTTCTTCCGGAGTTGGAACGGCCGGACGGACAAACTGGACTAAACAGAGAAGGACGACGGCCGTTCGAAAGATCATAATCGGAGATCATAACATCGGCGTCCCGCTGATCAGCTCTCGGGGGGTGAGCTACGCTCTTGCGGGCGCCGCCACGCCGAGTTCTTCCGGGATCAATTTGAGCCCGATCTCGAAAGAGTCGACGAAACGGTCCACGCCATGAGCGCCGCCATTCACCAGCCTTCGCGCCCTTCGTAAATCCCCTTCGAGCAGGGACTGTTTGATGGGAATCTCTTTGTCCTTGAGGAAACTGGCCAACAGACTGGCGGCAATTTCCGGCTGATTGGCCAGCTCCGGTTCCTCCAACAGGCGATTGCCCAAACGGATCAACTGGCCGTACTTGCCGTAATTAAACCGGCCGGTGAGCTGTATGTATCCCCGTCCCTTGTAGCGTTCGCCGTCCGGCGGGCCCTGGTTTCCCAGGTCCTGGCGAAAGTCGTACAAATCGAAGGGACGGCCTCCAGGGGAGCTGTTGAAGCGCGACAAGCCTTCGCTCACGGGCCGGAAACTTTCGGTTTCCGCTCGAATGGTTGACAGCGCCATCAGCACCATTTTGCGATCTACCAGTTCCGTGTTCACCAGCGCGTCGAGCACGAAAGGAAGATTGTGCTTGATGTTGTCGATGGGAGTGACCGGGAACATGCGCGACACAACGGCAACGGTTACGGCCGGAATGACGCTGGGAATGGTCACTTCCAAATCCAGCCCAAGAGCACGGAACGTTCTCGGACCTACGATGCCGTCCGCCAGTAATCCCTTACTCCGCTGGAAAGCCAGAACCGCCGCCTCCGTACCCAGATCAAACTGCCCGTCGGTCGCACCCGGATTGAAGCCGAGTTCCTTGAGCCTTTCCTGCAGGCGTACGACGTCCGGGCCGCTGCTGCCTTCTCTCAAATTGCGCATGGTTAAGACCCTTTATAATTGCAGCCACCGCTCCCT
>DASTMK010000017.1:0-3786 GCA_035714225.1 Bryobacteraceae bacterium | reverse complement strand
GATACGCATCGCATCCTCGACGCGCACGTCCCGCTTTTCGCGATGCTCTTCGAGCGAAGGCAGGTCGACTCCTTCATGCCGGGCGATCATGTCGAAAAACGAAAGCGGGGCCAGGCTGCGCGAGATGAGATAGGCGATGGTGTTGGAGATCATGACCGGCAGGATGATGACGTAACTGGCGCTTACTTCGAACACCATGAAGATGGAGGTCATAGGTGCGCGAAAAACACCAGCGAAGAACGTGCCCATGCCCACCAGCACATAGGCGCTTGCGGCGCTGGTGGGAAACGGCCAATACAGGTGCGCGAGCGCGCCGATGCCGCCGCCAATCATGGCGCCGATGAACAGCGCCGGTGCAAACATTCCTCCGGGAATGCCCGCGCTGAAGCATAGCAGCGTGACCAGCATCTTTACGAAACCAAGGACCAGCAGCCGCGGCCAGAGAAGCTGGTCATGCAAGGCGCTGGCAATGGCACCGTAGCCGGCGCCCATCACTTCGGGCAGCCAGATGCCCGCTACTCCCACCATCAATCCAGCAGCGCCCGGACGGGCCTAGCGGGCCCATTTGGGCAGGTGGTGTGTCTTCTCCCGCAGCAGCGCGACAGCTTTCATAAAAAGCACTGCCAGAAGCCCGCCGGCGATGCCCATGCCGGCGTACACCAGCAATTCCGAAGGATGCGTCAGCTCAAACCCTGGGACTTCGAACAGAGGTTGATCTCCGAGGAAGAAGCGGCTGACCACCACTGCCGACACGGCGGATAGCAGGATGGAACCAAGCACCCCGGCGCGCCAGGAGGCGACCACCTGTTCCATGACGAACAGGACGCCGGTGATAGGAGTGTTGAACGCCGCGGCGATACCCGCGGCCGCGCCGACCGGTGCGATCAGACGCATACTCTCGCGGGTGAGGCGGAAAATACGGCCGAGCAAAGAAGCAATCCCGGAGCCTATTTGCAGGGCGGGGTCTTCAGGTCCCAGCGAGTTGCCGGAGCCGATGGAAATGGAACAGGCGAGGAACTTGCCCGTCACCGCGCTGAATGGTATATATCCGTCTGAAATGTAGATGGCGGCCTTGGTGTGGTTCACGCCGCTACCCGCGGCCATGCGAAAAAAGAACAGCACCAGAAGAGTGGCCGCAACCGCTCCCAGCATCGGAGAAAGCAAAGTACGCAGGATTCCGCGATCCGGTCCCGTACCCAAAGCGGCCCAACTCAGCGATGCAATGGCCACGTGGAAACAGACTACCAGCAGCCCGGAGAACAGTCCGATCAGGATCGAAAGCAGCAGGAAGCGTTGTGGCTCACCGAGCGCGGGCAGGCTCATGCGCCTGAACAGCGCCCCCGGTCCCGTCATGGAGCTTCCTCAGCGGGTAAGCGGCGGATCGTGAAGGCGACGGCACGATCCGGTTCCGCAAGACCGGGACAATGCTCCTCGCGCAGGCGAAATAGCGCTTCCGACAGAGCGATATTGGCGTCAATGGTTTCGTCCACCGCCCGCTGCCTGGATTCGAGTTCTTTTGCCGCATGGTCGAGGGTTTCTTTTAAACCGGCCGGTATCTGTTCGCCCAGTTGGGCGGCGCAGCGGGCGGCATCGGCCGAAGACCGGCGTAACAGCTCCAGGCTCCGGCGATGGCGTTCACGCTGGGAGAGCCCTCGCGCTGTCGGGTCTAACGTCAGGACATCAGTGACAAGTTGCAGTTGCCGGGCGGCCTCCTCGTCCTTCGAGTCCAGCCGCACCGCGGTCCGCAAAGCATTGCGCGCCAGTCGGTAGTTGGCCAGCCGCATTTCGGCCGTTCCGAGAGCGGAAAACAGCGTGGCGTTACGCGAGTCCTGTTTAACCAGCTCTCTAAAAACTTCCGCTGCATTCTGTGGCGAATCCGCGGCCAGAAATAGTTCTCCAATACGTTGCTTCGTCCCGGCATCCTCGCCCACTTCATCCGCAAGGGTCAGAAGCTCCGCCTCCGCGCGCTTCTTGGTACCGTTCCTAAGCAGCAGTTCCACCAGTTCGAACCGGGTCTTCTGACGATACTGCTGCGGATCTTGAGGCCAGAGACCGTAGATGGAGCGATGGTAGTAAGATTCAGCGGCGGAGAGATCGCCCCCCCGCGCCGCGATTCGCGCCAGCATCAGGTTGATGGGTCCGCTGGAAGGGTCTAAGGCGATCAGCTCCGCCAGGCGCGCCTCCGCTTCTTTCAGACTTCCCGAGTTGAACAGGGCGGTGGCAAGAGCGTGCCTGTATTGCGTGCGGCTGTGGTCCAGAGCGAGAGCCGCACGATATTCCGCAATAGCGTCGTCATTCATGCCCCGCGCGGCAAATTGGTTGCCGGCCTCAAAATGGGCGGCGGCCCTCGCTTTCTCCGCGGAATGAAAAGCGCTGGCCAATATACCGGTGAGGGTGAAGAGCGCCGCCAATACCGCGAATACAATGAGCAACGTGCCCCTCGGAGGCAGTCGCGACGCGGGTTCCCGGACGGGCTCGATGGCCGGCGGCGCCACTCGCTCGTCAGAAGGCATCTCTACTCAGCATACAAACAGTAAGTTCGAAAAAATCGGAACGTTATTGCCTTCCCGGCATAAAGAAACGGGTTTGGGTGACAGGATGTCCGTCGAGCGCGGCCATCTGCTCGATGACCTTTCTGGCGTGATTGGCCGCGGCCCGTGCGCCGGCGGTGTAGCCCAGGTTAGGATTCGCCACTCCGCCATTGTAGGCGCCGGCAGCCAGCGCGGCATCGCCATCAAAGCGGTCCAGCAGATCGCGGAAGAACAGCCCTGCATAGGTAGTCAGCTTGTGCGAATCCACCGAATCGAATTCCAACTCAGCCCCAGGCCGCAACCTCAGCGATAAACGCGAATAGTCCCGGCTGTCTTTGAGGTACAGCTTATGAGCATAGCGCAGTGTTTCACGGGTAATCTGCCACATCCCGATGGCATAGTTGCTGACCAGAACCCGTCCACGGCGTCGTTTTAGCACGATGTCTCCCGGTTCAATGCGCCTCTTCCAGACCGCGTGCTCCAGATCGCCGCGTACATTCATATAGTTGTTCTCCATTGCACCGATTCCCAGAAAGAAATCGAGAGGAAGCGAGTAGAAGCGCGACACCTCTATGATGTCCGATGCGAGTTCGGAGGCCTGTTCCGGCGAGAGCTCCGGCGGCACGGGCTGTATACCCGCGCGAACGCGCCGGTCGGTGCGCGATTTGAACAGGATGAATCGCTCAACGGATGGGCGCAGTTTCGCGTGGCTCAAGTTTTCGAGCTTCTTGCGCACCGGAAAGTTGTACGCGCCGAGAAACACCGCGGTTTGGGCGCGCTTGTCCTCGATGTTCTTCCGTGTTGCGCACCGGATATCGAAAGAGTTGATAAAGCCCCTGGCTTTCAGCTCCGAGAGATGGGGGATCGTACGCAGCAGATCATTCTCCACTACCAGGCCGACTCTATAGGTGCGATCGGAGAACGTGGTGCGGGGAACTGTCAGAAGCACGTCGCTGGAGCCCGGAAGCCCCAGACCACGCAGGTATTGAAATTCGAGATAAGCGAGCAGTTCGTCTCTTTGCGTGCTTACCGATGCGTAGAGGAACTCGCAATTTGTAGCGACCTTCACCTGCCCGTGATCAAGTAACACCTCGGGAATGGCGGACGGTGTCGAATAGGCCAGCGGCACGGGACGGAGCCGCTCAACCGCATACCACCCCGCCGCTGCCACGGCAGCCATAGTCACGAACAGCAACGAAAATCGAACGAGCCACTTCATCGCGGCGCCAGATAGTTTATGTAGAACAACCTCCTA
>DASTMK010000016.1:0-5391 GCA_035714225.1 Bryobacteraceae bacterium | reverse complement strand
TCAACCGCAGCCTCCACTGAATTTCAATGTTCCGACCAATTCCGTGACATTTGCAATGTTCTGGGATTCGAGAAACGCACCGAGTTCAGCAGCGATTCGCAAAACCGCCTGAGGGTCCCAAAAGCTGGCGGTGCCCACTTGCACGGCGGAGGCGCCCGCAATCAGAAACTCCGCCGCATCCTCGCCGGAAGCGATTCCGCCGAGGCCGATTACCGGAATCCGGACCGCGCGCGCCGCCTGGAAGACCATGCGCAACGCGATGGGTTTGATGGCCGGTCCGGAGAGCCCGCCGAACCCCGCACCGATGCGTGGAGTCCTTGTTCGAGCATCCACCGCGAGTGCCACAAAGGTGTTCACCAGCGATAGAGCGTCCGCGCCGGCCTCTTCCGCCGCTTTGGCGAGCGGCTCGATACTCGCGACATTCGGCGAAAGCTTCACGATCACCGGTCTGCGAGCAGCTCGCTTCACAGAGGCGACCAGCGACGCCAGCAGCGCCGGATCACTCGAGAAGAAGATGCCGCCATGTTTCGTGTTCGGGCAGGAGACGTTTAGTTCGTAGCCCACCAAGCCTTCCGCGTCCTCCAGCATCCGGACGACCTCCACATAATCCTCGGGAGCGTAGCCGAACACGTTGGCGAATACCGCGGTGTCGAATCGCCTGAGACGCGGGAGTTTCTCCAACACAAATGCGCGCACTCCAACGTTCTGAAGGCCCACGGAGTTGATCATGCCGCCTTCGGATTCCCAAAGGCGCGGCGGCGGATTACCTTCGATCGGCTCGCGCGAAAGTCCCTTGACGACTAACCCGCCAACGGCGTTCAGGTCTAGAATCTTTTCGAAATCAACGCCGTATCCGAAGGTACCGGAAGCAGCAATAACGGGGTTCTTCAGAGGTATGCCACACAAAGAAATCGCGAGGCGTTTGGGCACCAGCTTTCAGTCTACAATGCTCAGGCACTTTCGGGTTCCAGCCGGATGGGAGGCGTATTCTTCCACTTACCCCGCGTGAAATCGGGGAAGTCCGTAGGCCGGCTCCCCTGCGCGACGGAGCGCTCGCTAAGAGGTGAGATGACGCTCCACACGACCGCGTCGTAGACGTTCATATCGGGTTCGGTGCCTCGCTGCAATGCCCGCAGTAACCTGGCCCACATCAGCGGCGTGGTTTCGCCACCACCGTGCCCGCGAGCGCGCTTAAACTTACCCGGATCCAGGTTCTTCCAGATCGGCGGATCGAATTCGGACTTATAGTTGGCAAGCGGCTCCCATGCATGAGCTTTCGGGCTGCGCCCTTCGATGAAGACCTGCTGGATGTTGCCGGCGTAGTGTCCCTTGCTGCCGTCCAGACGCAGCTCAGCGGTTTGCGGGTGCGGCGTGTTGGTGTCGTAATAGAGCACCGCAAGCTTCCCGTTCGCCGTCCTCAGAAGCGAAGTATTTATGTCGCCCTGGTTCATTTTCATTCCCGCGTACGGGTGGCGGTCGCCGAAGTAGTTCGAGGCGTACTCATTAAGGCAAACGGCTTTCGAGCTCATCGACACGAGGTATTCAAACTTGTCTCCCCGGTTAATGTCCATCCACCAGGCCATGGGACCGATGGGATGCGTCGGATACAGGTTGCCATTGCGGTCGACGGAATGCTGCAACCGCCACGGCTCGCGTTCGGGGTCGAATTTCACCAGCCGGAGGTCGTGTACGTATCCGCCCGTCGAGGCCAATATCTGGCCGAACGCGCCCTTTTGCGCCATTTCGAGAACCATCAGACCGTCGCGGCTGTAATTGGCCTGCTCCAGCATGACGCAATGCTTACGCGTCTTTTCGGAAACCTCCACCATCTCCCAGCATTCATCCACCGTGAGGGCGGCAGGTACTTCCGTGGTGGCATGCTTGCCTGCTTTCATCGCAGCGATACAGACGGGTGCATGCCATTCCCACGAGGTGGCGCAGACGACCAGGTCCAGGTCTTTCCGTTCGCAAAGCCTCTCGAAATCGGTCTTGCCGCGATCATAGAGTTCCGGCGAAGGCCTGCCGGCCTGCTCGATCCATCGCTTCGCCCGATACAGGTATTCGGGATTGATATCGCAGATGGCCGGGATCTCAACGAGATCGGTTCCCAGCAGAAGATCCATGTGGTAAGAACCGCGGTCTCCCACGCCGACGATGCCCGCGCGAATGGGCTTCGTATCACGCACGCCGGCGGCCTGCAGCATCGCGCTGAAAAAGTCTCTTCGATTTGCCATGGGCATGATCCGATCTCCTCCTACACAATCGCGTCGGGGTCCACCGGCGCACGCAGTTTCCATTTACCCCGGGTGAAGTCGGGGATGTCCACGGGTTTACTACGGCCGGCGACGGATGCCTCTGAGAGCGGCGAAAGCACGCTCCAGGCTGCTGCGTCGTAGACGTCGATGTCCGGCGGCCTGCCCTCGCGCAGGTTCTTAATGAGCCGGTACAACTGCATATAGTCCACGCCGCTATGGCCGGCTCCCCGCGCCTGTTCCTCCATGTTCTTCCACAGCTTCGAGTCGTACTGCTTGCGGTATTCCGCCGTCTCTTCCCAATCGTGCCGGGCTCTCCAGTTTTCGCCCTCGCCCCGGTTGCTGCGGCCTTCCACGAAGACGCGATCCATCATGCTGTTGAAGATGCCCTTGGTGCCCTGAATTCTCAACAGGTGTTCCTTCACGCGGGGGCTGTTGGTATTGAACCAGAGCGTGATCGTTTTTCCTTCTTCGGTCCGGATCAAAGTAACATTGACATCGCCCAGCGCGTAATCGGTTTTGGAGCGCCAGTCGTTGGGGTCGAATTCGCGGATGGCGAACTCCTTCATCGCTGCGTGCTTGGAACTCATCGAGACCAGGTAAGTCATCCGGTCGCCGCGATTGATATCGAGCCACCACGCCATGGGACCCATCGGGTGTGTCGGGTACAGGTTGCCGTTGCGCTTGATGGTATGGTCCAGGCGCCATGGCTCCCCGTGCGGCACGGTGTTGAACTTTACCGTGCGGAGATCGTGCAGGTATCCGGCTTCGGCCATCAGCGGCTCACCCAGCGCACCGGCGCGAATCATGGTGAGGATCATGAGAACTTCGCGGTAATAGCAGTCGTTCTCCAGCATGGCGCAGTGCCGGCCGGTTTTTTCCGAAGTCTCGACCAGCTCCCAACACTCTTCCACGGTAAGCGCGGCGGGCACTTCGGTGGCAGTGTCCTTTCCGGCCTTCATAGCGGCCACCGCAATGGGCGTATGCCACTGCCAGGGGGTGGCGTTGAACACGATATCCAGATCTTTGCGCTCGCAGAGATTGCGCCAGTCGGTCTCGCTTTTCGAATAACCCTGCGGCTTCGGTTGGCCGGCATCCGCCACCAGTTTTTGTGCGCGAGCCAGGTTTGCTTCATTGATGTCGCAAAGGGCGTTGACTTTTACACCCTCCAGCTTCAGCAGGTTCCGCAGTAAACCGGTGCCGCGTCCGCCGACGCCCACAAAGCCGATGCGGATTGACTCTTTCTGTTGGGCGGCCAGCGGTGAGAAGGCCGCCGCCGTTACGCCGAGACCTGTCTTCAGCAGGTCCCGCCTGTCCAGATCCATAAGTTCGGTCATATCGTTTTCCATCCCAGAAGCCTGGCGGCGTTATTGTGGTACACCTTCTTGAGGATCGAGTCAGGCAGCTCGATGCCGTAGATTTTCCAGCGGCCTTGCGGCGGCACTTCGCTCGGAGCGTAATCGAAGTACTCGTCCGCGGTTTCGAGGAACCGGAAATAGCATTGAAACATGGCAGGCTTCAGGTCCTGCTGAGGAACATTGGTTCCATTCGGCGTTGCATCGGTGCCGAACATGATGCGGTCCTGAAACTCTTCGAAGAACCGGCGCGCACGGCGGGGCTGCCGGCCCAATTCACCGACGCGGGCGCCGATCTCGCAATGCATGTTGGGATACTTCTTCAGCCAGGCGGAAACGTCATCGAGGTTTTCCGGGTGATTTGCCACGTGCAATCCGACGAAGGTCGTGCCCGGGTGCCGCTCGATGACGCGGTTGCGCGCGTCCAGCAGTTCCTGTTTCGGCGGAAAATCCTTGCCGTAGAAAGACCAGTTGGGATGATTGGCCAACTCTTCCCAACGTTCGTTGAACCGGTCGATGGTGGTGAAGAACGCGTCCGGATCGGCGATGTGTATCATTACCGGCAGCTTCAGCTTCCCGGCGGCTTCCCACATCGGATCGAAGCGGGAATCGTCGATTTTGACGAGCGGCCCTTCTTTGCCGTTCTCGCGCAGATAGAGGCCGAGGGTTTTGGAGATCTTCAGGCCGATGGCGCCGGCGTCCCGGGCGCGCGAAAGCTCCTCCGCCTGCCAGCGAGGATAGTCCGGTTCCCTGATCCGGTCCCACGCCGGAACCACGCAATTTACGAAGCGTCCTTCATACTTGCCGCGCGACAGCGTGGTGATGTTGTTTTTCAGGGCATCTCCATAACCGCCGGTGAGGTTGACCAGCGTCTTCATATTCAGCTCGTTCATCCAGCCTAAGATCTGATCGAGCTGCTGCACGGCCTCGGGGCTGGGGCCGTTGGGACCGGGTGTGCGTTCGCGTCCGAAAACCGCGCCGAGATGCGTGTGAACGTCGATGACAGGGTACTTGGCGCTGGGCTTCGGGTTCTGCGGCGTAACAAGCATGCTCTTTGGCTGGAATTCCTCGAGAGGGAGCTTGTTGCCGGCGGATGCTTCGGTGTTTTCAGCTTCCTTGGACCGGGAGCAGGCGGTAAGGGCAGAACCGAGCCCCACCGCGAAAAGAGAGCGGCGCGAAAGTTTCATATAATTCGGTCCTATTCGACTTGCCCTTAGCGTATCGTTCCGAACGGGATGAAATCAACGGCCCTACGTTTCGCCGCTGGCGAACGAACGCCTGCTGCGGCAGCAGCCCGTCATCCTGCTGCTCAGGAGGAGATCCGATCAGTTCGGATCTCTACAATCAGCTTCAAAAGGACGAACTGCCGGAAACGGCAGTGCTGGCGTCGCTCGGCTGCGGAAACCCAACGGCGCTGGCCGGACTGAAACCAGGCGAAGTCGTTCTGGACCTGGGAAGTGGCGGCGGCATCGACGTATTGCTTTCGGCAAAGCGAGTCTCTCCTGGCGGCAAAGCCTACGGGGTCGACATGACCGATGAGATGCTTGACACTCGCCCGAAACAATTAGAAGAAGGCCGGAGTGGAAAACGTAAAGTTTCTGAAAGGCGAGATTTAGCAAATCCCTCTGCCCGATAGTTCCGTCGACGTCATCATCTCCAATTGCGTAATCAATCTTTCAGCCGACAAGGACCGCGTCCTTAGGGAAGCGTTCCGGGTACTTAAGCCCGGCGTACGGTTCGCGGTCTCCGATGTGGTGACGCGAGGCGGCATTCCCGAGGAAATC
>DASTMK010000015.1:0-3193 GCA_035714225.1 Bryobacteraceae bacterium | reverse complement strand
GCGGCAGCCGATCCGGAGGTTGTGATCGGCATGGACACGCGCGAATCGGGGCCATGGCTCGCCGGGCAGGTGGCGGGCGGGCTCGAAAGGTACGGTGTTCGTACCCGGTTTGCCGGACTGATCACCACGCCGGGCGTAGCTTATCTCACCCGCACCCAGTCGTTCGTGGCGGGTGTAATGATTTCCGCTTCCCACAATCCTTACCAGGACAACGGCATCAAGGTGTTCGACCATTCCGGCTTCAAGCTTCCCGACGAGGTGGAGCATGCGCTGGAGGAAGATATTTTCCGCCTGCGCGCGGGGGACGCCGAACCCGTTCCGCGGGACCTGCTGGTGGATGAAGCGTTGGATGAGACGTATATCGACTTCCTGGCGTCCGTCGCGGGAGTATCGCTGGCCGGGCTCACGATCGTGCTCGACTGCGCGAATGGAGCGGCTTCGCACCTGGCGCCGGAGCTGTTCGAACGGCTGGGCGCGCATGTGTACTCGTTGGGCTGCCTTCCCAATGGCAGGAACATCAATCTGAATTGCGGGGCGCTCCACGTGGAATCGCTCCGCGGCAGTGTGGTGGAAAAGGGAGCGGACATAGGAATCGCTTTCGACGGCGACGCGGACCGTGCGATCTTCGTCACCTCCACCGGAAAGATCGCCAGCGGCGACCACGTGCTGATGATGTGCGGAAAAGACCTGCTTCGCCGCGGCAAACTCTCGAGCAAAGAAGGCGAGCCGCTGGTGGTGGCCACGATCATGTCGAACCTCGGCCTGGAACGCGCGCTTGCGGCGGCCGGCATACGGCTTGTGAGAACAGCGGTGGGCGACAAGTATGTCCTTGAAGAGATGCTCGCAAGAGGCGCGATGCTGGGCGGTGAGCAATCGGGGCACGTCATATTCCGCGAACACGCAACGACGGGAGACGGGCTTCTGACCGCGCTTCAGGTGCTTCAGGTCATGCGGAATTCGGGCCGCAGCCTGGACGAACTCACCGGGGAATTGGAAATTTACCCGCAGGTGCTGGTGAACGTACGCGTGAAGACGAAGCGCCCGCTGAAGGAGCTTTCACCGGTAAACGAGGAGATCCGGGCGGCGGAGGCGGAATTCGGAGAAGCCGGGCGCGTCGTGGTGCGATTTTCCGGAACGGAGCCGCTGGCGAGAGTGATGGTGGAGGGTCCCGAGGAGAAACGCGTACAGCAGGCGGCCGAGCGTATCGCGAGTGTGATACGAAGCGAACTGGGTGGGGTATGATGTCTTTTTCAATAAGGACTGGATCAGCCATGAAAAAGATGATCGTTCTGTTTCTGTTCGCGGCCGCCGCCTTTGCGCAAAGAACGCCGCGGCCGGTGTTGCCTGGAGAGGATTGGGTCCAACTGTTCAACGGTAAAGATCTCTCGGGCTGGGTTGAGATCGGTAAAGAAAAGTGGACCGTCGAAAACGGAGTAATCCGCGGCCAGGCCATCAGCAAGGCTTATGGGTATCTCCAGACGGAGAAAAGCTACAAGGATTTTGAGCTGGCATTGCAGTTCAAGTGTCAGGGCAGCGGAAACTCCGGCGTCTTTTTTCACGTCGGTTTCAAGCCGGGCACACCCAATGTGAGCCAGGGGCTGCAGTTTGAAATCGACTGCGCTCTGGGCAAGCACACGGGCGGCGTCTATGGCGATGGCAGGCAGTGGATTGTCTGGCCCGCGCCGGAAAACGAGATCGTGGTGCGCCGCGGCGAATGGAACGAGTATCTGCTCAAAGTGCAGGGGAACCGCTACACCTCCCGCCTGAACGGCGTACAGATGATCGATTTCACCGACCCGCAGCCCAAATCGTTCGATGGTCCCATCGCGCTTCAGTTGCACTCGGGCGGCGAGGGCGACATGACGTTCCGGGAAATTTACATACGCGATCTGAGCAAACGCTGAGGCATGTGGCGCAGGCTGTACTACTGCGACCATCACGAGATGGGGCTCCCACCGGGCCACAAATTTCCAGCGCGGAAATACCGGCTGCTGCGGGAGTTGCTCGAACAGGAGAACAGCTTCGAATTCGTTGCGGCGGAGCCGGCGCCGCTGGATGCGATTACGCGGGTGCATGATCGCGGCTATGTCGAATCTTTCGTGAACGGGTCGATTCCTTACGCTGCCATGCGCCGGATCGGCTTTCCGTGGTCCGAAAGCCTGGTCCGGCGCACCTTGGGTTCCGTGGGCGGTACTCTCGCCGCCGCGATGGATGCTCTCGAATCCGGATGGGGAGGCAACCTCGCCGGCGGCACACACCACGCTTGCCGGTCGGACGGCGCGGGATTTTGCGTGTTCAACGATATCGCCGTCGCCGTACTATCGCTGCGGGAATGCCATGCCATACGGCGCGTGGCGATTCTCGACCTCGATGTTCACCAGGGCGACGGAACTGCCCGGATTTTCGAGGACGACGACATGGTGCTGACCGTCTCCGTTCACAACCGGAACAACTTCCCTTTCCGCAAACAGCCGGGCAAGATCGATGTCGATCTGCCGGACGGGACCGGAGACAGCGAGTATCTGGACGCCGTCGATAAGGTGCTGGCCCGCGTGCTCGAATTCAAACCCGAGATGCTGTACTACCAGTCCGGAGTGGACCCTCTGGCCGAAGACCGGCTGGGGCGGATGTCGCTGACACAGGCAGGCCTCGCCGGGAGGGATCGCTGGGTATTTGCTGCCTCGAAGGCAGCGGGTATTCCAGTGGCCGTTACTCTGGGCGGCGGCTACGCTGAGCCCATTGAATTGACGGCGGAAGCCCATGCCAACACCTTCCGGTGCGCGCTCGAAGTTTTTGGCTGAAGCGCCGCCGCCCAAGTCTGGGGAAGTCCGATGACCCTTATCAACAGAGCCGAATCGTACTTTGAGTTCGCGAAGCTGGGAACGGACTGGCGCACCGAGATTCTCGCCGGGTTCACCACGTTCATCACGATGGCTTACATCATCTTCGTGAACCCGTCCGTACTCAAAGAGGCGGGAATGCCTTTCACGGCGGTGGTGGCCGCTACCTGTTTATCCGCGGGGCTCGGCAGTATCCTGATGGGAATCTTCGCGCGCTATCCTATCGCACTTGCGCCGGGCATGGGATTGAACGCTTACTTCACCTATTCGGTGGTGAAAGGAATGGGTGTGCCGTGGGAGGTGGCGCTCGGGGCCGTGTTTCTGTCCGGCGTTGCGTTTGTGCTGCTGACGTT
>DASTMK010000014.1:0-4541 GCA_035714225.1 Bryobacteraceae bacterium | reverse complement strand
GGTCCGCGAAACGCTCTCGAATCAAAGTGGTGGACCATCGGGCTTGCGCGGGAGCTGTCGAAACTCGGGACCGATGTCTTTCATGGAACCGACTTCGCTGTGCCTTACATTCCCCTGAGGCCCAGCGTAATGACCGTTCACGACCTTTCTCCCTGGATAGGTCCCGGGAAAGAAGACGCTTCCATACGAGTACAGAGGCGTACTCCCATCCTGGCGGGGCTTGGTCTGGCGACGATGATTATTACTCCCACGGTCTCCGTCCGCAGGCAGGTGCTGGATCACTTTCAGGTTTCGCCTCATAGGGTGGCCGTGACACCCCTTGCAGCTTCGAGCCGGTTCCGTCCGAATGGTGCGCGCCGCGGACGGTTTTTTCTTTTGCCCGGGACCCGTCAGGCTCGCAAAAACATAGCCCTGCTTCTTCAGGCGTGGCGGGAGTTGCGCAAGTCCGAGGAAGTGGATCTTGTCCTGGCGGGGCGCAGCCGCGAAACGGAGTCCGGTCATGAAATCCCGGGACTCCATATTCTCGGAGAGGTCTCCGAAGAGAAACTCATTTCACTTTATAGCGAGGCTCTCGCGGTGATTTACCCCTCCGTTTATGAGGGATTCGGCCTGCCTGTGCTGGAAGCGATGCAGTGTGGAGCGGCGGTCATCACGTCAAAAGACCCGGCCGTTGGAGAAGTGGCGGGCGATGCGGCCGTCCGTATTGACGCAGGCGACGTGAGAGGCTGGGTGGAAGCCATGCGGAAAGCCGCAACGGATGCGGATTGGGCTTCCGGCTTACGGGAGCGCGCACTGCTGCGGGCCCGTGATTTTTCGTGGCAGCGAACCGCGCGCGCGACAAGAGAAATCTACCACGAAGCCCGGTGCCGCTTTGCCTGACAGGCCCAAGACCCTTGTCCTGGCGCCGGAGGTACCCATTCCGGTAATCGGTGGAGGCGCACTGCGCACCGCGAGCGTTCTGCATTATCTGGCGTGCCGCTCGGATGTGGATCTAATCGTATTCCAACAGCCCGGCGCGGTCCATCCGGCGGAGCGTGTACCGGCCGGACTCATCCGGAGGCTGCACGTAATCAACCTCCCATTCCACTCGCGAGGACGTTTTTCAAGGACCGCCAGAAACCTGAAGAGGCTGGTATCGGGTACGCCGCCGCTGATAGACCGATTCGCTGGTTTTGAGAGCAGGGTGGCTGCGTTCGCCGGTCTCGAAAAGTACGAAATCGGATTGGTGGAACATTTCTGGTGCGCGCCTTACCAGAGAGTTCTGGCTCCGCGCTGCAACACGACGGTGTTGGATCTTCACAATATCGAGTCACTGTGGCATGAGCGATGCGGCGCGGTCGAGCAGCCTCCGGTGCGCCTGGCATTTCAACGATTCGCTAAAGCGTGCCGGCGCCTGGAACGGGAATGGCTGCCGCGTTACTCTACCGTGCTGACGGTTTCGGAGAATGATGCGGCGGCGGCAGCCGAACTCTCATCCGGCGCCAATATTGCCGTGTATCCGAACACGATTCCATGGGAGGCCGTGCCGTCGAAGGAAAAAATGCACGCTGTGGTTTTTACCGGAAATATCGAGTACCGGCCCAACAAAACTGGTCTGGATTGGTTTTGCCGCGAAATCTGGCCGCAGGTGCGGGAGCTTGCGCCGCACGCCGAAGTTTGGATAGCGGGCATGAACGCCGGCCGGGCCCGCACTCTTTGGGCGGGCGTCCCCGGCTTGCGGATCTTCTCCGATTACGAAAATGCGGTCGGCCTGATCGCATCGGCGAAAGTGGCCGTGGTTCCGATCCGTGCGGCCAGCGGCTCGCGCTTTAAGATACTGGAAGCCTGGGCGGCGGGCGTTCCCGTGGTCTCCACCACGATCGGCGCGGAAGGGCTGAGCGCCGAGCACGGCCGGAACATCGTCATCGCCGACGATCCGGAGCCCTTCGCGCGGGCCGTGTCCCGGCTGTTGAGCGACGACGAGCTTCGGGCTCTTATAGGCGCCGAAGGCCGTTCCCTCTTCGAAGCGGAATATACGTGGGAGCATGGTTGGGCGCATCTCGACCGCATACTGCAGTTGTGAGCGCCACGGGAACGCATCAAATGTCGTAGCTGTATCGATCGGCGCCGCGTTCGAAGCTGATTTTACCGGGCGCGCCGAATACGAGATTTTTCCGGCCCGGGCTCACTCGCAACATGCCCATGAAGGCATCGGCGATGCATGGCCGGTCCGCGGGAACGGTGACGGCCCAACCTGCCGGGTCCGTCCATTCCAGCACCTCCGCGCGGAAACGAGCCATCACGTTCACGGCCCGGTCGAGATCGTCGCATAACTCCCCGTGGAAATGGACCGCCTGAAGGAGCAGCGCCTCGCGCGCCGCTTCGGGAGTCAGCGGTTTTCCGATTTGCACGTTTGAGGCGGAGAAAATCATATCCCGGCTGATGAAATACGGCTTCACATCCACGACAGGAGTTCCATCCCGGAAGTCGAGCCGCTCGACATGGATCGACAGATGTTTGATCTCGAGAACACGTGTAGCGGTGAGGCCCACGGGATTCGGGCGCGCCGGGGAGCGAACGGCAAACACTCCGTGCAGCCCTTCGTCGCCCGCGTCCTTCAAACCGCGCGGCTTCACTTGCAGCAGGTCCCGTTCCGCGTTGTCCAGCCAGGCGAGCACCCAGATGTGCGAGTGTTTTTCAATGCGATGCAGACCATCCAGGAACCGGGGAAAAATTTCGATCACCGCTGGGACTCCGAGCGGCGGCATTGGCTGCCCTTCGCCGATTTCCGAGCGCACTACGCCGATAGGTTCGAGCGCGATCACGGCCGCAAACCATGATGAGAGATGTATAGATGCGAGACTTCCATGTGTGAATGCAACACTATCTTATCGATTCCAGGGATCGTGTCGCCCGGACGGCCCCCGGTGTTTCAACGAGGGAAGCCATATGGGCTTCACTTCACGCGACGGTAGACTTCCTTCCGGTCTCCCACCTTCACTACGAGAACGAGAAGAACTTCATCCCGAATCTGATAGATGGCTCGGTAGTTCTTCCCTGGTCCCACATAGACGCGGTAGAGCTTCTCCTTTGTTTCCATCTTCTCCACGCCATAGGGGCGAGGGTTTTTTCGATGTCGGAAAAGACCTTCCGGCGGATATTCGGGTCCAGCTTCTCAAGTTCCCGGATAGCGGCGTGAGTAAACTCCAGGGCGTATGACGGCTTCTTCGGTTCAGTCATCACCCGGTTGTTCGTCTAGGCATGTGCCTACAAGGCCAGGCGTTTCTTCGCTTCTTTAAGTGGAATGGTCCCCTTCTCTTCCGCCTCTTTTAAGGCGGCCCGAGCGTCTTCAAGGTCGATCCGGTCTATTTCCTTCTGGGCCAGGCGCTCCAGGAGACGGAGGTCATCAATCGGGATGACGGCGGCCAAGTCCTTCCCACGGCGGGAAACAACGGTCCGCTCCTTTCCGTAGGCGGCGCGGTTTACGACTTCAGAAAATTCCTCCCGCGCTTTCGAGACATTCAGGCGTGTCATGGTGTGTGTACCACTCGTACAAGTTGTACGATTCTACATTCAGTATCGGGCAGAATAGCGGGCTTTGCAAGGCTGCGATCCTGCTACAATCTCGATTCATGTTCCGCAAGGTTCTGGTGGCGAACCGCGGCGAGATTGCGGTGCGAATCGTGCGCGCGTTGCGCGAAATAGGTATCCGGAGTGTCGCTGTTTACTCCGACGTGGACCGCCGGGCGCTTCACGTGCGCATGGCCGATGAGGCCGCGCATATCGGCCCGGCCCCTTCGACTGAAAGCTATTTGCGAATCGACCGCATCCTGGATGCGGCGCGCAAACACGGCGTTGACGCCGTTCACCCCGGCTATGGCTTTCTGAGCGAGAACGCGGATTTCGCCGCCGCGTGTGAGGAGGCGGGTATCACGTTTATCGGCCCGTCTTCCAGGTCCATCCGCCTGTTGGGAACGAAAACGGATGCCCGCCGCCTGGCGATCGGCGTAGGTGTGCCGATCGTGCCCGGCACCGCGGCGCCCGTTCGCACCATGGAGAAGGCGCGCGAGGCAGGCCGCGCAATTGGCTATCCGGTTCTGCTGAAAGCGGCCGCCGGGGGTGGGGGCAAAGGAATGCGCCGGACCGGCTCCGACGAGGAGATGGTCTCCGCGTTTCGTGACGCCTCCAGCGAAGCCGAGCGCGCTTTCGCGAATGCCGCCGTCTATGTGGAAAAGCTGGTGGAGCCGGCCCGTCATATCGAGATTCAGGTGCTCGGAGACCGGCATGGCACAATGATTCACCTGGGAGAGCGCGAGTGCTCGATCCAGCGCCGTCATCAGAAGGTGATTGAAGAGGCTCCGTCTCCGCTCATGGCCGATCATCCCGGTCTTCGTTCGCGAATGGGAGAGGCCGCCTTGAAAGTGGCGCGCGCGGCCGGCTACTACAACGCCGGTACCGCCGAGTTTCTGGTGGACGGCCATGGCAACTTCTACGTCCTCGAGATGAATACACGGCTGCAAGTGGAGCATCCCGTGACAGAGTTGACGACCGGCCACGACCTG
>DASTMK010000013.1:0-10083 GCA_035714225.1 Bryobacteraceae bacterium | reverse complement strand
GCCGCGGCCGTCGATAACCAGATGATCCGGCCCGGCTACCTGCGCTGCGGCCGCGGGTCCGCCATCTCCCGCGACGCCCGGCGTCCCGTTTCCGGCGACCGTCGAGATGACACCGTCCCGTGTCACTTTGCGAATGCGATGGTTCCCGGTATCGCCAATGAAAAGCGTCCCATCGGGATGAACGGCAACCGCTCGCGGCGATTTCAATAACGCATCTATGGCTGGACCACCGTCGCCTTCGAAGCGGATGCGGCCGGCGATGGAGGTTCGCGATCCGTCGCCATTCACGCGCCAGACCCGGCCCGCGATAGTGTCCGTGAAGAGCAGGCGCCCGGCGCTGTCGAATGCAAGATCGGAAGCGTCCGCGTCGCGGAGTACGGCCTCCAGATTTCCTTGGGTGCCGATTTTCAGGATCACGTGGTATAAGCTGTCAACCAGAAAGATTTCTCCGCTGTCGTTGACGGCAAGAGCGGTGATGGCTCCCAACGCGGACGACGTAGCCGGGCTACCAATCGCCGGTGCTCCGAATTGCCCGTTTCCCGCTATGACTGTCGGGGCGCCGTTTGCCGGCAAACGAAGGATTCGCCGGTTCTCACCCGCTATATAGATGTTATTCTGCCGATCGACAGCGACACGGTTGGGCGGTGCGTCTAAACGCGTCAGGGATCCCGATCCCGCCATCACCGAGACGACTCCCGCAGGGGTCATCCGGAGTATTCTCCGGTTCTCTTGATCGGCGATAACCAGGTTTCCGTCTGGGTCCAGAGCTATGCTCGTTAGAATTGGTAACCGGGATGGGCCAAAAGTGGGGTTGGGGGTGAATATCTTTTGTTCGCCGTTAGCAGTTTGTTTGCATAGCTCGGGCCCGCCAGTCAGATACCAGAGAGTACCGTCCTTATCGACTTCCATGTCAATCACGACGCCGGCGCCATTCATGGTTATCCGGCCGCCGGGGGTGATGCTGCGGACGCCTTCGACTACGCTTCCGACGTAAATCGTTCCGTCTGCCGCAATGGCAAGAGTGCGAGGAGAGTTAAGGATGGCGGTGGCAGCGGTTCCGTCATCGGTTGGCTCGGTTCCCGCAACCGTGTCTATCCGATACGAGCGGTTCGGTTGAGCGCACAGCGAGCAAGCGAGCGTTATAAAAACCGTATAGAGTCTGAACATTTCTGACGCGACGTGCGCACTGCACTAAGTCAGCGCGATCAAACCTTTCGCGAAGAGGAGCGGCGGCGGTATAGGAGAAGCCCGATGACTCCGGAACCGAACAGAGACAAAGTCGAAGGTTCAGGAAGTGCCGTTCCGGCAACTTCCAGTGCCGGGAGAGTGTCATAGGTCAGGTTCCAGTTACCACCAGCGTTGAGGTTACGACTGGCAAAGGTCCCTCGAAGAGCGGGATCGGAAATCATCCATCCACCCGATGTGTTGGCCAGGTTTGGCGCGGACAGTACGAGCGGGCAGGGCGCCCGGCTGCCTGCCCCTCGCGAGTTAGTTGTAGTAGGCTGCGTTCATCGCGGCGAAGTGGGCCTTGTCCTCCGGCAATTCTTCCAAAACATAGATGGAAGAGGTCGGACAAACGGGAACGCAGGCGCCGCAGTCGATGCAATCGTCTGGGTTAACATAGAGCATCGGCACTTCCTCGAATTTGGCGTCGTCCTTCTTCGGATGAATGCAGTCCACCGGGCAAGCGTCTACGCAAAGCTCGTCTTTGGTGCACGTGTCGGTAATTACGTATGCCATGATGCCCTGAAAAGTGCAATTTGCTTACCAGCATTAAAAGCTTCGCTAAGTGCATAATTTTCAATGAGGTCCGGCGTAGCCAGGAATTACGATATGCGTGAATTCACCCAATGCTCACCCATCTCCGATCCTTCGGCAGTGAACGCTGGACCATTTCACGAAATCCGCATGTCCCGGGCCGTGTATACTGACCAGCGGCACTCCGCGAGGAGTGAAAGGAAAATTAATAATAGATGAGCGATCAAGGCGCGCCGCCACCGCTGCCTCCGAAAGAGAAATTCGACGGGGAGCAACCGCTTCGGGCCGGCATCTTATCCGAGGCTTTTTACATCGAAGACCAGCACGAACGCGACAAGCTCGGAATGCCGCCCGACGACCTCACGCCCACATCGGTTGTGGTGGAGCTGAACCTGTTTCACGAGAAAGGCCTGCCGGGCTCCCGCGAACGCTTCCAGCAGATTCACGATGCCCTCGCGGCCCGCTACGAGAAGAAGCCGCCGCTGCTGATTGCGAACACGTATTACCGCTGCTATCTCAGCATCAGCGATGCGCGCGACCTCGCCAGCCGCGATCAGAGCGAGACGGACTCCAAGCGGCGTTGTATCTACCGGATCTGGCCGGATTTTCGATTGATGCCCCTTATTAACCGCTCGGTCGCGACCGTGAAGGCCGATGCGGCGCGGCGCGCCTACGATGCGTCGGGCAGCGAGATTGTGTGGGCCGTCATCGACTCGGGAATTCAGGCCGACCATCCGCATTTTCAGTTGTACGAAACACTGGGTGGGGAAGTGAGCGGCCTGCATCGCGATTTCACAAAAGATGAGCCGGATGTAGAGGGTGCGCTGACCGATAAATTCGGGCACGGAACGCACGTCGCGGGGATTATCGCGGGCGCCTTGTGCCGCCCGGAGGTGGACGGGTCGAAGGTGGAATATTGCATGGGCCAGCGGATGGCGGTGTCGCCCGATTCCGACCTGGAACGCCTGGAACGGCGGACAGTCCGGCACCCCGGCCTGTTGTCGGGCGTAGCGCCGCTCACCAAACTCATCAGCCTCAAGGTGCTGGACGACAATGGGCGGGTTCGATCGACAGACGTCCTGCGCGCCCTCGAATATATCCGCTCCGATGTGAACGGGCATGGCAAACCGCCGCTGCGCGTTCACGGTGTGAATATCAGCCTGGGCTACGAGTTCAACGCCAAGTGGTTCGCTTGCGGCCAGAGTCCGGTGTGCATTGAAGTGGACCGCCTGGTTCGCAGTGGGGTGGCCGTCGTGATCGCGGCGGGAAATACCGGCTACGGCGAGCTGATGGCGAAGGCAGGCCCGACCAACACCGGTCTCTCGCTGACCATCAACGATCCCGGAAACGCAGCCCTCGCCATCACTGTTGGCTCCACGCACAAGGACAGCCCTCATACTTACGGCGTATCGTATTTTTCTTCGAAGGGCCCGACGGGAGACGGGCGGCTGAAGCCGGACCTTGTCGCTCCCGGCGAGCGTATTGTTTCCTGCGCCACAGGGAAGAAGCTTGAATTGATGAAACGCCAGAAGCTGCTCGATGGAGTATGCTCGCTCGAAGAAGGCAAACACCCTGCCGCCTATATCGACGAGAGCGGTACCAGCATGGCGGCGCCGCATGTTTCCGGGGCGATCGCGGCCTTTCTTTCGATCAGGCGGGAGTTCATCGGCAAGCCCGAAGACGTGAAGAGAATTTTTCTGAACAGCGCCACATCACTCGGCCGCGAACGTTATTTCGAAGGCTCCGGCCTGGTGGACCTGATGCGGGCCATTCAATCGGTCTGATCGCCGTCAGGGCTTCCAGCAGATCAGCTTCACTTCGGTCATCTCCTCGATGGCGTATTTGGGGCCTTCGCGGCCGGTTCCGCTCATTTTAACGCCTCCATAGGGCATCTGGTCCGCGCGGTATTGCGGCACTTCGTTGATCATGAAACCGCCGACGTGTACGCGCCGGGCCGCACGAAACGCTTTTTCGAGGTCCCGCGTGTAGATGCCGGCCTGAAGCCCGTATTCGGAGCGGTTGACCTGCTCGATGGCTTCGTCCAGGTCCGTGTACGGATTGATGCCCACCACCGGGCCGAACGCTTCGCGGCACGATAGCTGGGCATCGGGAGGCACATCGGTGAGGACGGCGGGTTCCATGGTCGCGCGGCGCCGGCTGCCACCACGAACCAGTGTTGCTCCCGCCTTTACGGCTTCGTCCACCCAGCTCTCCACCCGCTGCGCTTCCTTCTCGGTAATCAAGGAGCTGATGTCGGTTTCAGGGTCCAGCGGATGACCGATCTTCAGCTTGCCGGCCGCCGCTACAAAGCGCTCGACAAATTCCTTCCGAATCTTCTCGTGCACGAAGATGCGCTGCACGGATATGCAGACCTGGCCCGAGTGCGCGAAGCTGCCGGTAACGCAGCGGGGCACGGCCTCATCCAGGTTGGCGTCGTCTTCGACGATGACGGCGGAGTTGTTCCCCAACTCCAGCGTCACCCGCTTCAATCCCGCGAGGTTTCGTATACGAAGTCCCACGTCCGTGCTTCCCGTGAACGTGATCATCGCGACGTTCTTGTGAAACGTGAACAGATCTCCAATCGTTCCGCCGGGTCCGGTGATGACGTTCAATGCGCCTTTGGGGAGCCCACAGGTCTCAAAAATTCCGGCCATCCTCAACCCGCTGATGGGCGTGGTGGATGCGGGTTTATGGACGACGGCATTCCCGGCCGCGAGCGCCGGTCCGATCTTGTGCATGGCAAGGTTCAGCGGGAAGTTGAAGGGCGTGATCGCGGCCACCACGCCGAGCGGCTCGCGGACCGTCATGCCCCAGCGCCCTTTGCCGCCGGGAGAGGCGTCCATGGGAACGACCTCGCCGCTGAGACGATGTGCTTCTTCTGAAGAAAACAACAATGTGGCGGCGGCCCGGTCTACTTCGGCAAGGGCTTCCCGGAGGGGCTTGCCGCATTCCGAAGAGATGGCGCGGGCCATCTCCTGTTTCTGTTCGAGCAGCTTGTAATGTGCTCTCCGGAGGATTGCCGAGCGCTCGTCCCGGCTCATCTCGCGCATCGCCGGAGCGGCGGCAGCGGCAGCCTCCACCGCGGCATCCACCTGCTCCCGTGCCGCCTCGAAGACGGTGCCGGCGTACGATCCGTCGTAGGGAAGCGTGACTTGTTGCGGCTTGTCCGTGCGAACCAGTTCGCCGCCGATGTGCATCGGGAATTCCATAGCTGAATGATAGAACAGCGATGCAGCCGGCTGACGTCTACTCGTAGAGGTGATGCTCGCGAATGTAGGCGAGCACTTTGGGTTGCAGTTCTTCCGGGGATTCGCCGGCCGAAAGGCGGCGCCGGATGTCGGAGGAGGACACCGGCAGCGCCAGCGTGTCGAGCCGGTGCACCCGCGCACCCGGCGGCACGATGTATTCGTGTCCGGGGCGGGTGACAACGATGAAGTCCACCGCCCGGATCACGTCCGCGGCGCGGTACCAGGTGTCGATTTCGGCGAAGGCATCCGAGCCGATCAGAAAGAACAACTCATCGTCTCGCGCGACACTCGCGCGCACCCGCCGGATGGTTTTGATGGAGTAGCTTTTCAGGCGGCCGGCTTCGAGACGCGAAGGGACAAACCGTGGCTCGTTTGCGCACGCCAGCTCCACCATGCGGTAGCGGTCTTCGTAGCCGGCGGTGGCTTCTCTTTTGTGCGGCGGGGTGGAAGCGGGAACAAACAGCACGCGATCGAGATGGAATTGCTCCAGTGCTTCGCGGGCTACCCGGAGATGCGCGCAATGAATGGGATCAAAAGTGCCACCGAAGATTGCAGTCCTCAAGCGAGAATGATACAACCCTCCGCGTTGAGGCTGCTGGCAGGTAGATCGACGTAGACTGGAGAGATGCCGACCAAACCATACACGCTGATTACCGACCTGGTAAAACAGGCCGACGTTCCCGAGAACGGCATTCTCAGCCGGACGCTGCAAAACGACGACAAAAGCAAGGTGATTCTTTTCGCGTTCGCCGACGGGCAGGAACTGACGGCGCACACGGCGCCGATGCCCGCTGTCATCTACCTGCTCGAAGGGTCGGCCGAAGTGACGCTGGGAGAAGACGTGATGAACCTTGAAGGCGGCGCGCTGATCCATATGACGCCGAATCTGCGGCACGGCATACGCGCGAAGGGTCCCGTCAAGATGATGCTCATTCTGCTGAAGGACGCCTCCCCCGCGGCGAGCGAACACCAGGGACCACCGGCCTGATCCCTCTCCGGCTCGCCGGGCTCCCGCGTAGCCGCTGATACAATCGGAAAGGCAGCCCTGGTTTTATGATCCAGACACTCTTCGGCTCTGTCGAACAGGAGCCCAATCTCCTCGAAAAACTCAAGATGGGCGTCCAAAAGACGCGCTCGGGACTGATGACCCGGCTCGAAGATACGTTTGCCGGGGCAAAGGAGATCGATGCCGATGTACTCGAGGAACTCGAATATAGCCTGATCACCGCCGACATCGGCGTGAAGACCGCCAGCGAGATCCTCGACCGCGTCCGGGAGCGTGTGGATCGCCGGATGCTCGGCGATGCCGGCGAGTTGAAGCTGCTGATCCGCCAGCACCTGTTCGAAGTACTGGAGGCGACGGAGCGGCCCCCTGTGCGCGTGATGGAGCCTCCGGCGGTGATTCTGGTGGTGGGCGTCAACGGCTCGGGTAAGACGACTACCATCGGTAAACTGGCGGGCCGGTTCAAGGCCGAAGGCAAGACCGTTCTGCTCTGTGCCGCGGATACGTTTCGCGCGGCGGCCATCGAGCAGCTCGAAGTCTGGGGTGATCGAACGTCGACGGAAGTGATCCGCCAGCAGCCGGGTTCCGATCCGAGCGCGGTGCTGTTTGATGCTCTGCATGCCGCCAAGGCGCGGAAGACCGACTATGTCATCGTCGATACCGCCGGCCGTCTACACACGAAATCGAACCTGATGGCGGAGCTCGAAAAGATGGACCGCACGGCGAAGCGCGTCATTCCCTCCGCGCCCCACGAAGTGCTGTTGGTGCTGGATGCGACAACGGGCCAGAACGGACTGGAACAGGCGCGGCGATTCACGGAAACGAGCGGCGTCACCGGCATCGTGCTGACGAAGCTGGACGGCACGGCGAAGGGCGGCATCGTGGTGGCGATAGCGCGTGAGTTGAATTTGCCGATCCGCTACATCGGTGTCGGAGAACGCGCGGAAGACCTGCTTCCTTTCGACGCGGAGAAATTTATCGCATCCATATTCGAAGCATGAACAACGACTACATGGAGGCGGCGCTGGCGCTGGCGCGGGAGGGCCTGGGCCAGACGAGCCCGAATCCGACAGTCGGCGCGGTGCTGGTGCTGGACGGCGAAATAGTTGGACGCGGATTTCACACTTACGCCGGTGTGAAACACGCGGAGGTGCTGGCGCTGGAGGAAGCGGGCGCGCGAGCGCGCGGTGCCGCGCTCTATGTCACGCTCGAGCCGTGCTGCCACACCGGGCGTACGGGCCCTTGCACGGATGCCCTTATCGCCGCGGGTGTGAAGCGCGTCGTTGCCGCGATGGAAGATCCCAATCCGCAGGTGCGCGGCGAGGGGCTCCGGCGCCTGCGCGAAGCGGGCATCGCCGTCGATTTGAGTTTCGCCCATGCGAGCGAGGCCGCCAAGCTGAATGAGCCCTTTGTTCATTTCATGCGCACGGGCCTGCCGCTGGTGACGTTGAAAGCCGCGGTCACGCTGGATGGGAAGATCGCTGCACCGGAGGATAACCGCGGCTGGATTACCAGCGAGCGGGCACGCGAGCACGTGCAGGAGCTGCGGCATCTCTCCGACGCCATCGTGACAGGCATCGGGACTGTTCTGGGCGACGATCCGCTGATGACGGACCGCAGCGGGAAGCCGCGCAGCCGCCCGTTTCTTCGCGTCGTGCTCGATTCGCAGCTTCGCATTCCACCGGACTCACGCATGGTGGCCGGATGCCGTTCGGATCTTCTGATCGTCACGACATCGGCGGCATCCAGCGAACGGCGCAAAGTTTTGGAGGAGCGCGGATGCAGCATCCTCGTCGCGGACGGCCCCGGCGGACGTACGGACCTTCGGGCGCTACTCGACTACCTGGGGCGCGAGAACAGGTATCTCTCGCTGATGATTGAAGCCGGCAGCAAGGTGAACTGGGCCGCGCTCGAATCCGGGGTGGTCGACAAGATCTTTTTTTACTATGCGCCGAAGATTCTCGGCGGGCTTCATTCGCTGCCGGTGGTAGGTGGCGCCGGACGCCTCCGGCGCGTGGACGCGATCCGGTTTCGCAATGTGTCGCTTCATTCGATAGCGCCTGACGAGTTCGCAGTGGAAGCTTACTTCGTGAAGGAGAACTGAGCGTTGTTCACCGGCATTATCGAGGAACTCGGTGCGGTCGAGGGCATGGAGCCGCGCGATGCCGGAATGCGTCTTCGCATCCGTTGCCGCAAGGTGCTGGAAGATACTCGCGAAGGAGACAGCATATCGGTAAACGGCGTGTGCCTTACGGCTACCGCGATTCGCCCGGGGTCGTTCGGCGCGGATGTTTCGCCGGAGACGCTGCGGCGAAGCAACCTCGGGGACCTTCGCTTGAACGCGCCCGTGAATCTTGAACGGCCCTTGTCGCCCGGAGGCAGGCTTGGCGGGCACATCATGCAGGGGCACGTGGATGCGACGGCGGAGTTTCTTTCGCTCGACGCGCTCGGCGGCGACAACTGGTGGCTCAATGTCCGCGTGCCCGCTGAGGTGGAACGCTACCTTGTATTCAAAGGCTCCATCGGAATTGATGGCATCAGCCTGACCATAGCCTCCGTCGAAGATTCCATTGTTTCCGCCACCATCATTCCGCACACCTATCGCCATACGACGCTGGGAACGTATTCGCCCGGAAACCGGGTGAATATCGAATGCGACGTCATCGCGAAATATGTAGAAAAGATGCTGTCGAACCTTACGATTCCACGTTCGGGACTCACGATCGAACGCTTGAAGGAAGAGGGGTATTGAGCGCGCGTGCTCACAAGACGTTTCGGATGGACAGGGCTGACGCTTCCGGCGATAGGCCAGGGAACGTGGAAAATCGAGGGCAGCGGCGAAAAGGAGCGGCAGGCGATCGAGGCGCTACAAACCGGCATCGAGATGGGGGCCACGCTTATCGACACGGCCGAGATGTACGGCAACGGCCGCGCGGAAGAGCTGGTAGCGGAAGCCATTCGAGGTGTGCGCGACAAAATCTTCCTGGTAAGCAAGGTCCTGCCGTGGAACGCTTCTTATGAAGGCACGCTCAAGGCGTGCGCGCGCAGCTTGAAACGCCTCCATACCGATTACCTGGACCTCTATCTTTTGCACTGGGAAAGCGATCATCCCATCGGTGAGACCATGCGCGCCCTGGGGAAACTGGTGCGGGACGGCAGCATACGGTTGCTCGGAGTCAGCAACTTCGATGTGCCCAAGTTGAAAGAGGCACAGGCGGCGCTTAACAACGAGCGAATCGCCTGCGACCAGGTGTTGTATCACCTCGGCGACCGCGGCATTGAACGCACCGTGCTGCCGTACTGCCGCGAGGAGGAGATCGCTGTCATGGCGTACAGCCCGTTTGGCAGCGGACAGTTTCCGACCTCACGGTCGCGAGGCGGACGCGTACTGAGTGAGATCGGCGCCCGGCACAAGCGATCGCCGCGGCAGGTGGTTTTGAACTTTCTGCTCCGCCGGTCTGAGGTATTTGCGATTCCGAAAGCCGGCAATACCGAACACGCGCGCGAGAACGCATCGGCCTCCGATTTCGAACTGAGCCAGGAGGAAATGGAACGGATCGACCGTGCATTTCCGGCGCCCGACCGCGACACCCCTCTCGGAATGATCTGATAGGATCGGCACGATGATCCCGCGTTTCTTCGTGCTGATTTGTCTTCTATCCCTCCCTGTTTCCGCGGCGAACCCCGAGCTGGCTACGCAATTCTGGTCCGCGCATTGGATCTCTGTGCCGGGAACTCCGCCTTCGGCCTACGGCGTGTACCATTTTCGAAGAGCGTTCGAGCTGGCATCCAAACCCGGCAGCTTCCTCATCCATGTGAGCGCCGACAACCGCTACCAGTTATTCGTGAACGGAGAGCGGACGGCATGGGGACCCGCGCGCGGCGACCTCTTTCACTGGCGCTACGAAACCGTCGATATCGCACCGCTGCTGCGGCCCGGCCGGAATGTGCTCGCGGCCGTAGTCTGGAATTTCGGCGAGCATGCGCCGCAGGCGCAGGTGACGAATGAGACCGGCTTCCTGCTACAGGGCGACACGGAACGCGAGCGCATCGCGGACACGAACGCGGAATGGA
>DASTMK010000012.1:0-14093 GCA_035714225.1 Bryobacteraceae bacterium | reverse complement strand
CCGCTGCGTATCGATCCGAACTGCGCGTGGTCTATCGAAACATCCGTCCGCGTGGGCGAGAGCTTGCGGGAGGAGTTGTCGAACGGCGGATATCTGGAAGATCCCGCCGCGACGTTGGAAGGCATGGCGGAGGTCCGCCGGCGCCTCCTGGCCGCGGGCAATGCCACTCCGCTCGCGAGCAACGTCGCTGTCACGTGTTTCGCACAGGTGCCCGAGGCGGAGCGGCTGGATGCCGTGCAGATTGTGCTCTCCGATCCCCATTACTGGGGCGGCATCCGGAAGCTTCAGCAGTTGGCGCACCTGTGCGAAGTGCTTGGCATGGGCCTTTCCATGCACTCCAACAATCACCTGGCCGTGAGCCTGATGACGATGGTCCACGCGGCCGCTGCGGCGCCCCACCTCACCTATGCCTGCGACACGCACTACCCCTGGCAGACCGAACGCGACGAAGTGGTCATCGGCGGACGGATCAAGTTCACAGAGGGCAAGGTGAAGGTTCCGGACAAGCCCGGTTTAGGGGTTGATCTCGATTACGATCGCCTCGCGCGTCTGCGCGAGATCTACGACAGGCTGCCTTACCGCAAACGGGACGACGAAGCGGAAATGCGGGCGCATGTGGACCCGAACTGGAAGCGCATTCTTCCGCGCTGGTAAACCCGCAAACCAAGCCCCTCGACAAGCGAGAGCTTTTAGCATAGCCTTGCACTGAGGATACTATGGCCTTTTGCACGAATTGCGGCACTCCGAATGAAGGTGCTTTCTGTAAGAACTGTGGCGCACGGATGGCAAGCGAACCCGTCGCGGCGGCGCCCACGGGCAAGAAGAAGGTCAGTCCGATCGTCTGGATTCTCGCCGGGCTGGTGGGGTTCTTCCTGTTGATCGGGATTCTGGTTGTGGGTGCTGGCTTCTTTGTCGTCAATAAAGTGAAGAACGCGGGCTTTGACACGGAGCTAATGCAGAAGAATCCTGTCCTGGGCGCCGCGAAAATAGCCGTCGCGCTCAATCCGGAAGTGGAAGTCCTCAACGTGGATGAAGAGAAAGGCACCCTGTCGATCCGGGATAAGAAAACCGGCAAGGTGATCACCATGAACGCCGAGGATGTGAAAGATGGCAAGATCACGTTCTCGGACGAGTCTACCGGGGAATCGGTCTCCTTCGGCGCGGACCGGGCCGCCAAATTGCCTGATTGGGTTCCAACTTATCCCGGGTCGTCGCCGCAAGGCACGTTTTCAGCCTCCGGCAAGGAAGGCGCCGGTGGTATGGCTCACTTCACGACGAGCGATCCGCCCTCGAAGGTGCTCTCCTTTTACCAGGAAGCGCTAAAAGGCACCGGATACGAAGTTACGATGACGAGCAGTTCCGAGGCTTCAGGCGGTATCGTGAGCGCGGAGAATAAATCGGCCCGCCACACCGTCCTCGTGACGGCTGCCGCCGGCGACGATGGAACCACCGTCAGTCTGACCTACGGTTCCAAGCAATAGTAGGACACATCAGCTTTCCGGGATGTCTTCGGTGCCGCGGCGCACGAGTGCTTCCTCGATCCACGTCATCGCGGCATAGGCGCCCGGCCATCCGATCGTTGTAATCGATAGGATAGCGGCATGATATAACTCTGCCTCCGTGATGCCCGAGCTTACCGCATTACGGACCGCCGAGTGTACCGCGCCTTCCTGTCGAAGGGCGATGGCGATTCCGAGTTTTACCAGCCGCCTGGTCTTCTCATCCAGCGGTCCGCTTTCATGACAAGCCTGGCCAAGCGCTTCGAAAGCCTGCCAGACCTCCGGCTGCTTTTTCCGGAATTCCGCCAGCCAACGCGGAAGCGTATCCTGCATAACTCATTCCCCTTTTGTTCTATTCAGCGAAGCGCCGGTCAGGCCACGCCGTGATTTTTGAACCAGGCGAGCAGCCGTTTCCAGCCGTCCTCGGCGTCCTGTTTGCGGTAGCTCGGACGGTAATCGGCATGGAAGCCGTGGGGCGCGTCGGGATAGACGACGATCTCGGATTTTGAGTTTGCCTGTTTCAATGCTGCCCGCATCCTGTCCACGGTATCGAGTGGAATGCCCTGGTCCTTGCCCCCGTAGAGACCCAACACCGGCGCTTTGATCTGCCCGGCGATATCAAGCGGGTATTTCGGCTGCAACTCGGACGGCTGGCCCACCACCCTGCCGTACCAGGCTACGCCCGCATCCAATTCCGGGTTATGCGCGGCGTAAAGCCAGACGATCCGGCCGCCCCAGCAGAATCCCGTGATCCCTAATTTCCCCGCGGTACCTTTGCTCGATTTCTTTGCCCATGCCGCCGTATGGTCGAGATCGGACATCACCTGGCTGTCGGGCACCTTCGATACCACGGTGGAGATAATTTGCTGTATGTCCTGGATGTTGGAGACGTCGCCCTGGCGCGCATACAGTTCCGGGGCGACAGCCAGATAGCCGCGCTTGGCGAGGCGCCGGCATATATCTTTGATGTGCTCGTGAACGCCGAAGATCTCCTGCACCACCAATACAACGGGGAAGTTTGAACCCTTAGCAGGCATGGCGCGGTAACCCGGTATTTCGCCATCGGCCACGCGAATCTGAACCTCCCCGGCTTCCAGTCCCTGTGTATCCGTTGTGATGGTCTCCGCGGTAACCGGACGGACAGCCAGCGCGAATCCTACAGCCAGCTTGGTTACCAGAAATTGGCGGCGGTCTTCCTCCCTCTCCGGAAGCAGGCTCAACAGGTCTTCCTTCATCGCATCCCTCCCTTCAAAGAGTGTAGCGGACCGGGCGAGGCGCCCCGAGGTATCCCGGCGTTTCGTTGATTTTGAAACGGCCGGTTGCCGCACTTTGTCTTATCCGGTGAGGACTGAATTTATGAGCGAATTCGAGCGTACAGCCACCGTAGAAGCTCCGGCCGCCGATGTTTTCCGGTTTGTATCGAACGTCTCCAACTTTCCTCTGTTCGTGCCTTCTGTACAGGATGCCTCCGCCGAATCGGGCGATCGGGTGCGTATGCGAGGCGTTTCGGGGGGACACGCTTACGATGCGGTTGCCTACCTGCGGACGGACGCAGACCAAAAGCGCCTGGAATGGGGTTCGGAAAACAATGCGCGATACCACGGCTGGCTGGAAGTGAAAGGCGGAGACGCTACGCCCGATCTTTCCGAGGTCACTATTCACCTCTATCTCGGGCAGATGACGAACAGCGAACAGAGCGCCGAAGACCAGCCGAACGACTTCGAAGAAAGGATGCAGGGTGCACTGGCGGATTCCCTGGCCTCGATCCGCAAGCACGTAGTGGACCGGCATGTTTCCCGATCCGCGCCGCCAAGTTAGTGATAATCCGTGTGCATCCGCGTCCATCTGTGGCGATTTTCCATCCTGTCGCTGGGACTTTTGCCCCGTTGCTGCAACCCCATTGAAAAGGGCCACGGATGCACACGGATCGGAATCGGAACTGACGGAAGCCGTGATTGGGTCGGCCTGCGAGGTTGCCAATGTGCTTGGTGCCGGGTTCCTGGAGAAGGTCTATGAACGGGCCTTGATTCGGGAGCTTGCGTTGCGTGGGGTAAGCGCCAAACCTCAGGTCTCTTTTCCCGTCTGCTTGATCCGTTTCAGGGCAGATAGCCAGGATATTCCGGCCTGTTAGACTGTAATAGTGAATCTGAAACACACGCTGGAGTCATCATTTGCCGCCGTGGCGCCTCTTGCGGAGAAGCGGCGTTCCCCAAGGCGAGCGGGAATTGTTCATAAGGTGGAAGTGCCTCTTCCTCCGGCCGCGCCGACATCCGGGGTTCCGCTTGAAACCTGCCTGCGAAAGCGGAGAACGAACCGGGCATTCGGAGATGCAGGGTTGATGCAGTCGGAAGTGAGCCAACTGCTCTGGGCGGCGCAGGGTATCAGCGGTCTGGGTGGTTTGCGAACGTGTCCCTCGGCGGGAGCGATTTATCCGCTCGAATGCTATCTTGTCGTCACGAATGTCGACGGCTTGCGGCCCGGTGTGTACCGCTATGACCCGGATCGCCACCTGCTTGTCCTGACTGCGGCGGGCAGCCGGAATGAAAAATTGATCGAATGCTGCCTCGACCAGGAGTGCGCGGGGGAAGGCGCCGTTTCCATCATCGTCACCGCGGCGTACAAAAAAATGACGGCGAAGTTCGGAGAGCGAGGCATCCGGCTTGCGCATATGGAAGCGGGACATGCGGCGCAAAACGTCTGTTTACAGGCCACGGCACTGGGTCTTGGCGTCATTGCCCTGGGAGTTTTCGATGACGCGGCGCTCGCCGCCGCTCTCGAGTTGCCGGAATCCCGCCAGCCGCTTTACGTAATCGTCGCCGGCCGCAAGTTCGTCTGATACGGCTCAGTTCTGTGCCGAGTGCAGCCCACCGGCTCCGGCCCGGAAAGTGATATTGGTCCTTTCCGGGTTTTCCTCGATCGGCTGTGAGCAATTCCACACGCAGGCACCGCAGTGGATGCATTTATCGCGGTCGAAGACAGGAATGCCTTCCGGCCCCGGCGCGATCGCTTCCCCGGAGCAGATCTCCACGCAAATCTGTGTTCCGCAGGCTTCGCAGAGCGAAGGATACAGAAACACCACGTGATCGGCGTAACCGGGAGCCGCCTGCACTTTGCCGCCCACCAGCAGCGCGTCCTGGTGCGAGATCAACAGCTTTCCGTCGTACGGGATTTTGGGCCAGCCGCACCGCTCCATCAGGGTGTCGTGCAGCGGCAGACGCTTCTCCGTGCATTCGCGGCGAATCCGCGCCATTTCTTCCGCGCCGATCTTTTTCCTGTAGTAATCGTAGACGTCGGGCAGATCTTCGTAGACCGGCCTCGGTTTTCCGGGCATCGCCAGATGCCCACCGGTGAGACCGGTAAGGGCCATGCCGATTAACCCCGTGACCACGCCATTGTGAAAACCGTCTCGCGCTTTTTCGGCGATTCTACCCTCGCGCTCCACCCAACTCTGTCTCCGTTTGGCGACATAGGTGGAATCGAGATTATCGCGCGTGAATGGCCGGCCCTGCTTGAGTAGTTCCAGCACCGACTCGCCGAGCAGGACGCCAGTGGTCCACGCTTCATCGACGCCGGATCCCGTCAGGACATTCGTGCTGCCGGAACCCTCGCCGATGCGGGCGTATCCATCCCCCGCCAGGTAGGGCTCGCCGCGTCTTCCGGACTCCTGGAGTGTTTTCGCGCCCCAGGAGAGCAGCCGTCCTCCCTTTACATAGCGCCACAGATAGGGGTGCAAAAGAAAATGCTGCAAATACCGGTACGAAGTACGGACCGGGTTATCGAACCACGAAGGCACAAAGATACCGGCCGACGCGAGACGGTCCGCATAGACGTAGAGGAATCCGAAGATTTCGGGTTCGGGGTAGCCGAACGTATGAAGGACGGTGCCCGTCTCGAGGGGTGTATCCTCCGGAAGCTCGATCACCATCTTTGCGCCGACCGCCCAATCCTGCCGCGAATGGCCGTCGGGCATTCCGAATTGCTCGTCCATCTGGCGGCCCACGGCACCCACCGGCCCGTCGGCGATTACCGTCAGAGCCGCACGCACATCCATGCCGGGCAGGAAGCCCGCCTCGGGGTTGCCGGATTTATCGGTGCCCTGGTCCAGCAGCCTGACGCCGGTCACCTGGCCATTCTCGACCAGAGCCTGCGATACCGGTGAGCCCGGCCAGATTTGAACGGCACCCTCCGCCATCAGCGATTGGCCGACCCATTGGTTGAACTGGCCGATCGAGAGCAAAAGCCCGCCGTCCTTACGCAAGAAGGGCGGTGTATAGGGCAGCTCCAGCGCATCACATTCCAGCGGTAAAGCAAAGCGGAACCCCCGAATCAGGGCATCCGCCGCCCGCAAGGCACGGGAGCGGCGGCTGGCGCCCACCGGATCGAGCAGATAGAGAACTTTCTCTTTCTCCACGCGCGCGGACATCGGAATCTGCGATAGATCGAGATCGGGGAAGCTGGCGCGAATGCCGCGCGCCCGGGTGACGGCACCCGATACGCCGAACCCGATATCGTCCGCGCGCTCGTAACAGACCACCTGCGGAGGCATTCCCGGCATCGCGCTGCTTTCCACGGCCGGCGTTCCGTCCGGATTCAGGATGCCGCGGGAAAGAGTCGTCAAAAATCCGCCCGCCGCGGGACCGAAACCCACGCAGACGATGTCCACGTCCATGCTCTGGCGTTCGACGTTCATGCTCTCAGTAGTCGAGTGCCTCGGGGATCATCACCCGGGTAAGCGCTTCCGCGGCACGGTCTTTTGCGAGCCGTGCGCCGGTGAGGCAACCGTCCAGACGCGTTCGCAGCCGGGTGAATTGCTCCATGCCGTCGAAGCGCACACAAGGGCCCGCCTTCATGGGATGCGATCCGTCGCTTTCCACCACGTCGACGGCGCAACTGGCGATGCCCGGAATCAAGTTCTCCAATGCCGTTAGGTCGTCGGAGCTATAGCAGCTTCCGCAACCCTGCTCGTCCCAAGCCGGATGACGGTTGTAGCCGAAGACGAGTTCTGCACAGATTCGCCCCACTTCCCCGGCGGATCTTGCCGATTGGACGTGGGCGAGGTCGGTGTAAAATGCCGCCAGGCCCGGCAACGCTTCCGCAACAGTCGGATTTTCCGGTCCCTTGGCCTCTAGTTCGAGAAGATCGAGGATCATCTGCCGTGCCGCAAGAACCCAGCACAGCGCGTCGGCCAGTGCGAAGGTGACTCCCTGTCGCGCATTCTGGTAAAGCTTCGATCCCTCGGCATCGCTCGATTTCTGCAAGCGCTCGAGCGTCCACAGCCACATCTGCATGGCGGTGGCGAGAGTGCAAGCCCCGGTTCCGGGTTTGCTGGAGGCGATCTCGCGCATCGCCGCAATCCATTGCCGGTACTGTTTCAGGAACAGCTCGTTCGTCATGGTGACGGCCAATTGACGCCGCTGCACCGCCTCCGGACCCTCATAGGTGGCTTCCAACTGGGCGTCCATCCACTTGTGGCCAAGGAAGCCCGGGCAATCCTCGGTGATTCCGTAGCCCCCCATCAGGCTCACCGCTTCCCGCATCATGTTGGCGCCATGGCCGGTGTTCCATAGTTTTGTGGCGGGACATAACACATTGGCCACTGAATCGAGCACAAGGAAGCGGAGCAGGGGATCCTCCGGCATCACGCGGGAAGAGATCGCCTGGAGCGCTTCGTTTTGCCGCTTCCGGAGCGCTTTGAATTGGGCCGACCCGCCCAGGATTCCCTGTTCCTCGAGAAGACGGTCTTTTTCGCGTTCGAGCGGGTCCAGTTCGTCGAACAGCCGCGCGGCGGCAAAACCCAGCGATGCGCTCGCTTCGCCAGTCGCCCACACATCGATGAGCCGGTGCAGCGAATCTTCGCGCTGCTGCAACCCGAGCTCATACCGCGGCGAACCCGGCGCCACCGCGTCCGCGCCGCGGAAGCGTTGCCGCTGATACCGCAGAACCGGTTCGACGGCGGACAACAGCTTCGCCGAAGTCATCAGCCCGACCGTGACGCGCGTCCGGCGGAATACCGCTTCGATGATCTCGCCGTGGCTATAGCGCGGCACGATGACGCCGTCTTTTATTGTGTAGCCGCCAATGATGCGGCTGGCGGGCACGCGCAGGCTCAGCACGGGATCGCGCGTTGAGGAGAGTTGGTGGACCAGCTTCCGGGTAGGAATTCCGCGGTCGAAAATCCCCGGATCGGTCTCTTCCAGGATGATCATCGAGCTTCCTTTAATGCGCTCGTCCCCGGAATCCACCGCCGCCGTCACGAAGTTCGCAAAGCCCATGTTGGTGATGAAACGCCCACGCTTGTCCACCTGCAAAATGGGTTCGCCGCCATCGGGCCACTCCACAACACGCACTTTGCCGCTGAGGAGTCCTGTTTCCACGCCCACGTAGGGAATGGGCTCGGTCAGCGCAAAAGCGCCCCGCCAGGGCTTGCGGTCCTCTCCCGGCGCGGGAGGAGTGCATCGCTTCATGTATTCGTCGCGCTGCGCCGGCGTGCCCCTTTCGTGAATCGGTGCGAGCGCCAGGCATCCCGCCAGGCTGCCCGTGGCGGCGCCTGCGTCTACCCAGGCGAGCTCGAACGCAACCAGCGCAAGCGCCAGGTTCTTCGGTCCTTCAATGAACCCGCCTTGTTCGGGGTCCATGAAGACGCTGGTGATGCCCGCCTCATCGAAGGCGGTGAGAAGCTGCGCCTTCTCCCGGGTCCATTCATGCGTATTCCGCGCACCTTCGGCCACCAGCCGCGCAACCGGACCGCGGGCCGCGGACCGGGAGGCCTGTACCAGCATCTGTAGTTCGTACCGGCCGGCGAAGCGCCACATGATCTGCCGGACGTCGTCCCCGGGCAGGGTGCGTAGAGCCGCTTTTTTGGGAGTGACCGCGCTGGTTGTCATGATCTTGATTGCGGAGCAATTCGGATGCCAGGGTATGAATGGGTGAACAGGCACAAAGCTGTAGACTTTTGTTGCATTTCGGGAGATCTCCGCGTCATATCGTTGCGGCAAATCCCCCATGTGCTGGCGGTGTTCTGGAGATTGCGCGAAAACCATCAGAGTAAAACGGGGCTTGGGGTACCGTAAAATAACAGATGATGCTTCGATTTGTACTAGCTGGAGCTTGTGTATTCACCGGTCTCTGTTTTGGACAGGCTGCGGAGGATCTCTTCTCCAAGGCCCCGCCCGACGTGGATGCGGCGTTGCGCGGGCGCATCGCCAAGTTCTATCAGGCGCACGTGGACGGAAAATTCCGGGTCGCCGATGAGGTGGTTGCCGAGGACAGCAAAGAAGTCTTTTTCGCCGCGCAGAAGACGCGGTACAAAGGCTTCGAGATTGTAAAAATAGCCTACTCGGATCAGTTCACGAAGGCGCGGGTTGTGGTTGCGGTGGACACGGATATGGCGTTCCCCGGAATGGGCAAAGTGGCCGTCAAGGCACCGCTCACCACGTTGTGGAAGCTCGAGAATAGAGAGTGGTTCTGGTATGTCGATCCCAACCTCGGCAAGGAGACTCCCTTCGGGCGTATGAAGCCCGGCGAGGGCGAGTCCTCGGGCGGCCTCTTCCTGAACAAGGGACCGGATCCGCAGGCGCTCATCAAAATGGTGAGTGTCGATAAAACAAAAGTACAATTGAGCGGCGAATCTCCCACCGCGGAGATTCACGTCTCGAATGGAATGTCCGGTGCCATCGCTCTCTCGCTCGAGTATTCTCCGGCGGCCGGTTTCGAAGCGTCGCTCGACACAAAAGAAGTGGCGCGTGGCGGCTCAGCCAAGATTCTGATCCGTTCTGTACCGGGTGAAAAGGCGCCCGGTTCGTCCATTACGATCAGGCTGCACGTCCAGCCGCTCGGCCACACGATTCCGATTGAGGTGCAATTTGCCAATGCTGCCAAAAAGTGAACGTGAACCTGTAAGTTACGGCAAAGGCTCTCTCCATCCATCCGAACATTCCTCGTATCGCGACCGGGTCACCGGAGCGCTGGTACACCAACTCACGTCACACCCGTCGATCAATCACCCGACGTACTTCCTCCAGAGTTCCTTCACTCCGGATGGCAGGCACATCTTATTTACTTCCTATCGAACCGGCAGCGCACAGTTATTTGAAGCCGCGTTTCCGGACGGAGAGATCCGGCAACTCACGGCGGGACTGCCGATTCACGCGTTTTCACCGGCCATTCATCCTGACGGCGCAACCGTGTTCTTTGTGCGCGGGGGCTCGGTTTGGAGCATCGACCGGAAAACGCTGGAAGAACGATGTATTGTCACGTTCGAAGAGGCGCAACTCGGTGAATGTTCGCTGAGCCGTGACGGAGGATGGCTTACCGCCGCCATCAAACAGCTCGGGCAAAACGGCGTTGTGGTGGGAAGGACCGATGGGACCGGCTGGAATCTGATCCCGTTCCCGAGGACGGTTATTCATCCGCAGTTTCATCCACTGGACAGCGAATGGCTCGAGTTTGCGGGAGATCCCGCTCCACGCATGCACCGTGTGCGTCGCGACGGCAGCAGCCTGGAATGCCTCTATCAGCACGGCAACGACGAATTCGTGGTGCACGAGACGTTCCTGGGCAACACCGGTAACATCGTCTTTACCGTGTGGCCCTATGCTTTGAAGCGGCTGAACTGGGATACGCGGGAAGTGACGGTTATCGCCGAATTTAATGCCTGGCACATCACGCCCGACCGCGCCGGTTCCCGCGTGCTGTGCGACACGAATCATCCCGACGATGGATTGTTCCTGGTGGATGTGGCCACCGGAGAGCGGAATCGGGTTTGTCTCTCCGAGGCCAGCAGTCAGGGCAGCCAATGGAAGACATCCCGGTACGCATTGGCGGAAGACTTCGCCGCCGCGCGCAGCGTTCTTGGCAGCGGAACTTTGAGTTGGATGGAGTTATCTACGGATACCGTATACGGGCCGCAGTGGACGCATCCGCACCCCTCGTTCTCCCATGACGAGAAACTGGTGGCTTTCGCGAGCGACAAGACAGGGCATACTCAGGTCTACGCCGCCGAGCTGAATTAGAAGAAACTTCGGATCGCCTCGACCTCCGTCGTGAACAGATCCAGCACGGCGGGAAGAGAATCGTTGATTTCGAGGGGCTCCAGCAGGGCAACTGCGGTTTCCGGTTCGGATGGGGTGGATGAACTCATTCCCATGCCGGTGGCATTCAGATAGGCATCGGCGCACCCGATCACTGCGGCGAGATCTAAACTCGATCCGATGGGCCGTAAATCGTGGTGCCGCCGCACGGCGTCTTGTATCGCGGGAGGCACGTTCCAGGCTCGTAGCGCCAGTTGAGAGAGTTCGGCATGTGTGATGCCGAGTACCTCCATCTCACACTCGATCTCGGCTGCACCGGAGCGCCTTAATTGTTGGATTTGCCCGTATTCGCGCGGCAGGGCAGTGGCAATCAGCAGTTTTCCAAAATCGTGCAGCAACCCGGCAATAAAAGCGCCCTCCGGGAAAGCTACAGGTACCTTCTGCACCAGTAGATCCGCCAGCGTCGCCGCCGTGATGGAGTGAAGATTGAATCTGGCATGGGACCAGCCGGGCGGCGTCTGGACATTTGCCCATAAACGGGAGATGGAGAGGCCCAGAACGAGATTCCGAAGCTTCAGTACGCCCAATAAGGAAACGGCATGCCGTACGGAAACAATCGCCGCCGCACGAGCATATGCCGCCGAGTTCACCATGCTCAGAACATGACCTGTCAGCACGGTGTCTTTTTCAATCAACTCGGCCATCCTGCCGAAAGATACTTCTTCGTTGGCAAGAGATGCCAGGAGGCGGTTGAGAACCGGTGAGAATGGCGGGAGCCTTTTCAGGCTCCCAAGAGCCAAGCCCACATAGTCGGAATGGAGCGCGGCGACCTGTGACACACCCTTTTTATCGGCTGAGGACGGCCGGAACTTGAGGGTATCACTCCTCGTCGCGCTGTGCGGCGAGCCGTGTTACTACGGTCAGGTCCTCCAGCGTGGTGACGTCCCCTGTTACCGTGCGCGTCGTGACGATCTCCCGCAGCAGGCGTCGCATAATCTTTCCACTTCTCGTTTTCGGCAGCGCCTCGGTGAAGCGGATCTCTTCCGGACGGGCAAACGCTCCAATTTCGTGCGCGACCCATTTTCGCAACTCCGCTCCCAGTTCGTTGTGATTGTGATTGCCCTGCTTCAAAGTGACGAAGCAGCAGACGGCCTGGCCGGTAATCTCGTGCGGTTTTCCCACCACGGCGGCCTCCGCCACAGCGGGATGGCGCACCAGCGCGGACTCCACTTCCATCGTACTGAGCCGGTGCCCGCTGACGTTCATCACATCATCGACACGGCCAAGAATCCAATAGTATCCGTCTGCGTCGCATCGCGCCGCGTCCCCGGTGAAATACACGCCCGGCACCCGGCCCCAGTACTGCGATTCATAGCGCTTCGGATCGCCCCAGATTGTGCGGATCATGGCGGGCCAAGGCCTCCGAATCACCAGAAAACCTTCCTGATCCACGCCGACCGGCTTTCCGCTCATGTCCACAACCTGTGGCAGCACACCCGGCAAGGGCAATGTGCCTGACCCTGGCTTTGCCGGAATCGCACCGGGCATGGGCGCAATCATGATGGACCCGGTTTCGGTTTGCCACCACGTATCCACAATCGGACACCGCTGTTTTCCGATGACGCGGTGATACCACTCCCATGCCGCGGGATTGATGGGCTCACCCACGGAACCGAGCAGCCGCAGGCTGGACAGATCGTGCTTGTTGGGCCAGTCGTCTCCCTGCCGGATCAGCGCGCGAATGGCCGTTGGAGAGGTATACAGGATTGTGATGCGATGGCGCTCTACAATGCTCCACCAGCGGTCAAACGCGGGCGTATCCGGAGCACCTTCGTAGATCACCGTGGTCGCCCCGGCAGCGAGCGGGCCGTAGACAATATAGCTGTGTCCGGTGACCCACCCGATATCCGCCGAGCACCAGTACACGTCATTCTCTTTGAGATCGAATATCCACCGCATGGTTGCGGTGGTCTGAACCATGTAGCCGCCCGTCGTGTGGAGAATGCCCTTGGGTTGTCCTGTCGTGCCTGACGTATATAAAACGTAAAGCGGGTGTTCGGCATCCAGGGGCTCGGCCGGACATTCGCTGGAAACACCTTCTTCGAGGTCATGCCACCAGTGGTCACGCCCGTCCTTCATGGGGATATCTGAGCCGGTCCGCTTCCACACAATGACGTCGCGGACATCGGGACATTCGAGGAGCGCCTCGTCCACCGCCGCTTTCAGCTTGACTTCCTTTGCCCTGCGCCAACCACCATCGGCCGTAATCACCACCGTTGCGCCCAGGTCCTTGATACGTGCCTTCAAAGCTTCGGCGGAAAACCCGCCAAACACAACACTGTGCGTGATGCCCAGCCGCGCGCAGGCCAGCATGGCCACAGGCAACTCCGGAATCATGGGCATGTAGATGATGGCGCGGTCTCCCGATTTGTAGCCGCGATTCTTCAGAACATTGGCGAACCGGCAGACCATCGAGTGCAACTCCTGGTAAGTGATCTTCCGTTCATCGCCGGGTTCGCCTTCCCATAGGATGGCGATCTTCTGTGCACGGCCGTTCTTCAGGTGCCGGTCCAGGCAGTTATATGCCACATTGGTTTTTGCACCCACAAACCATTTCGCGAAGGGTGGATTCCACTCGAAGGCATGAGACCATTTCTCAAACCAGTCGAGCTCTCTTTCCGCGACTTCAGCCCAGAACTCTTCGGGCGTTTCCTCCGCCCGCCTGTACAGTTCGCGATAAGCCTCCATGCCGGAGACGTTGGCTTGTGCCACGAATTCAGGGTTTGGCGCGTAAGTAGACGTTTCAGTCATTAAAAGCGTGCTCCTCTGTGTGTTAGCGATGACGATTCTATCAAATAGCCCGATGAGCAGTCTTCGCCTAAATCCATTATGATGGGCAGTTCAAGGAACTCAAACATGGCACCTGTCCCCATTCAGCAGCAGCAAGCGCTTGTCGAAAGGTTATACACGGCGTGCGGAGGCTCGTATTCGCCGGAGATCCGCCGCAAATATTTCATTTCCGGCCCGCAGTGGGCGGCTGCATACCAGGGGCAGGCGCTCTTTCACGCTCCGACACGGCAGGAAGTTGGATTCGAGCAGATCATACGCAAGTGGGGCGAGATCGGAATCGGCCACTGGACCACGCACGATACGGACGTGATCCCCACCAGCGCAATCGGAACCGATAAGCAGTGGGAGATCGTTGCGTCCATCAACAAGGCGCTCCAGGAAAACGATGTGAAGTGCTCCATGGTCACAACGGAGACGTTCCATCACGCCGTGTGGGCTGCGAGTCCTGCCGCGGAAGCTCCCGAGGTCCGGGAGTATGCGAAGTTCCGGGTCATCAATACCGTCAAAATCGGGCACGAGCTGGGTGCGCAGTTTGCGGTCTACTGGCCCGGGTCGCTTGGTTACTATGTGCAAGGGGCGATCGAGGAGACGCAGACGCTCCGCTGGTACGCCGATGCGTTGAATGCCGCCTGCGATGCCGACGTGGAAATCGCGAAGAAACGCGGGCGCCCGGTTCTGAAGCATTGCCTGGAAGCGAAGCCGTTCGAGCCGCAAG
>DASTMK010000011.1:0-3094 GCA_035714225.1 Bryobacteraceae bacterium | reverse complement strand
GGTTCCGCCCCCACAGGTCCAAATTCCACCTGCGACGACGAAGGAACCAAGGTTGTCCAGGCGACTTTCGAATTAGAAGATGTGATTTCCGGTCTTAGAACAAAAGTCGTTCCGGGGCGGTTGGCAAGGGGATGCGTAGCCGAATACTTCCCTCCCGAGCGCCATCTTACAAAATCGAAGCTCCATCGGTAATTCTGACTGAAGATCTTACCGCTGTAACTTATATCTACATCTAAAGCGTGCAGAAATAAATGGTCACCCCGCTGCCGGTAAACTTCATCGCCTGTCACGGACCAGTACCAGGCGAAGGCGGGCACAACCAGATTGGTATACGTCGTTGAACTGCTTAACGGCACCGCGAGAGGATTATAAAGCAACTTGTTCCCGCTGGAGTCGCGGCCATGCGTCCAGATCCAATCGAGCATTCTCTTGATGGTCGGCGGAATACGAGGATCTTCAGTAAGTTCATAATACTGGATAAGAGCCTCCGCGCCTAAGCCATCGAAAAAAAGCTGATGAAGAACGTTCGCGTCCGGAGTAAATAATTGGTCGAACACACCAATAAGAAAGTCCACCGCCCTGGACAGATGCGGATCCCGCTGCCCGGTCAATTGTTCCGCCTTGACATACGTTTCGATAACATAGGATGTTTCTCGAATGGCACTTACAAAAGGAGATCCACTCTTGGTGGCATACGGGGCGTTCTTCGAGAGCAAAATAACGGCATTTCGGCTGGCCTCGTCGTTCGTACGCCAGTAATTCATCGCCAAGCCGTGCGGAAACACGCGCCATTGCTGAACATTTCCGTTTCTCGCAATGGCCTGGTCGCGATATTGCTTTATGATGTTCTGCGCGCAGCTCAGCCAGGATGCATCACCGGTGTAATCGGCGATCTGCAAGTAGACGCGGCCTCCATCGTAGTACCAAACCTCACCCTCATACCCGAACGACATCACTTGTCCGGGAATGCACCACTTCTTTCCCAGCGTCTTCATGCTGCTTTCCCACTTCGCCAGGCCGGGAATCGCCGGCACGGCGCTTGGCCGGACACTTTGCGGCCTGACAGGCGCAGGTTCCACGGTGAAGCTGTAGCCGGCCGTTCGCGTGACACTGCCGGCACGAGCCGTCACCTCCACGGTGTACGGTCCCGGAGCTGTATCCGCTCTCGTCCGGAGCCGGACCAGCGTTCTCTCCTTGGCGTTGTCGGAACCATACCAGACAAACGGCGTAGAGGTAGCGGAATCTACCAGGCAGTCGTTTTTTTCGTCGGTAGTCGGGTTCTGCATACGGCAAACCGGCCGATAAGAAATAGAGGCCGGCAGGCCGCTTGCCCCGAGCAGGTACAAGTGCTTAGCAGGGCCCGCGAGTTGTGTACTCGACAGGACCAGGTAAAGATCCGAACCGGCATAGACTCTTTTGGGGCCGCTCAGCCGCAAGCGGAAATCGAGATTCGCATTGGGGTCAATGTTCTGAGTGACGAATGTCGTTGGGCTAGCTTTGCTGCTTGCCGCCGCGTTGTCTGCGCCGCGGGATGCCGCGTAGATTGTGTACGACTGGCCTGGCCGCAGCTCTGTGAGTGTTACAGAATGCGCGATGGTCAATGCCGGATCTTCCCTTGTCCGGGATTGCTCCGAAACGAGGTCATCCGAAGTTACAAAGATCACCTGAGATGTTGAAGGCACGCTGGTTATCCACGTGACTGTTGCCGAGTCTATGGTGATCCCTGTCACCTGAACCGCAGAGATTACTGGTGGACCTGCCGACGCAGGCCAGGCTATTAGTGCGAGGCTCAACAGCCAAATGCACGTAGCGGACGAGTATGAATTTCCACCCATGCTCTTCTATCGGCTCGGCAGGGCGAAACCCTTAGGCGGCTACGTGGGTCGATTTACTGAGTTCTGTGAAGGAAATGCCTGCCGGCGGGCTCGGGAAGCTGCGGGGGCAAACGAACGCCGCTAACGGCGGCCATGCCAGCCGGTGTCTTTCAGGACCTCCGCGGCGGCCAGCGTGGTATTCGTGTGAATCGCGATTGTATCGGCCAACTGGAGCGCGTACCCTCCCGCGAAGACCACAACAACAGGCACACGGTACTCGAGCGCTGTTTCCATCACCATACGATCCCGCTCCTTCAGCCCTTCCAGCGTGAGACTTAGTCCGCCGAGTTGGTCGCCAAAATAAGGATCGGCACCGGCGACATAGATCAATAACTCCGGAAGAAATCCGGTCAGCGCGGTTGAATAGGGATCCCGCAGCCGGTTCAGATATTCCTGGTCCGAGACGCCGTCGGGGAGATGAATATCGACGGTTGAAGGCGGCTTCACGCTCGGATAGTTATTGAATTGGTGGATAGAAATGGTGAACACGGACTCGTCGCCGGCGAAGATGGCCGCGGTGCCGTTGCCCTGGTGAACATCGCAATCGACAACCATTGCTTTGTGGATCAGTCCGTCCGCCAGAAGCCGCCGGATTGCAATGGCAATGTCGTTGATCGCACAGAAGCCCTCGCCATGTCCGGGAAACGCGTGGTGGAAACCGCCGCCGATGTTGAAACCGATTCCATGCTCCAAGGCCAGCCGCGCTGCGAGGATTCCTCCACCGGCCGCCAGCCAGAACGCGCGCACCATCTGCTGCGAATAAGGGATCTCCAGCGTGACGATGTCGCGATAAGTCAGCGTGCCCGTTTTCAATTTGTGAATCCATTCCGGCGTGTGCACCAGTAGAATATCTTCGTCCGACGCCGGCTCGGGCTCCATGAAGTCGTCCCGTTCCGCGAAGCCCTCGCGCAGTAATCTGGAGCGCACCAATTTGAACTTCTGGGAGGGAAAAACGTGATCGCCGAGATTGAGGTCGTATCCTTCGTGATAAACAAGCCGGAATGGCAGGAGCATCGTGTTCGGGCCTACGTCCGCAGCATAACATCGGATCCGTCCGGAGAACGGCGCGCGGCCATGATGTAATAAGAAGAGCGCGTGGAAGAAGAGGTCTTAGAAAAAGCATATGATGGCCGTCTCATGCGGCGGCTGCTCGCCTACATGCGGCCATACCGCCGGGTTGTCGCGGTGTCTACGGTCCTGCTGCTGGCGGCATCCTTCCT
>DASTMK010000010.1:0-9721 GCA_035714225.1 Bryobacteraceae bacterium | reverse complement strand
GAAGGTGTAGCCGGGTTACTGCCGGCTGTCAAGGCCGGATTTTCAACGGGAGAGAGCGAGGACCTGCCGTATGATTCTGAGCCACTCCTCTGTCAGGTCTGGCTCGTTGGCCTGAGGTTTGCGAAGTACCGCTGCCGGCCGGGCGGGGAGTTTGCCGGCCAGCGCTTCGGGAGTTGACGTGGCAACGATCATCGCGGACCGTGCCGCCCACCGCCCTAACCCTCCCATCGGGTCCGATCCGCCAGAGGCGAGGGCGCCGGCTTCCGCCACAACGGCATCGATTCCGAGCTCCAACTCACTTGTGAGCCTCGCCGCTTCCTCCATCGTGCTCGCGGGGATAACCTGATAGCCCGCGGAGAGCAACGCCCTGCTTAAAACGAGAATGAATCCAAGATCGGGATCGATGACGAGAATTGTCGTCGGCGTGTCGTTGTGCGACGAAGACATGGGAGATTGGATCTCAGCCCTTTTCTGCCTTTACCGGCGGCAACATCGGTTTTTCGGCAGTACTCAGGTCAGGCCGGAAGTTGCGTCGAATGCCTGCTTTCTGCAAGTGCGGAATTCATACTTGTGAATTCGGATCACCGTCTTTCCCTCCGTGCTCCGCACCACCTTGCCATCCGCCACCAGTTGCAGAGGCGTCCGGTTGTCCAGCAGAAACGGCCAGCGGATCGACGTCTCCACGTGCGCGCCCGCCGGGAGCGGCTCAGGTGTGGAGAACGAGATCGCCTGGCTGCTGATCTCTACCGTAGTGGATTGTTGTCCGAGGCCCCTTACTTCCGGCGTGGAAGCGCGGTATCGAAGATCGAGCGCGATGGGATAACGAACACAAGTGCGGCGCTCGTTGAACAGCCGGAACGATGGGGGAACCGGCGCGGCAGCGGGAATGCCGTCAGACGGGGTCAACAACTGGTGTTCACTATTTTCCATAGGTGACTTATGCCCCTTCTTCGGAGTTTACCGGTGAACGATTATGCGCAGTTCGAACGGGTAGTGTCAATACCATATCCGTCCTGGCGGGAGGCTTCTCAAATAACAGTACTCACAGAACCTTGGTCATTGACTTCCGCCTTTTTTCGGTTCCCGCTCCCTGATGTGTTCGAAAGCGCGGGCACATGCTAGAATTCTAGTTTGTCAGGCCTCGGGCTCCGTGCAACGTGCGGCTGCAAACCCCGCCAGGTCCGGAAGGAAGCAACGGTAGCGGTTTAGCTCGTGTGCCGCGGATCACCCGGGGTCTGGCAGTTTCGCACTCGCGGCCGGCCGGCGCGCCCTCGCTGTAGACTCTCATGTATCAGGTTATTGCCAGAAAATACAGGCCCCAGACGTTTTCCGAACTGGTAGGACAGGGCCATGTCCGCACCACTTTGGAGAACGCTATTTCGCAAGGCCGCATCGCACACGGCTATATCTTCTCGGGGCAGCGCGGCACGGGGAAGACCACGGTCGCGCGAATCCTGGCGCGATGCCTGAACTGCGTGAACGGCCCCACCGCGCAGCCGTGCGGCGTCTGCTCCAGTTGCACGGAGATCGCCGCGGGAAACGCCGTGGACGTCATTGAAATTGACGCCGCCTCCAACCGCGGGATCAATGAGATGCGGGAATTGCGCGAGAACGTGCGCTACCGTCCGGCTCGCGACCGCTACAAGGTTTTCATCGTCGACGAGGCGCACCAGATCACGCACGAGGCTTTCAACGCGCTGTTGAAGACGCTCGAAGAGCCCCCGGAATGGGTGGTATTTATCCTTTGCACCACCGAAGCGCACAAGATTCCCACTACCATCGCCTCGCGCTGCCAGCAGTTCAGCTTCCGGTCGGTCGATTTTGAAGAACTGATCGCGCGCATGGCATGGATTTGCGCGCAGGAAGGCGTAGAGGCAGATCCGGAAACGCTGGCCGTACTGGCCCAGGCGGGCGAAGGCAGTGTCCGGGATTCCCTCTCCGCTCTGGACCAGGCGATCGCCTGCTGCGGCTCCACGCTGAACGCGGACGAAGTGAGGACCCTGCTGGGGATGTTCTCTCTCGACTCGCTGCACCAGGTAACGCAGGCTCTCTCCGGCGGCACTTCGCAGCAGATGCTCGAGATCGTGGACGATCTGGAGCGCAACGGGCGGCATCTTCAACACTTCTGCCGCGAGCTCGCGCGATATTTCCGGAGCCTGCTGGTGGTACGAGTGGCGGGAAAAGGCACACGGCTTGTGGCGGCGACCGGCGGCGAACAGGAGAAGCTGGCGGACATTGCCCAGTCGTTTTCCGAGGAAGACCTCACCCGGTATCTCCAGCTCACTCTGGACCTGTTCCGGGATCTGCAGTTCTCTCTCCAGCCGCGCCTGCATCTAGAGATCGGTCTTCTCAAGCTGTTACACGCGGGAAAACTGGCGCCCATTGAAGAAGCGCTGGCGATGCTGAAGGAGCCTGGTTCGTCCCAGTCCCGCCCGTCCACACCCACCGGACCGCCGCGCGTGCAAGGATCAGCCGCCCCCGCGCCGCCCAGCGTTGGCCCGTCCCCTTTCGCTATGGATACCCGGCGGAAAACGCAAACGGCGCCGCCCACGGAAGCCGCGGCGGCTGTCGCCCCTCCTTCACCCGCCGCTGGGGGAACGTTGAAATCCCGCCTGCATGCCTGGCTTGTTGAGCGTGAGATGCTGGCTATCGCGGATGCCGTGGAGCACTCCCAGGTCGCCGAATCCGCCGCGGAGATTGTGTTTCGGGCGCCGCGGGAGTTCTGGCTCGCACTCCGGTCCGGGGACATGCAGCAGGCGGTTCGTGCGGTTCTCGGACGTGTCTTAAAGGTGAAAGTGGAGAACGGTGAATCGGCCGCGCAGCCGTTGGCGATGGAGCAGAATCCGGCGCCCCAGACGACGGGCGAGGCTGGGGACGCATCCGAGCGGGCATTGTCTCATCCCGATGTTCAACGTTTTCGCGAGGCGTTTCCGGAGAGCCAGATTCGCACCGTCAGAAATCTGAAAGAATAGTTTTGGCCGGTATCAAATAAGGAGCGACAACGTGAAACTACCCGGTAACATGCAGCAGATGATGAAGCAGGCCCAGCAGATGCAACAGAAGCTGCAAGAGGAAATTGCACAGATCCGCGTCGAGGCCTCCGCCGGAGGCGGCATGGTAACCGTGAAGATGGACGGGCAGAAGAAAGTGCTGGGCGTGACCATCGACCCCGAAGTGGCCGGCGACGTCGAGATGCTGCAGGACATGATGATGGCGGCTTTCAACGAAGCTCATAAAAAAGTGGAAGACGAAACGCAGCAGAAGATGGGTGGACTCCTGGGAGGCATGGGTCTGCCTCCGGGTCTGTTCTAGCCGCCAATATGCCCGATTTTGCGGAACCGTTGGCCCGATTGATTCAGGAGTTCAAGCGCCTGCCGGGAATCGGCCAGAAGTCGGCGCAACGTCTTGCGTTTCATATGCTCCGCGCCCGGCGCGAAGACGCAGACCGGCTGATTCAGGCGATTGTCGACGTAAAGGAAAAGCTTGGCCTCTGCGCGGAGTGCAATAACATCAGCGACAGCGAACTGTGTCCCTTCTGCCGCGATGAAGGCCGCGACCGCAGCACGATTTGCGTCGTCGAAGAGCCGCACAACATCCTGCCGGTTGAGACCACGCGCCAGTATGAAGGGGTCTACTATGTTCTCCACGGTGCGATTTCGCCGCTCCGCGGTGTGGGCCCGGAACAGTTGAAAATCAAGGGGCTCCTGAACAAGCTTTCCTCCGGCGACGTGGCGGAAATCATTCTTGCCACCAACCCTACCGTGGAAGGCGAGGCAACCGCCTCTTATCTCTCGCGGCTATTGAAGCCTCTCGGTGTGAAGGTCACGCGAATCGCGATGGGGATTCCGGTTGGCAGCGATCTGGAGTTCGCCGACGAAGTAACGATGTCGAAATCTCTCGAGAACCGGCGGGAGATGTAGGACTACAGCACCGGCAGGAGCTGCTTTTCGCGCAAACCGCCGGTGGTCAGGCCGCCTACTTCCACTTCAACGATGCGGTTCGCCTCGCGCGGGTAGGCAAGTTCCACTTTCATATAGTTGCCGCTGATCGCCGTATTTCCCTTTTCGAGCGTCACGACCGGGAGCGAACGGCCGATCATACTTCGACGGAACTCCAGGTTTTTGGCCGCGGCCAGTTCGCGCAGAATACGGTTGCGCTGCTTGCGAACCGGTAGGGGCACCTGGGCCGCATCGAGCGCCGCCGGAGTGCCGGGCCGCTCGGAATAGGTGAATACGTGGAGATAGGTGAACGGAAGACCTTCGATAAACCGGCGGTTTTCTTCAAACTCTTCCTCTGTCTCGCCCGGAAAGCCAACCATTACGTCCGCGCCGATACCGGCGTCCGGCATCAGCAGCCGGGCTTTTCGAATGCGATCCGCGTAGTGGTGCGGCCGGTACTTGCGATGCATGCGCCGGAGCACGCGATCCGACCCGGATTGCAGCGGGGCATGCACGTGTTTTGCGATGCGAGGCGACGACGCCATCAGGTCGAGGAGATCGTCGGAGAGATCCATCGGTTCCACCGAGCTCAGCCGCAGCCGCTCGACGTCCGTCTCCGCGAGCAGTAGCCGGATAAGGCCGGCCAGCCGCATGCGGCCGCCCGGCTCGCGTCCCCAACGTCCCAGGTTGATGCCGCTCAATACGATCTCGCGGTAACGGCCGGCCAGCGATTGCACCTGCGATACCACCTGTTCAACGGGCGCGCTGCGGCTGCGCCCGCGCACGAACGGAATGATGCAGAACGAACACCGGTTATTGCAGCCGTCCTGGATCTTCAAATTCGGACGTGTGCGGTCGCCGGCGGCATCCTCCACCGGGGCGGCGAGGAATTCCTGTTGGGCAAAAATGTCTCCCACATGGATTTGGCCGTGGTACGGGGTGTCGTCTCGCGGTTCGAAAAGCAGGTCTGGAATTTGCGTCTTATGGCTGTTTCCCACCACCTGCCACACACCAGGAATCGCCGCCAGTTCTTCGGGCGCCCTCTGCGCATAACAGCCCGTAACCAGAATACGGGCGGAAGGGTTTTCCCGATGAACGCGCCGCACCGCGTGCCGAACATCCTCGTCGGCGGCGGAGGTGACCGTACAGGTGTTGAGGATCACCAGGTCGGCGCCGGCCGCGCCATCCGCGGCCTGCATACCCCTATTCGCCAGCATGGTTTCGAGCGCCGCTCCATCGGCTTGCGTGGCGCGGCAGCCGAAATTTTGTACGTGAAAGCTGTGCACTTCTCTGCCTATTCTACCTTGCACGCTAAAGTTTCCCCCCTGCCGGCCGATAAGTGTACAGGCTTGTTGAACGGAGGCCGCACCTTGGACCGGGTTCTTTCGCAGCAGGAAATCGACAATGTGTTCCGCAACCTGCGGGACGGTGGAAAATCGGAGAACGACGCCCTGAAGGCCCAGTCTTACGACTTCCGCCGGCCCGACCGGATCGCGAAAGACCAACTGCGGGCCATCCACATGCTGCACGACAACTTTGCGCGTTCTCTGGCCTCCAGCCTTTCGGCCTATCTGCGCGCGTATGTGATGGTCAACCTGGTCTCGGTAGAGCAGTTGTCGTTCACGGAATTCTCGCAGTGCCTGTCGTCTCCAACCTGCCTTGTCTCTCTTGGGATGAAGCCCTTCGACGGCAAAGCAGTCATGGAAATGAATCCGTCGCTGGTATTTCCCATTCTTGAAATGCTTCTCGGCGGCAGCGCAAAAGCGGAAAGCACCATAAACCGTGAGATCACGGAAATCGAGCGAAGCATTCTCGATGGGCTGCTCAGGATCATCCTGCAAGACCTGAAACAGGCCTGGCATGCGGTTTCCCAAATAGAGTTCCATGTCGACGCCCTCGAGACCGAGCCGCAGATGCTGCAAATTCTGGCGCCGAATGAAGCCGTGGTCGCCGTAAGCATGGAAGTTCGCATTGGCGAACGATCGGGAATGATGAACATCGGCGTGCCGTCGATGATCGTCAAGATGCTCCGGCAACGCTTCGATCAGCAATGGTCGGTCCGGAAAACGGAATCGACGGAAGCCGAACAGGCTCGTGTCCTGCGTCTTGTGAAAGCGGCGAACGTTCGCATGGATGTCCGGCTCGAAGGCCCCACGCTAACCGTTAAAGACCTGATGGCTCTGAAACCCGGGGATGTTCTTGCGTTCGACTACCCGGTGCACCGCGAGTTGGATCTAAGCCTGAACGGCAAGCTCAAATATCGTGGACGCATAGGGTGTTCCGGCCGCAAGCGGGCTTTCATTGTGCAGGAAAGCTTCAGTCAGTGAATCCGCGCGCATCGCGCAGTGTAGACTGAAATCAGTAGTAATGGCGGGCTCGGCGGAACAGGCGCCAGGCATGACCGTAAGGAGTTTGCGATCTTGCTGAAAACCTGCCGGTTCACCAGTCTCTACCTCACTGCGATCACCCTTTCGATGACTCTTTGCCACTTGTTGGAGATGCCTCCCAAGATGCAATATGGCGAAGCGTTATATATGGCGGTGCAGCACTCGCTCTACCTGCACTTCGCCTGGGTAGGGGCTCTGGCCGAGTTGGGCGCGGTGGGCTCCCTGATCGCACTTTGCGTGCTGGTCCGGAAGCGCGGGCACATTTTTCATCTCACTCTGGCCGCAACCATTTGCGTGGCCGCCGGGCTTGCTGTCTGGTTCGTGTTCGTGTCCCCCGCCAATACGCAGATGGCGGCGTGGACCGGTATTCCCCTGCCCGCGAATTGGACGGACGTACGCAGGCAATGGGAATTCGGGCACGCTGCGTCCGCCATCCTCGACCTGATCGGGTTTGGCGCTCTCGCGCTGTCGGTAACGATGGAGCTCCGGAAGGCGGGTTGAGCCGGGTAGTGTATGGATGCTTTTAAGGCTGGTCTGACAGCGGATCTTCACGTGGGCACTGGCCCGCTTCAACAAGCGCTACGAGCAGTTTGTGTCGAACTACAAGCGGCAACTCTTTGCCGGGATCCGCGGAACCGTGCTCGAAATCGGAGCGGGGACAGGGGCGAATCTTCGTTACATGACGCCGGAACAGGTGCGCTGGACCGGCGTCGAGCTCAATCCGTTCATGACGTCCTATCTTCGGCGGGAGGCGAACCGCGTCAATCTGCCGGTCTCGATGCTGATCGCTCCGGCGGACGCGCTGCCTGTGCGCGACAGCAGTGTCGACGCCGTGATCGGCACGCTTGTCCTCTGCTGCGTTCCCAGTCCGCAACGCTGCCTTCAGGATGTGCTGCGCGTCCTGAAACCCGGAGGAAAATTTCTGTTCATCGAGCACGTAGCGGCACCACAGGGAAGCCGCCTGCGGCGCATCCAGAACCTGGTGACTCCATTTTGGAAGCGACTAGGCGATGGATGCTACCCCAATCGCCAAACCTCAGCCGATATTGAAGCCGCTGGCTTCGAGAGTGTTTCTTATCGCGAGATCACGGCTCCCACCCCGATCGTGAGCCCGCAGATTGCCGGCGTGGCGACAAAAGCCCGCTGACCACCTTCCTTAATTCGAAGACGTTCCCTCTCCGAGCGCCAGATATCCTTTGCGGTGGCGCAGCCGGACGCCTTTGCGTTTGGTCTGTACTTTCAGTTCGTGGAACTTTCCATCCATATCGGCCGCATCGGGATAGAAGCCCAACGTGTAAGTGAGCTCGGAATCCCGGATGGCCGTTTCAATCGCGCGCTTCAGATCATTTGAATTGTAAAACGCGCGCCCGCCGGTCCGCGCCGCGAGCTCTTCCATCGTGGCGCGTGCATTCAGCACGGCGTCTTCCTCCCGTGATCCCTGGCGCGGCCTTCCTTGTCCGATGCCTCTGTCGGCGGACTGAAAGCTCGCGCCGACTCCCAGGCCGCTCGCGTCCACCGGGTAAATGGCGATATTGGCGTGATTCACAGCGCGCGCCACACGCTCGACTTGCTTTTCGAAGTTGCGCCGCGCGGCCCAATTATCGTTCGAAGGATTGCTGAACAGACTGGGTTCGTGCAGCCCGATGGAGAAAGGAAAACCGCTCGAGATCCAAACCAGGCTCTTGCGGCCTGGAATCGGGCTCAGCCGCTCGGCAATGATCCCGACGGCAGCCAGAGTCTTTTCCGCCCTGCCCGTTATTGCGTCGTTCGCCAGCACTGCATTCAATTGATCGATGATGCTGTCGACCGCCGGCACGCCCGTGTTGGAAGGCTCCGGTTGCGATGCTTCGAGTAGGGCCACATGCTCCCCCCGAAAAACAGAGAGCAGTTCCGCCAGGCTTTTCGCGTCGCTGGTGAAATCGTGCAGGATGCCGAGGGATCTGCCCAGAACGTAGATGGCAATCTCCTCTCCGGGTTCCACCTGCTTCAGCCAGCCGATGACCTGCCGGCGTGCGAACGTTTGAAACCGCTGCGGCGTATTCAGCGCATCCAGGAGAATCACCGTGACGTTTCCGGGGCGGTCTTCCCCGCGCTCCAAGGCGTTCGAGGAAGCCTCCGGCGCCGCAGCGCCAGACCCTGATTTCGCTCTGGACCGCACCATCGAAAAGGATTTGATCTCACGCCGTTTTCCCTGGTCGAACAGGATGAAATCGTCTACCATGAGGCCGGCAACCGGGCCCTTGTTGTCGCGCGCGATCACATTCACTTCCACCAGACGGGTGGTAGTGGTTGCGATCGGCACATCCTGTGCCGGAGTTTGTTTTGGGGACTGAGCGGCTAGAGAAGGAATCAGAAGGCACGCGAGAACGGCAAAGAAAATCACAGTTGGCGGCGTCTCAAGGAATACGATACACCAGCCCCGGCCGCGGCGGAAACGGCAATAATCCGCGCCCGCAACGCCAGGGCCCGCGCGGTCTTCGGACGACGCGTCCAATACTCCAATGCGCACAGGCTCTGGCGCGGAATGAGCGTAGCTATATCCCTCCATCCGTACACAGTCCGGACGGAACAGATAGCGTTCGTCCTCCATTCAATGGAAGTGTGACATTTCGGGTGCCTCACTTTTGGGCAGTCCTACTCAAGTTTTGAGTAGCGTTCTCACTGGCTTGCTGGAAGCACATTGCAGACCGTCCCGTTAAAATCGGCATTCCATCGCCCTTGTAACGCCGAATTCGGGTCATTCGGATCAGACCTCCAGAGAAGATAGCGCCCCGACCATGTATAGCTGCCGGCTGCGTTCACGAACCGGCCGCTGCCAGCCACGATTCTTGCGGAACCGGAGTATTGACCCACGCCGGTACCTTCAACGGAGATGATGAACATTCCATGTTGGTCGCCTGTCCTGAACGTGTCTGCCCCAGATCCAAACGCCCACGTCAGGTACCCTCCTTTGTCGTACCCGGCGGCGCCGGCGCGGATTGTGACGCCGGGAGTGGCGGCAACGATCTTGCCAATCAGCAGTTCCTTGTCGTCCAGAAGGACGGAGAGTTCGCCCAACCAGCCGCCGACGGTGGCGTCGTACTGGGATTGATAGACTCCCCGGATCGTGTGGCAATTATTGTTCGCCCACGCGGACTGGGGGAGCAGTAAAGCTGTCAAAACCGCGGTGCAGGCGGCTGCAAGCCGTGAGTGTTGTCGCATGGATTTCTCCTATGATGTTTTGTCAACTACAACCTGGTTTTCGTCTTTCGTAAGGCGAAGAAACTGCGCTGCTTCTGGTTTCCGTCGGAGCCGCCCGTCGCAATCGCTCGCTCTTGCAGAACGGCGCGCAGGAGGCAAGGGCGCGGCGGGGTTTGCCGCGGCGTAGCGAACCCTTGCCGCCGAGCACCGTTCTGT
>DASTMK010000009.1:0-17428 GCA_035714225.1 Bryobacteraceae bacterium | reverse complement strand
CCATCGAGGGCATGTAGGAACCGCGCGCCGACAGACCCAGGGAAACGCCGTCCAGCAGCATGTCGTTCTTGCCGCCCGTGCGTCCGCCGATGTCCAGACCGTTCGAGGACCACATATAGAACGGGTTCCGGTGCGACACGTCCCAGTACTTGTTGATTACCGCCGGGTTCAGCATGGCCAGTGTGAAGGGATTCCGCGCCAGAATGGGAATGTCCTTCAGCATGCTGCCTTGCACCGTGGTGGTCATCGTGGAGGTATTGAACTGCACCTGGGCCACCTCCTCGGTTACCGTAACCGTCTCGGTGACGCCGCCGACGCTTAACGTGGCGTTCACCGTCACGTCGCCGCGCGTCAAGACATTAATGTTCTCCTGAACGAAACGCTGGAAGCCGGCGGCTTGCACTGTAATGGAGTAACTGCCCGGCTGCACGAAATCGAACAGGTAAGCGCCATTCGCTTCAGTCTGGCGCGAAGTTTCCACCCCTGTATTGACGTTCCTCAACGTCACGCTCGCCCCGGCCACGGATGCCTGGCTCGGGTCGGTTACCGTGCCTTGTACTCTTCCGCGGTACTCTTGCGCAAACGCCCCCGCGCAACAGAAAAGTACCGCGATGAAGGGGAACGAAATCCACCTTCTTCGAATTAATCGAGTCATATAAAAATCCCCCTAGCTCTTTCCCGTACGTTGTACTGCGATCACAAGTATCGTGATCCGGACGGAGGGAACCTATCACAGTAAAGAGTCAAAGTCAAGGTAGTACCCGCTTTTTACCTTCTCCCCTTCAAAAGCGTTCTTTACGGGTGCTAACTTTGGCGATGCTCCGGGTATATCGGGTATATAATGCTCCGCACAGAGAGGCTGAAATGCACCAGACACACCTGGGTTTCGTTTTGTTGCTCGGCCTTGCGTTGCCGCCCGCCGGCTTCGCACAGAGCGGAGAATCCACTCAGATTTTGGGCATCGTTGAAGATCAAAGCGGTGCCGTCGTGCCCGCCGTTGCCATTAGCGCCACCCACGTCGCCACTGGACAGGTTCGACGCGTGGTCACCGGCGAATCCGGTACGTACGTCTTCCCTTTCATGGCGCCGGGCGAGTACATTGTCCGTGCGGAGCGGGATGGTTTCAAGGCCGATGTGCGCACGGGGCTGATTCTTCAACTCAATCAGAAAGCCCGCGTTGATTTTCAGCTCCAGGTCGGCGCGGTCTCTGAGGCGGTAGAGGTGAGCGCCCGCGGCGTCATCCTGAACACCGACGATGCGACCATGGGCAACGTGGTCGAACAGAGGCGCGTGGTCGATCTCCCGCTCAACGGGCGCAACTTCGCCAACCTCGCGGGCCTCATGCCCGGCGTTATCAAAGGCATTTCGTCCAACACCAATCAGTACGGGCGCCGGGATACCGCCATCGCGATCAGTGCGAACGGCATGCGGGAGAACCAGGGCCAGGTGCTCTACGATGGCGTCAGTACGGCCTGGAACATTAACAACGCCACGTTTTTTAGAGCGTCCATCGAGGCCATACAGGAATTCAAAGTACACGCCGGCACCTACTCCGCCGAGTACGGCCACAATGCCGGGGCGCAGGTGGAAATCCTCACCAGGCCCGGCACAAACCAGGTTCACGGCGCCCTGTTCGAGTTTCTGCGCAACGACAATTTCGATGCCCGCAATTACTTCCGTCCCCGGCCTCTCAGCAAAGACGTCCTGCAACGTAACCAGTTTGGGTTTGTGCTGAGCGGCCCGGTCTGGATTCCGAAGCTCTACAACGGCCGCGACCGCACCTTCTGGATGGTGAACTACGAGGGACAGCGCGAAAAACAGGAAGTGGCCTCCGTGGCGTCGGTGGTTCCCACCGCTTTCCGAAGCAGCGACTTTACCTCGCTTGCCACTCCGTTGCGCGACCCGCTTGGCGGGACGTTCGCCGGCAACGTTCTTCCGGAGAGCCGCATCAGCCCCATCTCACGCCGCTATCTCGAAATCCACCCGCAGCCGAATCTCCCCGGTACCGGCGCCAACCTGGCCGGCGTCGATCAGCAGCTCAATAACGTGAACCAGGTGTTTGCACGAGGCGATCACAATATCGGCTCCAACGACAAACTGTTCGCCCGAGTCGCCGTGTTCAACTACAATTTCCCAACGATCCCCATCAATTACTTCTCCACCATCGACAGCCGCATCACCGCCCGCAACGCCGTGCTGAGCCATACGCACATCTTCAGCCCCACCGTGATCAATGAGGCCCGGCTCGGGTTCAACCGGAACTGGATACTTCGCAAAAACCCGCGCACGAACACGAACTTCGACCCCGAATCGGTAGGACTCCAGGGCATCCGTGCCGGAGCCGGAGCGGGGCAGTCGCGGCCGCTTTCTCCGCTGGAGACCGGTTACGTGCCGATGGCCATTTCCGGCTATCTCACGATGGGCGACGGCGACCTGCTCCCGGATTTCAATGTCAGTGAAACCTGGCAGATCGTAGACAGCATTACTTGGACTCGCGGAGTTCACACCTTCAAAGCCGGAATCGATTTCCGCCGTCTTCGCATGGACCGCGCCGGAGCCAACGTGCCCCGCGGGCAATTTCAATTCAACGGGCAGGTCACAGGCAACGCCGTTGCAGACTTTCTGATCGGCTTCCCGTCGCAATCGCAGTCGCCGGAAGGGATTCTTCCCGTCGAATTCCGCCAGCACACTTACGCCTGGTATGTCCAGGACGAATGGAAGGCCACTCGCAAGCTCACACTCAATCTGGGTTTGCGATACGACTATGTCGGCACCGTGGACGAGATCAACGGAATTCAACGCGCGTTGCGTCTCGACCGTCCTGGCGGATATCTTTATCCCGAGTCGTCCGCCACCGAACCACGCGAGCCGGCTCGCTTTTATAACGCGGAGAAAAATCGCTTCTGGCCGCGGCTGGGGCTTGCCTACCGGCCCGCTGACGGATGGGTCATACGCATGGGCGGCGGCGTATTCAATAATGCGAACCAGATGAACAATCTCACCGTGTTTTCGGACCCCGAGCGGCGAGCTTCCATCACGTTTGTCGCCGACCCGCAGAACCCCACCGCGCTGACTTTTGACAATCCCTTCCCCATCGCCCTCGAAGCGGCTGCCCCGCCTATCAACGTCGTTTACATTCCGCCGGATCGCGTGAACGCTTATAACGTCCAGTGGAGCGCCTCCGTGCAGCGGCAGCTTTCAGAATCCACCGCGCTCGAGCTGGCCTATGTCGGCAGCCAGGCTTCGCATCTGGATAACAGCCGAAATCTGAATGACGCGCTACCCGGGACCGGCGCCTTCCAGCCGCGGCGGCCTTTCCCGCGCTGGGGAGCCATCCGCTATCTTGCCAGCGACGGCAAGTCGTATTACCAATCCATGCAGGTGCGAGCGGAGCGGCGTTTCAGCCGTGGTCTCTCGTTCCTGGCCGGTTACACCTGGGCACACAATATCGACCAGGCTTACGGTACAAACGAGTCGCTGCCGTTCACCCCCGGAGGCGTTCAGAACCAGAACTGCTTTGCTTGCGAGCGTGCGAACTCGGGATTCGACTACCGTCATCGCTTCACCACCAGCTTTCTGTGGAGCGTTCCCACTCCGGCAAGCTGGCGCGGCGCTCTGCGGTTTGCACTGGCGAACTGGTCGTTCAATGGCATTCTCACTTACCAGACCGGATTTCCGTTCACCGTCACACAGCAAGGCAACCGGCAAGGCACCGGCTCCGCTACACAGCGGCCCGACTATGTTTCCGGCCAGAGTCCGAAGCTGAGCAATCCCGATCCCTCCCGCTGGTTCAACACGGACGCATTTCAGTTCGCCGAGCTGAAGTACGGAGCCGTCGGCCGCAACACGCTGCGCCAGCCCGGTATGAAAGTTTGGGACATCGGGTTGTTCAAGGAGTTTCCCATAACCGAAGGTCACCGGTTTCAGTTCCGTTGGGAAGCTTTCAACCTCTGGAATACGCCGCAGTTCCGCGCTCCCAACGCACAACTCGGCGGTCCTTCGTTTGGTCAGATCACGTCCACCTGGCTTGACAATCGCCAGATGCAATTTGCGTTGAAGTACTTATTCTGAAAACTTCGAGGAATGGATCGCTTTATGAAGAAGACATTATTGCCACTGTTTGTTTTGGCTTCCGCACTCCATGCGCAGACGTACGATCTGCTGCTCAAAGGCGGCCACGTCATCGATCCCAAAAACAAGGTCAACGCGCCGATGGACGTCGCCGTCGCCGGAGGCAAGATTGCGCGTATCGCGACCGGCATCCCGGCATCGCAGGCTAGAAGGACCGTGGACGTGTCGGGCCTTACCGTCACGCCGGGTCTCATCGACATCCACGTCCACGTCTATCCGCGTCCGGAGAATAAAGATGTCGCGCGGGACAGCAACGTCCAGGCCGATGCCCACACGTTCCGCAGCGGCGTTACCACCGTGGTCGATGCCGGCACGTCGGGCGCTAACAACTTCGCCGATTTCCGCGCGCGCGTCGTCGATAGGGCGCAGACGCGCGTCCTCGCGCTGCTCAATATCGCCGCCGCCGGCATGGGTACTGGAAAAGAAGACGAGGTGTCCGGTCTTGATTCGCAGACCGCGGCCCGCGTTGCCAAAGCGAACCGCGACGTCGTTGTCGGATTCAAGTCCGCTCACTTCGCCGGTCCGGGTTGGGAATCCATCGAAGCCGCGGTGAAAGCGGGCACTGAGGCGGACATGCCGGTTATGGTGGACTTCGGATACTTGAATCAGATTCGCAATCTGCCAACGCTGCTGCTCGACAAGCTCAGGCCCGGCGATATCTACACTCACTGCTACTCGGGGCATCGCGAGGAACTGCTGCCCGACGGAAAGATCAACCCGGCTATGTTCACCGCCCGCAAACGCGGCATCATCTTCGATGTCGGCTTCGGCGCCGGCAGTTTCTACTGGTACGTCGCCGTGCCCGGTTTCGAGCAGGGATTCCCGCCGGATTCCATTTCGACCGACCTGCATACTGGTAGTATGAATTCGGGGATGAAGACCATGACCAATGTCATGTCGGCGATCCTCAACCAGGGTTCGACACTCGAAGAAGTGATCCGCATGTCCACATGGAATCCGGCGCGCCAGATCAAGCGTCAGGAACTCGGCAACCTCGATGTCGGCTCCGAGGCGGACATTACCGTTCTCCGGACGTTAACCGGCGATTTCGGCTTCATCGACTCCGCCGGCGCCGTTAATTCCGGCGGACAGCGGCTTATCGCGGAGTTGACTCTGCGCAAGGGCCGCGTGGTGTGGGACCTTAATGGCCGCGCCGCTGAAAGCTGGAAGACCTTCAAGTATGACCGGAAGAAATGGACCAAGTGACCGGGTCCGAATTGACAAGTGGCTCTGGGCCGCCCGGTTCTTCAAGACGCGATCACTCGCTGCGCGGGCGTGTGATCTCGGCAGGATCGAGGCGAATGGACAGCAATGCAAGCCTTCACGGGAAGTCCGGCCCGGCGACCTGCTGCGAGTAAAAAACGACGCGGGCGATTTTCAAGTGGAGATCCTGGCCCTCAGCCAGATGCGCGGCCCGGCTGCGGTTGCACAGACTCTTTACAAAGAGACCGATGCGAGCCGGGAGTCGCGGAGGCAGTTGGCGGAAGAGCGCAAAGCGATGCCGTACTTCGACGCCTTCGAGGAAGGACGGCCGTCGAAACGCGACCGCCGCCAGATCGATCGATTGCGGGGTAGAGTGTGAGGCCGGAACGGGACGCTGTATGACCGTTCTGTTCGACAGCAATTCACTGCCGCCTTCCCTGGAGCCTCTGGAAGAAGGCGCCGTGCTTCTGCGCGGCTTCGCTGCATCCGAAGCGCCGATGCTGATCGACGAAGTGGAGCGGATCGCGCAGGCAGCGCCGTTCCGCCATCTGGTCACGCCCGGCGGTTATACCATGTCCGTCGCCATGACCAATTGCGGCCGCGTCGGGTGGGTATCCGACCGCACCGGCTACCGTTATGACCCGGTTGATCCCGCTACCGGAGCACCATGGCCGGCGATGCCGGTGGCATTTCTGGACCTGGCAGTGCGCGCCGCCGCGCAGGGCGGGTTCGCGGGCTACGATCCCGATGCGTGTCTCATCAACCGCTATGTCGCAGGCACCAAGCTCGGCCTGCATCAGGATCGTGACGAGAAGGACGCCTGGGCACCTATCGTCTCCGTATCGTTAGGCCTGCCTGCCGTATTCCTGTGGGGCGGCAAGCGCCGCTCCGATCCGGTGCGCCGGCTGCGCGTGGAGAATGGCGATGTTGCGGTGTGGGGCGGACCCGCCCGTTTCGTCTATCACGGTGTCGCCCCGTTGAAGGATGGACAACATCCGCTCACCGGAGCTTCCCGCATCAATCTCACATTCCGCAAAGTATTCTGATCGTACCGGCCAGGCCGTCCTGATTCTACTGATCGACGGTGTCCGGAATCTCGAAACGGAAGAGCCGGCTTGGTCCGTCTTCCGGTAGCAGGTACAGCGTGCGCCCGTGGACAGCGAGACCTTCGTGAGTAAACGCTACGCCGCGGTCCGTGCGTCCCACATGTATTCTCCGCAACTCTTTTAGTCCAGGCCATTCGAGCCAGATCACGGCTCCGCGGCCGTCGCGTTCCAGGCCGCCTGCGATCAGGCGCCCATTGACGAACTTCATATCCTGGATCGCGATGCCCGCCGGATTCACCACGCGCCGCAACCGTTTGCCGGACTTCGTCCAGACGTAAAGCTCGCGTGCGTCCCAATTGGCGCCCACCAGACCTTCCGGCACGACAGCGACGGCTCCTATATGGTCGTTGATGTCAAATTCGGCTTGCAAAGCGAACGTCTCGCGGTGGCGTTTCTGCATACTGGTCGTGCTGGAACGGCGATACTCCGCGACCGGCACCCACACGCTATCGCCCTCTATGCTGATGCCTCCCGGATGATAGCGCTTGCCGCTGTGCACTTCGGCGGAGTGAAGCAGCTTGCCGGTCTTACGATCAAACCGGAAAAGCAGTCCACGCCGGCCTCGCGTATCCACGGCAGATACCCACAGGGTGTCGCGATCTACATCGATGCCTTGCACATGGTGCGTTTCAGCATGCAACTCGACAGTTTGCAGGGGCCGCAGATCGCCCACGTGGTCCGCGGCCATCACAGAAAGCGGAAGTACGGCGAGGAGGAATCTCATTTGCTCTCTTTGATACGACCATCCTACGCTCCTCCGCCCAGCACTTTGTAAAGGGTAACCAGATTCCCCAGACGAGCCATGCGGAGGCCGATCAATCCCTGTTGCGCGCTATACATCAATCGTTGAGCAACGAGGACGCTCAGGTAGCTGTCGATCCCCGCTTTGTAACGAGCCTCTGAAAGCCGGTAGGCCGCCTCCACTGTCTTCACCAACTCCTGCTGTGCGCTCTGCTGTTCCATCAGCGTGGTCCTCAGGCTCAGGGAGTCGCTCACTTCGCGGAAGGCCGATTGAATCGCCTTCTCATATTCCGCGGTAGCTGCTTCCCGGTCTACCTCAGTCACCTTGAGATTCGCCTTGCGAGCGCCTGCATCGAAGATGGGCAATGCAACTTGCGGCGCAAAGTTCCATGTTTTGGCTCCGAATTTGAACAAGTCGGATAGATCGGCGCTCATGAGACCGGCGCCGGCCGTCAGGGCGATTCGCGGGAAGAATGCCGCGCGGGCTGCCCCGATGTTGGCGTACGCCGCTTTCAACTGGTGCTCCGCCATGAGAATGTCCGGGCGCCGGAGCAGCACTTCCGAAGGTAATCCGGCACCGATATCCTTTAGCGAGCCAGCAGAATCCAGGTCGCCGGGCAGCAGATTGGCCGGAACCGTTGTGCCTGCCAAAAGGTTGAGCGCATTCTCGTCCAATTCCACCTGGCCGGTGTAGCGGGCGATATCCACTCGTGCCGCCTCCACCTGGCTCTGCGCCTGGCGGACGTCCAGGTCAGAGGCCATGCCCGCCTCTCGTGTGCGCAGGATCAGTTCGTAGGAAGCCTGCTGTGTAGCGAGAGTGTCCTGGGCCAGACGCAGGTTCTCGCGATCGGCGGCCAGGGCAAGATAGCTGTTCGCTACCGCGGCCACCAGCGCGATCTGCGTCGCGGAACGGGCCTGCTCTGTCGCCAGAAATCGTTCGAGCGCCGCGCTCTTCAAGCTGCGAACACGTCCGAAGAGGTCGAGTTCCCAGGAAGCAGCGCCCAGATTTATGTTGTATTGTTGGACCGTCACGGCCTCCGGAACGATCAACCCGGCGAACCCCGCGCTTTTGGGAAGCCGGTAGAGATCTCCGGCGGCGGATACGCTAACCGTGGGGAACTGTTCGGCACGTTGGATCCGGTACAAGGCCTGAACTCTCTCGATGTTGAGCGTGGCTATTCGCAGGTCGCGATTATTAGCCAGAGCCAGCTCAATCACAGATTGAAGCCCGCGATCGGTGAAAAATTCCTGCCACTTCACGCTGGCGGCTTCGGGCACATCCGGCGCGCCGGCTTGGGCGGCGGCACCCTCCGGCCAGGAATTCGGCACCGGCGGCGCAGGCCGGTGATATGCTCCGGGGCGTAGACACCCGCACAGGAAGAAAGCCATCCCCAGAAGAAGAAGTTTTCGATACATACTATAGCTCCTCCGCCTCGATGCGCCGGCGCTTCCTTCTTTCGAACAGTTGCACCACCATCACAAAAAACAGGGGGATAAAAAAGATTGCCAGGAAGGTGGCTGTAATCATCCCACCCAAAACGCTGGTGCCGATGGCCTGTTGAGCCCCCGCTCCCGCCCCTCTGGCAAGCGCCAAAGGCAGAACGCCGAAACCGAACGCGAGCGACGTCATCACGATCGGGCGGAGCCGGAGCTTGGCCGCCTCGAGCGTCGCCTCAATCAAGCCCGCTCCCTGCTCCACGCGAATCTTGGCGAACTGAACGATCAGAATGGCGTTTTTAGTCGTCAACCCCAGGACCGTAAGCAATCCGATCTGAAAATAGACGTCATTGGGCAATCCCCGGAGGGAAGAAGCCAGCACGCCTCCGATCACTCCGAGAGGCAGGGCCAATATGATCGAAATCGGGACCGTCCAACTCTCGTAAAGCGCCGCCAATACGAGGAAGATGACCAGAACCGAAAAGGAGTACAAGAGCCCGGTCTGCGCCTGGCCGGCACGTTCCTGGTAAGAGACGCCGGTCCAGTCGTGACCGATGCCCTGCGGCAGCTTGGCCACGATCTCTTCCATCGCCTGCATCGCCTCGCCGGAGCTTCTACCCGGCGCGGGCTCGCCCTGGAAATTGAGCGCGGGGAAGCTGTTGAACCTTTCCAGGCGCGGAGAGTCGTACACCCATTTGCCGGATGCAAGAGCGCTAACAGGCACCATCGCGCCCTTGTTGTTGCGGACGTACAGCCGCTCCAGGTCGCCAGGAAGCATACGGTACGGCGCGTCGGCCTGTACATACACGCGTTTCACTCGTCCGCCCTGAATGAAGTCGTTGACATAGGCGCTGCCAAAGGCAGCCGATATCGTCTGGTGAATGTTACCGATGGGAACGCCCCACGTGCCGGCTTTTTCCCAATCGACGTCGCCGTGATACTCGGGCACATCATCCAGGCCGTTCGGACGGACGCGCGTCAAGCGCGGATCCTTCATGGCGAGCGTCATCACCTGCCTGCGCGCCTCCATCAGCTTCTCGTGACCGAGGCCGCCGCGATCCTGCAGCATGAAGTCGAATCCGGTGGCGGTGCCCAACTCCACGACGGCCGGGGGCGGGAATGCAAAGGCGACGGCGTTGCGCAGTTTGGAGAAAGCGCCCAGCGCTCTTCCGGCGACGGCGGGCGCGCGCAGATCTTCACGATCGCGCAGATCCCAATCCTTCAGCTTGACGAAGGCCATGGCCTGGTTCTGGCCGCGGCCGGCAAAGCTGAAGCCGGACACGGTCATGATAGACTCCACGGCCTCCTTCTCGTCTTCGAGAAAGTGTCGGCGGACTTCGGACAGCACCTCGTCGGTCTGCTCGCGAGTGGAGCCGACCGGCAGTTGAGCCATCGCCATCAGCATTCCCTGGTCTTCATCGGGCAGGTACGCCGTTGGCATCTTCTGGAAGAAATAAACCATCGCCGCTACAATCAAGACGAAGGCCGCGAGCGATGGGATCTTGAACCGGAGGATTTGTCCCACCGTGGCATGATAGCCGTCGCGCAGACGGTTGAACGCGCGATCGAAGGCGAGGAAGAACGGCCGCAACAGGCGAAAGCCGGTCTCCGCGGCTTCGTGCCCCTTCGGTACAGGCTTCAGCAGAGATGCGCACAGAACCGGAGTCAGGACAAGAGCGACAACGACGGATAGGAGCATGGACGCAATTACGGTCACCGAGAACTGTCGATAGATAACGCCCGTGGAACCCGGGAAGAAGATCATCGGCGCGAAAACGGCCGACAGGACGCATCCGATACCGACCAGCGCGCCGGTGATCTCGTCCATGGACTTCATCGTGGCCTCCCATGGTGAGAGCCCCTCTTCGCTCATCACGCGCTCCACGTTCTCCACCACAACGATGGCGTCGTCCACGAGCAAGCCTATGGCAAGCACCATGGCGAACATCGTCAGCATGTTGATGGAGAAGCCGAACAGCGCCAATACGCCAAACGTTCCGAGGATAACCACCGGCACGGCGATGGTGGGCACCAGCGTCGCGCGCATGTTGCCCAGAAACAGGTACATGATGAGGAACACGAGGAAGATCGTCTCGAATAGCGTTCTCACCACTTCACCGATAGCGACACGCACGAAAGGCGTCGTGTCGTACGGGTAGATCACCTGAACCCCGGGGGGGAAGTACTGCGACAACTCTTCCATCTTGGCTTTTACCGCCGCCGCGGTATCGAGCGCGTTGGCGCCCGGCTCCTGGCGAACGGGCAGCACAGCCGCCGGCCTTCCGTTATAAGAGGCCTGTACGTCGTAGAACTCCGTTCCCAACTCCGTACGGGCGATGTCGCGAACGCGAACGATCGATCCGTCGGGGTTGTTGCGCAGCGGAATCGCGCCGAATTCCTCGGGTGTCTTCAGCAAGGACTGGACGAGAATCGAGGCGTTCAGCCGCTGTCCCTGGACGGCCGGCATCCCGCCGAATTGTCCGGCCGACACCTGCACGTTGTACGTACGAATCGCCGCGATAATATCGCTGACCGTCATGTTGTACTGCGTGAGCTTGTTTGGATCCATCCAAACGCGCATGGAGTATTGCGAGCCGAACGCCTCCACTTCGCCGACGCCGGGCACGCGCGCCAGAGACGGCTGGATCTGCGACACTGCGTAGTCGTTCAGATCGTACAGATCCATGTTGTCGGTCGTCGACGCGATGCCAACCATAATCAGGTAGTTGCGGGTCGATTTCGCCACCGTGACGCCCTGCCGCTGCACCACCTCGGGCAGCATCGGCATTGCGAGTTGCAGCTTGTTCTGTACCTTGGACCATGCCAGATCGGGGTCGGTGCCGGGAGCGAAGGTCAACTCCAGCACGCCGCTGCCCGACGAGTCGCTGGTGGCGGAGATGTAGAGCATCCTGTCGAGGCCCGTCATTTTCTGCTCGATGATCTGGACCACGCTGTCTTCCACGGTCTTTGCCGTCGCGCCGGGATAGACGGCACGAATCGAGATCGACGGCGGTGCGATGGGCGGATATTGCGAGATGGGCAGGTTGTAGATGGCGAGGGCGCCGCCGACCATCATCCCGATGGCGATGACCCACGCAAAGACGGGCCGGTGGAGGAAAAATTTAGACACCGCTTCCTCCGTTCGCCTTGTCCTGGCCTCCGGATGCCGCGGGACTGCCGTTTGCGTCAAAGGGAACCGCCCGAACCTGGGCACCCGGACGCACCTTCTGGAACCCCTCGACAATCAGCCGGTCACCGGCGACCAGCCCGCTGGTGACCAGCCATTTGTCACCGATGGCCCGGTCCAGTTCGAGAATCCGCTCCTCAACCTTTTCGTCCTGTCCCACAACCCAGGCAACGGGAATGCCCTTGGTGTTGCGGGTGACGCCCTGCTGAGGGACGAGAAGGGCCTGTTCGCTCACCCCCTCCTGTACGACCGCACGCACAAACATGCCCGGTAGAAGCACCTGTTTTGGGTTGGGAAAAACCAGCCGCAGCGTGACCGAGCCGGTGGCCGGGTCTACCGTGACATCCTGAAATTGCAGCGTGCCCGCCAGAGGATAGGGCGTTTTGTCTTCCAGGAACAGCTTCACCTTGTTCTGAACCGTTCCATTGCGTTTGAGCCGTCCGCTTTCCAATCGCTGCCGCAAGCGCAGCAGTTCCGCATTGGCTTGCACCACATCCACGTAGATGGGGTCCAACTGCTGTATAACCGCCAGTGGGGTTGGCTGATAGGCGGTAGCCAGCGCGCCGGCCGTGATACTCGATATGCCGATGCGTCCTGAGATGGGCGCCTTGATGGGAGTAAAGGAGAGATTGATACGGGCGCTCTCCACGGCTGCCCGATTGATCTCAACAGAGGCCTTGCGTGCCGCCAGACTGGCCTCGGCCTGTCGCAAAGCCGCGCTGGCGTCGTCGTAATCCTGCTGTGAGACCGCGTGAATGGCCACCAGCCCTTTTAAACGCTCTGCGCGGGAACGGATGGCCGGGAGATTTGCCTCGGCCGTGACGAGATCCGCTTCAGCCGTGACGAGAGCGGCCTTGGCTTGATCGTAGGCAGCTTGATAGGGCGCGGGATCGATCTGATAGAGCAGATCGCCGGCCTTGACATTGGAACCTTCCCGGAAAAGGCGGTTCTGAATAAGGCCATTTACCTGGGGGCGGATTTCAGCAACAAGATAGGCGGAGGTCCGCCCGGGTAATTCAGTGGTCAACACCGTTCGTTCGGGCCGGATCGTGACGGTTGCGACTTCGGCAGGGCCTGCCTGGGAGGGTACGGCGCTTGCCTTGGGCTTACAACTCGAGGAGACCAGGACCGAGAGAACGAGGCCGGTTACAACAAGATGCTCATTTCGCATTTTTGTCTCGAAATATAGGAAACGCATGCCAGCCGCCAAGAGGGTGAATTTAGATAAAAAGACTTACGGGTGTACTGCCGAAGATCGCTTCGTCAACTTCGGCATTTGCCAGTCAATTGCCGAAGTCAGCGGTACTGGCGCTCAATGCCGAGTTTCTTCATTCGGGATTGCAGAGTCGTACGCCGGAAGCCAAGGCGGGCCGCGGCCCCGTTTGGCCCCGCCACTTTCCCATGGGATTCGTGCAAAGCCCGGAGGATCCGTTCGCGCTCGGCGGATTCTTCAAGCCGGGGTGTTCTGGCGGCAAGAGAGGATGGTTCCGCAATCGCCGGAATCGCGATCTGAAGCACGCGGCCAGGACTAAGGATGACGGATCTCTCAATCACGTTCTGCAATTCGCGGATGTTGCCCGGCCATTCGTAGTTGGTCAAGGCTTCGATGGCAGCCGAAGGAACCGATTCAATCGGACGGTTCATCCGCTTCGCATACTTCTGTGTAAAGTAACGAATCAGGAGAGGAATATCTTCCTTTCGCTCCCGCAGGGGAGGAACCATCAAAGGAAAGACATGCAGCCGGTAGTAAAGGTCGCTGCGGAACTTGCCTTCGTCCACCATCTGCTTAAGACTGCGGTTTGTCGCGGCAATAAAACGGACATCCACCCGGATGGTCCGGTTGCCGCCCAGACGCTCCAGTTCCTGTTCCTGGATGGCGCGCAGCAGCTTGGATTGCAGTTCCAGCGGGATCTCTCCGACCTCGTCCAGGAACAGCGTCCCCTGATGCGCCAGCTCAAACCGGCCGATCTTCTGCGCGAACGCGCCGGTGAACGAGCCCTTCTCGTGGCCGAACAATTCGCTTTCGAGCAACGTTGCGGGAATGGCCGCGCAATTCACTTTGATGAAGGAGCGCTGGCTCCGTCCGCTCAAGTCGTGCAAAGCGCGAGCGACCAGTTCCTTTCCGGTCCCCGTTTCGCCCTCGATGAGCACCGTGGCGTCCGTCGGGGCCACGACCTGAATGGCACTCAGCACGGCTTGAAAGGCCGGGCTTTCCCCGATCATGTTGCCCAGGTTCTGATCGGTGCGGATCTCATCTTCGAGATACAGTTTTTCGGTGGCCAGTTTATCCTTGATCTGCAAAAGCTCGCGGTAGGCGAGTGAATTCTCTGTCGCAATGGCAATCTGGCGTGCCACCTGAACCAATAGGTCCACTTCGTCGTTCGTAAACGGCTCTCCACTTTTGCGGGCCAGGCTGAGCACGCCGGAGATCCCGTTTACGCCGGTAAACGGGATCGCACAGCCCGAACGGAAGCCCATCTCGAAGTACTTGCGGTAACGCGGAGACCGAAAACGTTCGAAGTCGGGTTCGGTTATCACGACTGGTTTCCCGGTGGCCAATGCTTCGCCCGGAGGAAGTCCCTCCGGATCGCCCGATGTCTCCTCGATCTCGACCTGAATGCCACCGGGTGAATGTAGCCCGCTAAGGTGGATTCTTCCTGTGTCTTTGTCCAGTAGTCCCACGACTGCAAAATCGTGCTCAACGACGCGGCTGATCTGTTCGGAGATCGCCGAGAAGAGCTCTTCCAGCGGGAGCTTGGAAACCAGGGCATTGGTGATCTCGAACAACACCCGTATCCGGTCGCGCTCGTGTAAAAGCGCGTGCCGGGTCAGATAGCCCTCGACGGAAACCGCGACTTCCGATGCAACCCGCTGTAGGAATGCCACTGCGCCTTCGTCAGGCTGGAAGGGTGCGGTAAATCCGAACCCTAGGATCCCGAGCCGGCGGTCGCCGTTTGAAAGAGGGACCAGAATGATCGCCTGAATCCCCGCTTGCAGCGCTTCGTCCACCACATCGCGGTATTGAGTCTCTTTGTAGAGCGGCGATAACACCAGCGGTTTCTGATCGCGCCAGACCAGCGCGCCGAAATGGTCGCCATCCGCGGGAAGGACGACTTCCCTATGGTTTTTGTAGGGCCGGCTTGTGCTGATCGCATGCAAACGGAGCTGATCGCGGACAGGATCGTGAAGAACCAGCGCCAGAAAATCGAACGAAACGACGTGCCGTAGCGAGTCTGCCAGCGAGTTGCAGAGAGTCTCCAGATCGGTGTGCCCGGCGATCGATTGAGAAAGATCGAAAAGCGCTTTGTAGATCTTCGAATCTGGGATTCCCATATCCAGAATGCTACCAGGGGGCGCCGATTTCGGCAATTGACGTTGGCAGATGTCGATCGTCGGCATGATGCTCCTTCAAACCCGCCCATTCCGCGTTAGGATCAACTGGATGATCGCAATTCAGCTTCCAAGGTCGTAAGTAAATTGGATAGCAGCGTGCATCGGAACCTGACGAGAGATAGATCACCATGTTCCATGTCGGCAGGACAGAAGAGCAGTCGGGCACGGTCATCACCATCGACGGGAAACTCTCCCACGATTGCATCGAGTTCGTTGAGACGTATTGCAGCCAGGAGATATCGACCGGCAAGCCGGTTGCTCTCTTCCTGCGCGACCTCACGATAATCGACGAGGCCGGCCGCGCCTTGCTGAGGCGTCTCACGGCCAAGGGCGTTCGACTGCTCGCCAGTGGCGTTTATACTTCCTACATTGTGCAGGGGTTGATTCCTACCAAGGACGCCGATGGCTGATTGCGGGAGAGAATCCAAGCGCCTCGCGAGCGCAGACCGGCGCTCACAGATTTTCGAGATTGCGGCAGCGCAGTTTGCCCGGACAGGTCTGCACGGGACCACGACGCAAGCGCTCGCCAAAGCGGCGGGAGTCTCGGAGCCTGTGCTATACGTTCACTTCAACAGCAAGGAGCGTCTGTTCAGGGATGCCGTTGAAAACAACATCGAGACACGCCTGCGGGCGCTCGACGATCGTTTGGCTTCGATCGGCCGGAAAAGCCCGTTAGAGTGCATAGAGAGCATGGCGGAGGCGACTGTGTCCGTTTGCGTTTCCGGCGCGTCTAATGCAGTGCTGACGAACTGGGCTCTTCTGGAGGCTCCCGAATATGCCGCCGACCTTCATCGCAATGAGGTCGGCTCTGTCGGAATCAAGTGGCAATGCGAACTCGCTCTACACTTTCCAGATTCGCGTTCGCGGGTTATCCTCTCAATTCATCTCGTCCCTTACGCTGTCAATGCATGTCTGGCCTATGGTTTCTGGCTTGCCACGCTTCGACACACCTCGGAAAGCGCCACCGCGCTGGCGCAGCAATTCGCCGCCGGCGTCGCGCAGGCGGCCTCAGCGCTTCTGTCGGGACAAAGCAAGGAGTAAATCGGCCGGAAAGGCCAAGGCCGGTTATGCCGCCGCCTCACGCTCGTCGCCCGAAGGTCCAGCACCGGCATGATGGTTGGACTCCCTTCGCGCCTGGCAATTGAGGCAGTGGCTTGCCCACGGAATGACCTCCAACCGCTTTGCCGCGATTGGCTTACCACACTCGGCGCAATGGCCATAGTAGCCGCCGGACAGCGCTGCGAGTGACTTCTCCACGCTCGATAAAGTTTCGGAGAGCCGTCCCACCTGTTGGACCGCCTCATCGCGATAGGCCATCATCTGGACTTTATCGATGGGGTCGTGAATGCCATCGCTGACCGCAAGTTCCACGGCTTGGCTGCGAATGCCATCGATCAGTTCGCGACGCCTGGCTTCGAGCGCATTTCTGATGTGCAGACGCTGATCTTCCGTTAACAAAGCCTCCACCTCATCGCCGCCGGGCTCGCAATCGATCTCCAGCCTCACTCGTCAAAGCCGCCTGTAGTTCCTCTAAAACCGCGCAGCGCCTGTTTCAATACCCACTTGAAAGCACGCCCGGCATCGTAACAGTACGCGAGGTTGTGATTCAGCGTTGAGAAGCAGTGCGGCTGGCACTCTCTCTTCATGTCTTGCAGTTGATGGATGTTGAAGCTGGGTTGGCTTGCCACTCCCCAGTCGTACGATGCGGAATACATGGGGAAACACGGCGCCAGCGTGCCATCCGTCCGGATGATCAACGAGTTTTGGCCGGCGCGGCAATTCCAGTCCTGCAACTTACCCCGCATGAACTGCTTCATCTCCTCCAGGCGCCGGATGGAATTAACCATCTTGAACCCCGAACGGGACTTTTCGATAAGCCAATCGATCACCGAGTCGACCTGGGGCCAGTCCTCCGGAGTAATGAAGGTTTCGTTCGCATCCGTATGCTTGAAGTGAGGTTGATCGAGCATCGGCGCCTCGTTGATGTGATAGTCGGTTGCTATCCCCACATCGTGAGCTATCTCGGTCAGCGCTTTGACGTCCTCCAGATTGATGCGTGTGATGTTGATGTTGAAGAAGACGCTGTAATCGTAGACGTATTGCTTGGTGATGAGATACTCGAACTCGCGCCGGATCGGGTTGAGGGCCTTGGGCAGTTCTTCGCGGTCTTCAACGGAATCGACGGCCAGGTTGAATGTCGCGACGCCGGCGTCGGACAGCCTGTCGATCA
>DASTMK010000008.1:0-2032 GCA_035714225.1 Bryobacteraceae bacterium | reverse complement strand
CGACACACCGGAACCAGCCCAAAAAATCGACCATCTGACAAAAGCCACGGCGATTGATCCGCGCAATTCGAAACTGTGGAAGGAACTTGCCGAATTGCTCGAAGCCGAAAACCGTTTTGCGGACGCGGCAAAAGCCTGGGCGGGCGCGGAGCGGGCTGCGGCGTCGGCCGAAGAACGCGAGAAGCTCAGCCAAATTCGCCGGGAGAACGACCAGAAGCGCATCGAGGCAGCATACGCCGAGAAGATGCGAATCGCAGCGGAAAAGCAGCGCGAGCTTGATCAACTACGCGACGAAGCGCTCACAAGAATTCGGGAGGCGGAAGAGAAAGCCAATGCCGGCGCCACGCCGCACGAAGGGAAGGTGGAGCAATGGTGGACCGGCCCCACCGCATCCGGACGAATCACCGGCGTGCTTCAACAGGTGGAATGCGGCAAGTCGCAGACACGTCTGATTGTGCAGGCGAATGGGAAGACGACACGCCTGCTGATTCGCGATCCATCGAAAATCGTCGTGCAGGGGACGCGTCAGGAGACACTGAGCTGCGGGCCGCAGCGTCCTCCGCGGCCGGTTGCTATCGACTATTTCGAGAAGCCCGACGCAAAGACCGCAACCGCGGGAGAGGCGGCGGTCATCGAGTTCCGGTGATGATCTTCTGAATGCCCATCCGATGGGTAGTGCTTGGAGTTTTCGTACTATCGTCCGCCCTGAATTATCTGGACCGTCAGATCCTCGCGCAGCTTGCTCCGGTGCTGAAAGCCGAATTCCATCTCAGCAACCAGGACTTTGGGTTTGTTCTGTCCGCGTTCTCTATCCTCTACGCGGCCTGCGCACCGTTTGCGGGCCTCTTCGTCGACCGGGCTGGTTTGAACCGCGCGGCAAGTATTGCCGTCGCCACATGGTCGCTGGCCGGAATCGGAACGGGCCTGGTCTCGGGTTTCGCGGGCTTGCTGGGAGCGCGCGCCTTGCTGGGGTTGGCGGAATCCGCCGGTGTGCCTGCGTCCGGCAAGGCGGTCCGCCTGTACTTGAAGCCGGAAGAGCGTGCGCTCGGAGGAGCGGTGAGCCAACTCGGGTTGAGCGTGGGCTCCTTTCTCGCGCCCCCGATCGCCACATTTCTGGCTCTGTGGTACGGATGGCGTTCTGCTTTCATCCTGACGGGATTGCTGGGCTTCCTCTGGATCCCACTATGGCTGGCGACTGCGAAGCGCTTTCCACCGCGAGCGGAGGCACAGTCGGGGACAACCCGCGGCGCGTCCGGTATTCTGCGTGATTCGCGGTTGTGGGCCTTCGCCACGGCCAATATACTCGGCATGGCGGTGTATACGCTCTGGAGTAACTGGATCACGATTTTCCTGATGCAGACCTACGGCCTGCAACTGGTCGAGACACCCTGGCTTGCCGGCATTCCGCCCCTGGTAGCGCCGCTGGGCGGCTTTTTCGGGGGTTGGATCTCCTTACGCCTGGTGAGGCGTGGAATGGAAGCTCCGAAGTCCCGCCGGATGGCTTGTTTCGCCAGTGCGATCGCGCTGCTCGGTACCGCCGCTGTTCCCTGGATGCCCAGTGCCGGGCTCGCCACGGCGGCCGTCGCCATCAGCTTTTTCTGGGCGTCATCGTACAGCGTGAACCTCTATGCGCTGCCGCTCGATGTGTACGGAGCCGAACACGCCGCATTCAGCACGTCGATTCTGACTTGCGCCTACGGGGTTCTGCAGGCGCTCTTTTCGCCCGTTATCGGCGGCATGGTCGATCGATACGGTTTTGAACCCGTCTGCCTGCTGGTTGCGATACTGCCGCTCGTGGGTACCGGTGTACTGAAGCTGGCGGAAAAACGACAGTGAAGAGACTGAAGAAGCTGTGGTTCCGGTTGATTCGCAAAGATCCGGAAGCGGTGGTGGTGAGTTTTCTCACGGGAGAAGAACCGGCCGCGAGGGCCATGCTCGAGGAGATCCGGGCGCTGGTGCCGGACCGGCATCATTACGCGGCGGGCTTCCGAAGACCGGAATTCCTCTCCGCCGAGGTAGAGTTCCTCCAACT
>DASTMK010000007.1:0-3676 GCA_035714225.1 Bryobacteraceae bacterium | reverse complement strand
CAGCCGAACCAGCGTCCGATCGATCTCGGAAGCGCTCATGAGTTGAGTCTTCTCGCGAGTGGGCGTCATAACTCGGGCAGTGCCAAACGCTTCAGGTTAGCACAGCGTTCGAGTGCCGGGAACCGGGGCGCCCACGCCCTGGATCTTTCAAGGATGGCCGAATTCGTGGGCCCGGGGAATCAGCTCAAAATAGATCGCATCCGCTATCGGCGTATGCCAGTAGCCGGCAAGCTGGGCATACGCCACAACGCCGAGGAAGATGGCGCAGACGGCAGCCGCCATCGCCCACGCGGGCAGAACGCGTTTGCCGGGCAGACTCATATGGAGAGCGTCCTCGGCCGGACACACCGCTACGCATTCCAGACAGCCGGTGCATTCCACCGACTGGATAGTAATGAGCCGGTCCACCGGCAACAACGATGGGCAGGCCTTGGCGCATTTGGCGCAGTCGATACAGGTTTCCGGATTGCGGTGGATGCGCGCGGGACTGAAAAACGCCGCGATGCCCATCAGGGCTCCGTACGGGCAGAGATAACGGCACCAGAAGTTCTGTACGAATACCGAGAGAATCACCAGAACCGCCAGCGTGATGGCCGAAGTCATTCCAACGAAGCGGAAAAAATTCAGCATCTTCACATCGGAGATGAGCCCGTATGGCCCCTCGAGAAACGCGCGGCTCGCCTCGACGGACATGCTGCCGACGGCGTAGAGGAACAGGCCGAGCAGGATGTATTTCAGGCTGCGCAGAGGGATGTCGAGCCAGCGGGGAAGGCTGAAGTTCTTTTTGAAGGTGTCCCGGCCCAGCCTCCACAGATACTCCGATATCGTGCCGACGGGACATAGCCAACTGCAAAAGGATTTTCGAAACAGGAACGAAATCGCTAAGAATGCGATGAGCAGGAACATGCCTGCCACATGCACGCCCGGAACATATCCCGTCACCAGCAAGGTTTTGAGATTCATCAGGGAGGCGATGGGCAGCCAGCCCTCCACTCCCGGAGGCCGCTCCACGCGGAGCGAGGTCCCACCGGTCTCAAAGAAGCGTACCCAGAGATAAAACTCGATGCCGATCCAGATGTTGAGCGCCAGAAACAGAAATTGCACCGTGCGGCGCAGCGTCTGCGAGCGGTCAGGCGCGTTCCGCCGTACCAGTTTCTTCTTTTTTTTCACCGGTACAGTGTCCGCGGCCTGGAGTTCCATCCCGGAAATCATCGGATCGCTCCCTGTACATTCAGCGTACGTTGGCACTCAGCTCCGGACAGTGACCTCAGTCACGAATCAGGCCGCGCCGCCGCTTCATTTCCGTCGAAATTGCCTGAAGCTCTTCCGGTGCGAGGTTCTCGCGGCATACGGCGATCAGCCGTGTGTTCTCGAATTCGATGTGCGCGCGGTAGTGGGCCGTAAACTGCCGCACGATGCCGCGGTACTCCTCGACAGACTCCGGCGTAACGCCCGCCCGAAGCCGCGTGGTGACCGCTTTCAGCCTCTCGTACATTTCGTCGGCGATCCGGTGGTCCCGTTCCAATCGTTCGATTTCGCCGATCTGCTCCGGAGTCAGCCGCGGCCGCAACCGCGGGAACGTGCTCTCCTCCTCGTCGGCCGTATGCATGATTCCGCTGGTATCGAAGTAGCGGAAGCAGCCTTGAACCGCATCCAGGGCCTCCGCGGTGTGGGTATCAAGCACGGCGCCGGCCCGCTCCAGAATCGCCAGCCTTTCTTCAATGCGCCCGTGACAGGCAACCAGGTGCTCCAGAGGTTGGTCTACCGTAGAGTTGGCGACCTCCAGTCCCCCCCGGTTACGGATTAAACGTTCTACCGTAAACATGCTTTCATGGTATCGCCCTCCGCCATGGCCGCCTGTGACGTCCATCACAGATTCGACACGCCGAATGCCGCAACATCGTAGGAGAGAGGTGGCTTTGTATGGCGTATGAAATTCATGAACACTGTACGGGATGCGGCATCTGCCTGTCTGCGTGCCCGAACTACGCCATCACGGAAGGGGCTCCGGTTTACAAGATCAATCACTGGTTCTGCACGGAGTGTGTCGGCTATTCCGACGAGCCGCAGTGCGCCGAAGTGTGTCCGGAAGACGCAATCGGGCTATTGCTCCCAAATCCGGTTTAGCATAGCGGCGAGACGAACGCCTGCTTTGGCAAGTTGCACACGGACGGCCGTCTCCGCCCGCTGCTGGTAGGGTATGCCCGCCTTCCGCGAGAGGTGCTTATACGCAACTTCGCGCGCCACGGCATGCGACTCCGCGGCCCACTCGACGGGCGTTCCGCGCGACCATCCGGCTCGGGCGGTCCGGGACAGCCCGGATGCCAGCGAAGCTTCCCCTTCCATGCGCCGCAATATCTCCGTGTCCCACACGCGGTGCAAGTTGGTCGAAGTGCCAAAGTAGACGAGCTGTGTCCGGTTGCCGCCCTTGTCGTTCCGGCCGCCCACGTGTAAAGGCTGGTGAAGGTCCCCGACCAGGTGTACGAGGAACTTCAGCGCGTCCCGCCGGTTTGCCGGCTTCTCGCGAGGATTGGTGAGCATGGATCGAAAATCGTCCATCTTCGATACGACACAGCCGTCCGATGGGCAGAAACTCAGGATGTCCGGATTACGGGCCTCCATGGGAACGTTGATGTAATGCCATGGACCGGTTTCCGGCCGGTAACGCCTGATTTCATCCGCCCACGTAGACACTTCCACGAGGGATTCGCTTCCCAACAAATCCCGGACGCCTCGCCGCGCCTCGGCCGATAAGCGCTCTCCGGCAATCATCGCAACCACGCGATGCCCTTTTTCTCCCCAGGGCTGCGCCGGTCCCGCAATCAGAAGAAGGAGGACCACCCACCGCGGAATTGAATTCTTCCTCACAGGCGCGTCAGAATCTCGATTTCGCAATAGCCGGCGTTTTCTGTTCCTGCTCGGGCAACGGTTCCCTGGGTTTCAGATAGAGATCCGTCAGGCCGTCGCGCAGAACATTGAACGCGGTTTGGGGATCGTCGGCGTAAGTGAACAAATTGAGGTCCGCCTCACTGATGGTGCCGTATTTTATCAGCGCATCGAAATTCAGAACCTCTTTCCAGAAGCTGGCGCCATACAGCAGGATTACGATTTTCTTCTGAAGTTTCTGTGTCTGTACCAGGGTGAGCGTTTCCGCCAGTTCATCCAGCGTTCCGAATCCTCCCGGAAACACGACGAGAGCCTTGGCCAGGTAGGCGAACCAGAATTTGCGCATGAAAAAATAGTGGAACTCGAAGGAGAGTTCCGGGGTGATGTACGGATTGGGCAACTGCTCGAAGGGTAAGCCGATGTTGAGGCCGATCGTTTTGCCGCCGGCCTCCTGGGCCCCGCGATTGCCGGCCTCCATAATTCCCGGACCGCCGCCGGTGCAGATCACAAACCGGCACGTGGAGTTCTCCAACCCGTCGGACCATTCCGTCAACATGCGCGCCAGGGTTCGCGCGTCCTCGTAGTAGCGCGCCATTGGTCCCCGCTCGGTGATGCGCGCGGAACCGAAGAACACGATCGTATCGCGGACCTTTTCCCGCTTCAGATGACTTAAAGGCTCGAGGTACTCGGACAGAATCCGGATCGGGCGCGCATCCGCGCTCTCGAGAAACGCTTCGTTCTTATAGGCCAGAGGACTTCGGCCGGAGAGAGGTGATTTCATCATTCGTCG
>DASTMK010000006.1:0-5564 GCA_035714225.1 Bryobacteraceae bacterium | reverse complement strand
GATTGTCGAGCAGTTCGGCGATCTTCAGGGGAAACGTGTCCTCGACGTCGGCTGCGGCAAGGGAAGATTTGCCCGTGTGCTGAAGGACCGGAATCCCGGGGCCGTAGTGGTAGCGTTCGATCTGGCGGAAGCCATGCTCCGGTTTGTGCCGCAGGGCATCCATCGCACGGCGGGGTCGATGACGGCGCTGCCTTTCGAAACAGGCTGCTTCGACGCAGCCTACGCAACGGAGTCGCTCGAGCACGCCGTCGATATCGAACTGGCGGTGTCCGAGATGTGCCGTGTGGTCCGGCCTTCCGGACCGCTGATCATCATCGACAAAAACGCCAGACACTGGGGGCGGCTCCAGACGCCGGAATGGGAAAAGTGGTTTAAGCGCCGTGAGCTCAAACGGCTTCTACGCCGCCATTGCCGCGAGGTCTCCAGCCGCTACATCTCCTACTGGGAAGATGTGGCGCCGGACGGCCTCTTTATCGCGTGGCTGGCCCGCAAATGAATCTACGGCGTCTGCGAAGCGGGTTTTCCAAAATACGTTTCGTCAATGGTTACCGGCGTTTGTCCCTGGATCTTTTCCACCGCTTTGCGCGCCAGCTCCGGCTTCAACCGGTTCTGGATTTGCGTCTGGACCTCTTCGAACGGGAGCGCCGCGCGCTGCTGTACCTGTAACAGGTGATAGCCGAATTCCGTCTTCACCGGTTCGCTGACCGTGCCCACGGGAAGCCCAAAAGCAGTCTGCTCGAAGGGTCCCGTCATCTGTCCACGCCCGAAAGCGCCCAGGTCGCCGCCGGTGGGAGCCGAACCCGGATCGTCCGATTCCGCTTTCGCCACCGCTGCGAAGTCCTCCCCCGCTCCGATGCGCTCCCGCAGGTTCTGTGCTTTCGCGAGCGCTTCCGCTTCGGATAAGTCTTTCTTTCCCTCTCCGACAGGCACCCGCGAGCCCGTGAAACGAACCAGGATGTGCCGCGCTTTCACTTTTTCAAATTCTGACTTGTGCTGGTCGTAGTATCCGCGCAGCGCCGCTTCGTCGAGACGGATGCCGGAGCTGAGTTCCTCGAACAGCGCGCTGGCAAGAACGTTATCGCGCTGGAAATCCAACTGCTGGCGGACCTTCGGCGTTTTGTCGAGACCCCGTTTCCGCGCCTCCTGTGACATCGCCTTGAGGCGTGCCAGCTCTTCTGCGATTTTCCGCTTTCCTGCTCCCTCGGCTTGAGCCTGCACCCGCTCTGGCATGGAGCGGATGAGTTGCTCGTACTCGGACTTGGTGATTTTCTCATCCGCGACGGACAAGACGACGGGATCGGAAGCCGCTGTTGGTTGTGGTTCCGGTTTCGTTTGCGGCGGCTGGGTCTGGCACATTAGGACCGCCGGTAAAGAAACAAGGATGAAACTCAATTTCATGGGGATTCTTCACTACTGTGGAGTTTTCGAGGCTATAACACAGGATAGCAATACTCTACCCTGTTTACGGACCGCCCACTCCCACCGCCGGCGCCTGCTGCCCCGGTGTGGAAACGGTCGAGCCTAATGGGTCTACAGCATCTTCTGGCGGAGCGAGCGTCAACACCATGATCCCCGCGCAGATCGCCATGATCCCAAGGATGCCGATGGCCGCACTTATCCAAAGCGGCCGGGAACGTGATTTTTCGACAGGCTCGTTCCATGCATGCGTCTCCGGACGCGACGACACCCCTGTTTGCGGTTCGAGGCGTCCGGAAGGGGCGGGTCCGGACGGAAATCCGCAATCCATCCGTAACCGGCGAACCGGGCCGGCGGTGTCGCGAGTTGGAACAAAGCAAAGAAATTCGCTCGCCTGCAGAATGGAAGGCTGCACCACGACGGCTATTTGCCACCCGTCAGGAAAGAATCGCCGGTGAAACTCCAGGTCCTGAGCAGTCAGATCCGGTCCGGTGCGTGAACCGGACCGATACCAACCGACTGGTGTGGGAGCACCGGGTGAGGTTCGCTTCGCGACGTTGAGAATGTCCGCAATCGCGTCGCCGCCCCCTTCGGATAGACAGAATGCGCACGCACCGTCCTGGCCGTGCGAAATAGCAATGTGTTCCGTGACATACGCGGCATCGTCCCGGACCAATCCCAGCAGAATGCTTCCGATTTCCACGCCTCCACGCAGTTCGCAAAACAGTCCGTCGACAGCTTCGGTCCGGATCGCCTCCAACACGCCGGGTGAAAACTCGATTCTCAGCGGTTTATCGGACGGGCGCGACTCGGCCCGGATCTCCTGCGCCTTTGCACTCGCTTGAGCCATTTTTTTATACGATGCTGTTTCGGAGGAAAGTGTGTCACAAGAGTTTCGTGAGCCGGTGGTAAAGCGGCCGCGACAGCGGCAGCCGCGCCGAAGCGGTTATCCTGTAGGTACACCATCATGAACCCCAGTACAACCGTGCTTTCGCTTCAGGAAGTGGTCGAAGCGGAAGGACATCTGATCGATTCCCATATCATGGAGCGGATCTTCGACACCATCGTCGAGTTCGGCGGACGTTTCGAAGTGGAGCGCTTCCACATCGGGCGCACCAACAGCGATCCATCGCACCTGAGGCTGCGCGTGGAAGCGACGGATCAGCGCCACATGGAGAAGATGCTGGCGCAACTGCTGGGACTTGGCTGTTCCCTGGTAGACTCCGGCGACGCGGAACTGAAGACCGTGGATCGCGATTTCTGTGCTCCCGAGGATTTCTATTCCACCAGCAACCACCGCACGCTGGTGCGCCACGGCCAGCAATGGGTGGAGGTGGAGAACCAGCGGATGGATGCCATCATCGTCATCGAGAATGAGCGCGCCTCCTGCAGAAAGTTGCGCGATATTCGTGCCGGCGACCGGGTCGTCGTCGGTATGCGCGGTATCCGGGTGGTGCCCGAATCGAAAGAGCGCGACCGGCTCGCCTTCGCGTTTATGACCAATGGCATTTCGTCGGAACGGCAGGTGGAGACCGCTGTCCGGCAGGCCGCGAACCTGATCACGCAGGCCCACGCCGAGGGAAAGAAAGTGATTGTCGTAGCCGGCCCTGTTGTAGTTCATACCGGCGGGGTGCAGCCCTTGAGCCGGCTCATTCGGGAAGGCTACGTCGACGCCGTTCTTAGCGGAAACGCGCTGGGAGTGCACGATATCGAAGCCGCCCTCTTCGGGACTTCGCTCGGCATTCGCCAGTCCGACGGCCGGCAGGAAGAGCACGGACATCGCAACCACATGCGGGCCATCAATGCCATCTATCATGCCGGTGGAATCGCCGAGGCTGTCCGGAGCGGCAGGCTTTCCAGCGGCATCATGTATGAGTGCGTGAAGGCAGGTATCCCGTTCGTCCTCGCCGGCAGCTTGCGCGACGACGGCCCTCTCCCGGATACGATCACCGACATGAACCAGGCGCAGGACGCCTACGCTGAGCAGTTGAAAGGTGCCGGCGTGGTGCTCTGTCTCGGTTCCATGCTGCATTCCATTGCCGTGGGCAACATGTCCCCCAGTTGGGTCAAACTCGTGTGTGTTGACATCAATCCGGCGGTTGCCACGAAAGTCAGCGACCGCGGCACCGGACAAGCTGTAGGCGTTGTAACCGATGTCGGCCTCTTCCTGGATCTTCTGGCTCGCACTCTGGCGAAGGCATGAAAAAGAGACAACCGGAGTATACAGACGAGCACGCGCGCGCCGGAGTGGCCGCGTCGCTGCCCGAAATCGAGACCTGGCCGAATCAGTACTCCGGCTACGAGATCGAGATCAAGATACCGGAATTCACCTCGGTCTGCCCCCGAACGGGCCTTCCGGACCATGGCACCATAACGATCACTTACATTCCGGACAAGGTCTGCCTGGAGCTGAAATCGCTGAAAATGTACATGCTGGCATACCGGAACCTCGGCATCTTCCAGGAGAACGTGGTCAACGGCTTCGTGCGCGATATCGTGAAAGCGGCCCGGCCCATATCGGTCACGGTTGTAGGGGAATTTACGCCGCGCGGAGGCGTCTACAGCAAAATCACCGCAAGCTGGAGCCGTAAACGTGCCCGATGAAGCGACCGAGGAGTCGAAGGCACAGGAACTAGCCGCCGCGGTTCGCGAAATACAGGAACGCGTCCGGTCGCACTACGCCACGGCCACCGGTTCCGAAACACCCGTACCACAGCCCGACTTGATGGCGGTCCTGCACGCGCGGGACGCGGCGGAAGCTAAGGTGGCCTCCATCGGCATTGTAAACCCCAGACCCCCGGGGTTTTTCAATTCCCTGATACAAGGCGTCAAGAAGACAGTCGCCCGCGCGCTCGACTGGCACGTGCGTGAACAGGTGGAGTTCAACCGGGCCTCGGTGGAATGCGTAAATGCAACACTCGATGCGCTCAACGATTTGAACCGCACGATGATGCGTCTGAACCGGGGGTTGAAGCGCGCGGAAGAGGAAGCGCGCGAACTGGCGGACATCCGGGTGCATTGGGTGCAATGGCGCCAGGAGTGGGAACGCAAACTGGCATCGACCGAAATGCAGTTTCTTCGCAGCGTTGCCGAACTGGAAGTATCTTTTCAACAGCGTACCGCGCAAATGGAATCGGCCTTCCGGGAACTGGCCGCATCGCAGCACCGGGACTTCAGCGTCCGGCTGGACAAAGTCGCATCGGAACTCAACGCCGGATTGCTCCGCGAATTCGACCGGCTGCGAACTGAGCATCTCGTACGGATGCACGCCGATTATGAACGGACCATCCATAGCGAACTGCGCCTGATCCGGCAGAGGATGGCGACGGGCCGCAGCGAAGAAACGGCTTCCCCGCCTGTTCCTGGTAATGCGGCACCGCCCATCGACTGGCTCAAATTCGCGGACCGCTTTCGTGGAACCGAGGAGTATGTCAAAGACACACAGCGTTTCTATCTGCCTCATTTTTCCCGGTGCCACTACGTGCTCGATATAGGATGCGGGCGGGGTGAGTTTCTCGAATTGATGCAAGAGAGCGGGGTGGCCGCCCGCGGCGTCGACCTCAATGAAGAGTGCGTTGCGATCTGCCGCCAAAAGGGCCTGGAGGCGCAGCTCGCGGATGTCTTTACTTATCTCGGGGAATTGCCCGCCGGCGGTTTCGATGGAATCTTCTGCGGCCAGGTAGTGGAACACATTGCGCCCGAGCGTCTGCCGGATCTCATCCGGTTGATGGCCAGGGCTCTGCAACCTGGCGGAGTGCTGGTGGTGGAAACTCCGAACCCGGAAAGCCTGGCTATTTTCGCCACGCACTTCTACATCGATCCGACCCACGTACGGCCGGTGCCGGCTGCATTGCTGGTTTTCTACATGGAGGAATATGGGCTGGGCGGCATCCGGGTAGAACGGCGATTCCCCGCGGTGGAGTCGTTGCCCGCATTGGCCCAATTGCCCGAAGAGGTTCGCGATAGCTTCTTCGGCGGCCTGGATTACGCGGCTATTGCCACCAAGCTCACTTGAGACGCTCCGGTACAATAGCCAGATTGAGGAGAAATTCCGATTGATGGCGGCTGGAAAACTGGCGGGGCGCAATGCGCTGATCACGGGTGCGAGCAAGGGGCTGGGAAAGGCCATGGCGTTGGCGCTGGGCAAA
>DASTMK010000005.1:0-5285 GCA_035714225.1 Bryobacteraceae bacterium | reverse complement strand
GCGCCCGCCGCCGAGCGGATCCGGAACCCTCGTTCGCGCAAGCGCCGCCTTATCCGCAAATAGTGCGCGATCTTCCTGTAACGCCGGCGGCTGGTCGTCGAACCACTCGATGGCCGCGCCCAGGTCGGCCGCCTCGCGGGCGGGATCGGAAATCACGGAAACGTAGTCGAAATCGAAGCGCTCCGCCGTCAGAAGCTGCGCTTCTCCGAGTATCCGGAAATCGGATACATAATCGCGATACTTCACGCCGAGTTGGTCCGCCGCAAACATCATCGTGATCGGCATGAAAGGCAGGCGGTCCGGCTGTTCACCGTTGAGTAAAGACAGTATTCTTTCGCGGCCGTTCATGGTGTTTGTGTTCCTTCGGCGGGCGGTTCGGCGGCGAGAATCGAATCGTCGTATCGTGCCGCGATCCGCCAGCCCGGCGGCACGACCAGAAAATCCGACTCCGGCCATTCTCCGTTCACCAGAGACTGCATCAACGTCAGGTCCCCGGTAACCTTTTCAAATTCCCAACTCTGGTTGGCAGCTTCTTCCCGCGCGCGCTCCTCAAAGCTGCCGTCCGGCTCTACTCCGGTCTCGATGTATGTCAGACGGCGGTAATGGCGCCGGAAATTACCCATCTCTTCGTGCAAATAGCGTGCGTTTTCCTCACCGTACTTTGCTACCAGATCCTGGTAGGAAGCGCCCAGGCCTTGAATCATATGCACGGGAACCTGTTCCAGGTTCTGTGCGCGCTCGATCCAGCCTGTGGTTCGGAAGTACACGCCGGAGTTGCCGTTGAAATATTGGATATACCGCTCTTTGCTGCCGAGAAACAGGGTGATGCAGTCGTGCGCCCTGGCAACTACCAAAGGGATTGAGCGGGCCTGCAATCCCGCGATGCCGTTCCCGCAGAGCGCGTAGCCCAGCAGCACGGCGTCGTAACGGCTGGCATCGACGGCATCCACGGCCTGCTGAAGGCGATCTTTCATCCGGGCCCCACCCAGGTCATGCAAGCCCTTGGGCAGAAACTCCACGTCGATGATGTGCTTTGATCGTGCAATCACAGCGCAGATTTCGCGATACAGGATCTCGCAACTGAGCAGTTTGTAGCGCACTTACCCAAGCCTGCTTCTCAAAGCGGTGATGAACGCCGGAGTTGTTCCGCAGCAGCCGCCAATGAACTTCGCTCCCGCATCCACCAGCGCGGTCAAGTGAGAAGAAAAATGGTCCGGCCCGCCGCGATAGACGGCGACGCCGTTTTGAAGCTCCGGCAATCCCGCGTTCGCTTTGATCCAGATCGGGCGCCCGCAGGCGGCAGCAAGACGCGCACAGACAGGAACGTAGGCCTCAATGCCAACGCCGCAGTTGGCGCCCACAAAATCGGCCCCGGCTTCCAGGAGCGCCGGCCCGCACTGCTCGGGCGTAGCGCCCATCATGGTGCGATCCTTATTCCTGCCGGAATCGAACACCATGCAGGCGATTACGGGGAGTCCGGTTCCACGCGCGGCCTTCACCGCCAGGATCGCTTCCCCAACGTCGGACATCGTTTCCACCACAAGGCCATGAACGCCGCCGGAGGCCAGCGCTTCCGCCTGTTCGGCAAACGCGGCATGCAGTTCATCCTCCGTCGTTTCACCGGACATCAGCATTTTCCCGCTGGGACCGATGGAGCCGAAGACCAGTACACCCTCTCCAGCCGCCCGGCACGACAGCGCCGCACCCTCCCGGTTCAGTGGAACACACTGCCCGGAGAGCCCGTATCCGTCCAGCGCAATCCGGTTCGAGCGGAAGGTGTTGGTGAGAATAATCCGGCTGCCCGCCTCCACATAGGACCGCGCCACTCTCTCCACTTGCGCCGGAGAGGTGAGATTCCAGGCGTCCGGACACTGTCCGTATTCAAGGCCCAGCGCCTGAAGCTCGGTTCCCCAGGCGCCGTCCGTGATCACCGGACCGTCTTTGACCAAATCTGCGAACACCAGGCTCAAGCTACACCTTTACGACCGTGCGCGCCAGCTTAACCGCGGATCCTGCATTCTCCGCGTAGCCATCCGCGCCGATCTCATCGGCGTACTGCTGCGTGACAGGCGCGCCGCCTACCAGTATCTTCACTTGTCCGCGCAGACCGGCCTCATTGAGTGCGGCGATCGTCGTTTTCATAGAGGGCATCGTGACGGTCAGCAGGGCCGAGAGGCACACGACATTCGCCTTTCCCTGCTTCACGGCTTCGACGAATTTCTCCGGCGCGACATCGGCGCCGAGATCCACTACTTCGAATCCGCCGCCTTCGAGCATCGATGCCACCAGGTTCTTGCCGATGTCATGGAGGTCGCCCTTTACCGTTCCGATCACCACCCGGCCGGACGGTTCCGTGCCACGCTCCACCAGCAAGGGCCGGATCAATTCCATCGCCCCCTTCATCGCACGAGCGGCGAGCAACAGCTCGGGAACGAAATAATCTTCGCATTCGAATCGCCGGCCCACCTCGTCCATGGCTGGGATCATATACTTCGTCACCAGTTCCAGCGGGTCTGCGTTTTCGGCAAGCGCCTCCTTCGTGATCGCCACCGCGTCTTTCGCATTTCCATTGACGATCGCGTCATACAACTTAGCGGAATCGGCCATTTCTACTCTCCATTTCAGATCCTATACTATTTTGTGCTGCCGCACAGGGAATCTAATAAGATGGACCTCACGCGCAAGGAATAACCATGAAACGAACTCTGCTTCTCACCAGCATGCTTTCCGCGGCGGTGACGTTCTTTGGTCTATGGGCACTGGGAATGGCTGAGCTGCCGTCCACCGTAAAGCTCGAAAATGCGAGGGTCAAAGTCACCGGAATTGTCTATCAGCCCGGGGTTCCACGTGAGCGGCATATTCGGCCCACCGACCAGGTCATCGTCTTTCTCGACGATTGCCGCTACCAGCGCATCGATTCCGCCACCGGCGAAAAGACGGTCCGCGAGCGTAAGTCGGGCGATGTGATCTGGCATTCCAAGGGCGAGGATGCCCCGGTGCTGGTTAACCTGGACCCGAAGCCCTACCGCACGCTGCTGATCGAGTTGAAGTAGGGCTTGTCGCCAGCCCCCGGCTTCCATTACAACGGTGACATGCACACACTCTACTGGGCAGGGGCGCTGCTTTTGGCCGGGACTGTTCTGCGGGCGTCCGGCGCACCGCGGGATATGCTGGTCCCGACCGGGTGGCTTGCCGGAGAACTCAATAAACCGGATATGATCGTCTTTCACGTCGGCTCGCAGAAAGACTATGACGAGGGGCACATTCCTGGAGCCCGGCTTCTGACGCTTGCCGATATCTCGATCACCGGACCCGGCGGCCTGCGGCTCCAATTGCCGGACGTGAAAGCGCTGGAGGATGTGCTCGGTGGGGCGGGCGTCTCCGATCGTTCGCGAATTGTCATCTATGCGGGTACGGATTCGGTCCAATCGGCCACGCGCGCCTGGTTCACGTTCGATTATCTGGGCCTGGCGGACCGGACGTCTCTTCTCGATGGCGGGCTCAGTTTATGGCGCGCGGAAGGACGGCCCGTTACAACGGAAAAGCCGGTTGTGAAGCCGGCGCGTTTCACGTCGAAGCCCCGGCCTGAACTGGTTGTGGACGCCGATTGGGTTCACTCGCATTCCGGGCAGCCCGGTGTGCGCCTTCTGGATGCCAGAACACCCGAGTTCTACTCGGGCGATAACGCCGGAAACATGCCCCGCGCCGGACATGTTCCCGGAGCCCGGAACATCCCCTACACGACAGCGCTCAACGAGGACCGGACGCTCAAGCCGCCGGAGACGTTGCGCGAGTTGATGAACGCCCAAACAGGCGAAACCATTGTGACGTACTGCCACATCGGCCAGCAGGCGACCGTGCTCTACTTCGTGGCGCGATATCTCGGGCTCGAACCGCGCCTGTACGACGGCTCCTTCCAGGATTGGAGCAGCCGCCCGGAACTTCCGGTGGAACGGAAACCTTGACCTTCAGTAGCTATGCTCGCCCAGTTCCACCTCGCCGCGGAATGTCCAATAGACGGCCGCCGTATAGGACAACACGAACGGCATGCCGATGCAGGCAATGAGGAACATGGTCCACAGCGTTCCGGCGCTCGATGCCGCATTATAGATGGTCAGGCTGTGGGCCGGGTTGTTGCTCGCCGTGACGAGATTCGGCCACAGTGCCACGCCGAACAACACCACCAGGCAGATAATGGCCGTTGACGACGACAGGAACGCCTGCCCGGGCTTTCCGGCATGGATGCTGCGGGGAATGTTGGCAATCGCCAGTACGTTCAACACAACAATGCCCGCGGCCCAGGGGAAATGCTCGAAATTCGCGGTTGCCCGTGGAATCGCAACCAGCGTGTACATGGTGCCCAGGATGTACAAAACCAGAAAGATGCCCCACGTGTGCCACATCCAGCCGCGTACGCGTTCGCGCGCTTCCCCGGAAGGAAGCTTCAGATACAGGTATAGCGATCCATGCATCGCGAACATGGCGGTGGCAACCAGTCCGGCCACCAGGGGATACGGTCCAAGCAGGTCGAAGAAGCCGCCGGTGAACTCGCCCATCTCGTCCAGTGGAATGCCTATCATGCTGTTGCCTACCGCCACACCGAACAGCAGGCTGGCTATCAGGCTGGAGAGGAAGAAACCCGCGTCCCATGTCCGCTGCCAGGCCGCGGCCGGCCGCTTGCTCCGGAATTCAATGGATACCGCGCGAAAGATCAGTGCGAACAGCAGGGCCATGAAGGCGATATAAAACCCGGAAAAGACTGACGCGTATGCCATCGGGAACGCGGCGAACAGCGCCCCGCCGAACGTAATCAGCCAGACTTCGTTCCCGTCCCAGATCGGCCCGATGGAATTGACGAACAGCCGCTTCTCGCGTTCCGTCCTGGCGAGCGGATGCAGGATGCCGACACCGAAATCGAAGCCGTCCAACACGGCATAACCGGCGAGAAGGACGCCGAGCAGAAGAAACCAGGTTGCGTTCAGGTCCATAGCTTATCTCCCTTGCTCCTCTTCACCGTTGAGTGGTTCCTTGGCTTCGGATAGCGATTCTTCGTGCAAGGTGCGGCCGGCCGCCGCTTCCCGCAATCCCCGCGCGGTCGTCCGCTCCGGAGCATGCACCGGCTTTGGACCTTTCTGAATCTTGTCGTTCAGGACGAACAACCATATCCAGAACAGGAGGCTATAGATGGCTCCGAACATCGCCATGGAGCCCAGAACCTCGCCGCTGGTCCGCTTTGTGGAGACGGCGTCGCTGGTGCGAAGACCCTCCTGCGCAACATACTGCAC
>DASTMK010000004.1:0-10406 GCA_035714225.1 Bryobacteraceae bacterium | reverse complement strand
CGCAAGCAGATGAAAGAGATCGCGGCGAATGCGAAAAAGAACGATCACGACGAAGTGATTCGCCAGGGGCGCGCCATTCGCGATATTTATCCGGACTACGTGGAGGCGGGTAGCGTCTACGAATTTTTAGCCGATGCTTACCTGGCGAAGAACGACAAAACCAGCGCCATCGGGGAACTCGAAACCTATGCACGCACCGGAGGTCGCGACCCTGCCCTGTTGAAGAAGCTGGCCACACTCCAGGAGGAAGCCGGCAAGAAGAAAGAAGCCGCGGAAACGCTGAACCGGCTGAATTACATCTATCCGGTCAACGATGAGGAACTGCACCGGCGGCTCGGCGGGCTGTATCTGGAAACTGGCAACCTGGATGGCGCGATTCGCGAGTATACGGCCGTAGTGGCGATGACGCCGCAGGATCCGGCGGGCTCGCATTATAACCTGGCGCGCGCGTATCGCGCCGCTAACAAAATGACGGAGGCCAGGGAACACGTGTTCCTGGCACTCGAAGCGGCGCCGGGCTACAAGCCGGCACAGAAGATGCTTTTGGAATTGAGTACGAACTGAACGGAATCATGTCCACTCCAACATTGACATTTGCGGATTCGGCGGAGCTGAAAAGCCGCATCAACCGGTTTCAGGAAATCCAAAACGAAATCGTCACACAGGTGCGCCGTGTAATTGTCGGCCAGGAAGAGGTTCTCGAGCAGGTGATGATCGCGCTGTTCGTCGGCGGGCATTGTCTCATCACCGGGTTGCCGGGCACCGCGAAAACACTTCTGGTTCGCACCATCGCGCAGACGCTCGGGTTGCAGTTCAAGCGCATTCAGTTTACCCCGGACCTGATGCCTTCCGACATCACCGGGACGGACATTATCGAGGAGGAGCAGGGAACGGGACGCCGTGTCTGGACCTTTGTGCCGGGCCCCATCTTCACCAACATCCTGCTCGCCGACGAGATTAACCGCACTCCGCCGAAGACACAGTCCGCGCTGCTCGAAGCGATGCAGGAGCTGGCATGCACCGTCCGGGGCCACAACTACCGGCTGCCGAGCCCGTTCTTCGTGCTGGCGACACAGAACCCTATCGAGCTGGAAGGCACTTATCCGCTTCCGGAAGCGCAGCTGGACCGTTTCCTCTTTAACACGGTGCTCGATTATCTGTCCGCCGACCAGGAGATTGAGGTGATCAATCTCACGACTACGACGCACGTTGCCAAAGCCGACCCGGTAACCAATTCCGAAGAGATTCTGGAGTTCCAGCAACTGGTGCGAATGGTCCCCATTGCGGATTCCGTTGCGCGTTATGCCGTGGAACTCGTGCGCGCTACCCGCTACTCGGATGCCAGCGCCCCGGACTTTATCAAGAAGTACGTCAACTACGGGGCCAGCGTCCGGGCCGTTCAGTTTCTGGTTCTCGCAGCCAAAGCTCGCGCGCTGATGCATCACCGGTATCACGTCTCGTATGAAGACATTCGCGCGCTGGCGGTTCCGGTGCTGCGGCATCGAATCCTGCTGAACTTTCACGCTGAGTCGGATCGCTTGAAACCCGACGACCTGCTGCGCCAGTTGCTGGATTGGAAGCCGGCGCCAAGGACCTGACATGTTGCAGCGGTTCCTGAACCCTTCGGTGCTGGCTGGCATTTCCGGGCTGGAGCTTGTGGCCAAAACCGTGGTTGACGGCTTCGTTTCGGGATTACACCGCTCGCCGGATTTCGGGTTCAGCCAGGAGTTTGCCGAGTACCGCGCCTATTCAGAGGGCGATGATCTGCGTCACATCGACTGGAACGTATTCGCCCGCACCGAGCGCGCTTATCTGAAGCGCTACCGCGGCGAAACCAATTCGCAGTTGACGCTGCTGCTGGATGCCAGCAACTCGATGGGCTTCGGTTCCCAGCCCGTGAAGAAGATGGACTACGCGCGATTTCTGGCCGGGTCGCTATTCTATCTGGCGAGCCAGCAGCGGGACGCGGCGGGATTGATTGTGTTCGACGACGAGGTCCGGAATTACATCGCTCCTTCCACGCGTCAGGGCCAGCTTCATCGCCTGTTGCACGGACTGGAGCGCGCAGAGCCGAACGCCCGCACGGACTTTGCCAAGCCTTTCGTACACTTCCAGCAGTTCCTGCGGCGCCGCGGTATCGTCGTCGTCATTTCGGATTTCTATGAGTCGCCGGAAGCTGTCGTGAAGACCGTCGCTCCGCTGCGATTTCACGGCAACGAGCTGATTCTGTTTCACGTGCTGGATCCGCAGGAGATCCGCCCTGCGCTGGATGCGCCGGCTCTGCTCATCGACATGGAGACGGGCGACACCATTGAGGTCTCGCCCGAGTACGCGCGCACCGAGTATCGCGAAAAGATCGACTCGCACCTGGAGAGACTTCGGGATACCGCCCGGAGTGCCGGCATGGATTATTTTCTCATCGACACCAGCCGTCCTCTCGACGAAGCGCTTCGAGAGTATCTGACGATTCGGCAGGGGAGGATGTAGATGGGATTTCTGTCTCCCTGGTTTCTCGCCGGTGTTGCCGCCATCGGATTGCCCGTGTGGCTGCACTTACTCAAACAGCACAAGACCACGCCCTTTCGCTTCAGTTCGCTGATGTTTTTCGAACGGCGGACACAAAGCTCGGTGAAACATCGCCGTTTGAAATACCTCACGCTGTTTGCGATGCGGGTCGCACTGCTGTTGCTGCTGATTCTGGCGTTCGCGCATCCCTACATCATGCGAGCCGTACCGGCCGGTGGAGGCGGGCGCAAGCTGCTGGTAGTTGCCATAGACAACTCCTTCAGCATGCGCGAATCGAACCGTTTGGCCAGGGCCAAGCAGGAAGCCAAGGCGGCGCTGGCGGAACTGCGGTCCGGCGATGAAGCGCAGGTGCTGGCATTTGGCTCCGGTGTGCGGCTGATGACGCAGCCCACCAATGACAAGGGACAGCTCGTTTCGGCCATCGATGAGATAGAGCCAGGCGATACCCGGAGTTCCTACGCGGAGCTTGCGCGCGCGTTGCGCTCCATCGGCGCATCGTCCCGGGCTCCTGTGGAAGCGCACGTTTTTACGGATATACAGAAGAGTTCGCTGCCGCCTTCCTTCGCCGATCTGCAAGTGGCGGATGGCACAAAGCTGTCGCTGCACAGCCTGGCACCCGCGCGGGTCCCGAACTTCGCGGTGGAGAATGTCACCGCGCCGGCCCGCGTGTATAACACCAGGCAGGTTCGCATTCAGGCAACCATTGCCGGATACGGCGCCGCCGCAGCGCGACGGTCCGTGTCGCTGGTCCTGAACGGTAAAGAAGTAGAGCGGAAAGAAGCCAGCGTTCCAGCGGAAGGAAGAGCGACTGTCGAGTTCCATGGATTGGAAGCGCCGCATGGATTCAATCGTGGAGAAGTGCGCATCGACAGCGCCGATACGCTGGCCGCTGACGACACGTTCTTCTTCGCCATTGAACGCGCCGAACCCAGCCGCGCGTTGTTCGTCCACGAAGCTCGCCAGCCGCGAGGCCTTCTCTACTTCCGTGAAGCGCTCGACTCGGCGTCCAATTCCGCTTTCATCCTGGACGCCCTCACGGCGGCACAAATAAACAACGCCGATTTCTCGAAATACCGGTTTGTTGTGCTTTCGGACGCAGCCTCTGTTTCCAGCGCGTCCGAAGAGGCACTGAAGGCGTATTTGCAGCAGGGTGGTTCGGTGTTGATCGCAGCCGGACCGGCGCTCGGTACGCGTGCACGGATTCCGGTGACGGGAGACCAGGTCATCGCCTCACGATACAGCTCCCGCGCCGCCGAGCGATTCCAATCCGTCGCATCCATTGACACGAGCCATCCCTCGCTTCAAAGCGCGGGGCAACTGGATGGCGTCAAGTTTTATCAGACGGTGGAGATCGCGCCCGGAGATTCGCGCGTGCTGATCCGGCTGGCGGACCAGCGGCCCCTTCTTTTGGAAAAGACAATAGGTACCGGGCGCGTCCTGACGTTTGCTTCGACCTTCGACAACATTTCGAACGACTTTCCTCTACATGCCGCATTTGTACCGTTCATCGAGCAGACCGCCCGTTATCTTGCGGGTCATGCGGGCCGAAGCGCCGGCTACCTGGTGGACGCTCACCTGGAGTTGCGCGGCAATCGGGATGACGGCGTGGCCTTCGAGGTCCTCGACCCGCGTGGGCAGCGCGCCCTCACGCTGGCCGAAGCGGCCAAAGTGAACAGCTTGCAGTTGTCCGAAGCGGGTTTTTATCAGATCAATCGAGCGAACGGACAGCGCGAAATGGTGGCCGTGAACGCCGACCGCAACGAGTCCGACCTGGATATAATCACCGGCGAGAGCCTTGCTCTCTGGGAAAACACCGGCCGTCCGGCCGAGGCTGCTGCTGCCGCTACCGGCGCGAGTGAAGAGAAGCGCTGGGACCTGTGGTGGTTTGTCATGCTCGCTGTCCTGTTGACAGCCATCGCGGAATCGATGTTTGGGTCGCGTTATCTCGCCGGAGAGGCGCCTGAAAAAGTGCAGGGGGGAATCGCATGAACGCACTGGATCAGTTAAATCAATACCTTCGAAGACTGGAGTCGAGGTTGAAGTTCGCGGCTGTCTCGCGCGGCGCGGCCATTGCCGCGATTGCCGCTCTGGCCGCGACAGTGCTGCTCGTACTGCTCGCTAACCGTTTTGCGTTCTCGGAAACCAGCGTAACCGGTGCGCGCGTTCTGCTTTTTCTCGCGCTTGCCTTCGCTATCGCATTCGGCCTGGTACTGCCGCTGTTAAAACTGAACCGGCGCGCGGCGGCCCGGCGCGCGGAACAGCAATTCCCCGAATTCGAGCAGCGCCTGCTCACTCTCGCCGAGAAGAATCGCGAGGAGCCCGATCCGTTTCTGGAGCTGCTCGCCGCCAATACCGTTGAAGTGGCCCGCACGGCCGAACCGGAGCGCGTAGCGCCGCGCACCTGGTTGGTGGGCTTTCTGTCCACCGCTGCCGCCGCGGTCATCGCGCTGGTCTGGCTTGCCGTCTCCGGTCCCGGATTTCTCGGCCATGGTACGGCGCTTCTGTGGGGTGGTACACCCAAGGCCGGCAGCCAGCCCTTCTACGATATTCGGGTTTCGCCCGGAGACGCCAAAATACGGCGCGGTTCAGACCAGCTTGTTTCCGCGAATCTGATGGGATTCCAGTCGCCGCGCGTCCGGCTCTTCGCGCGGTTTCATAGCTCGACGAAATGGGAAGAGACTCCCATGCAGGTGGAAGCGGGCGGCTCCGGCTATGAGTTTTTGCTGGCCGGAATCTCCGAGAACATCGAATATTACGTCGAGGCCGGCGGCATCCGCTCCAAACACTTCACGCTGGGTGTGGTGGACCTTCCCGCTATTCAGAGTATGCGCATCACGTACAACTACCCGGCGTGGCTGAACCTGAAGAGCGTGGTCGATGAGTCGACGGGTGATCTGCGCGCCGTGGAGGGAACGGAGGCGGAAGTCGCTATCCAGTTCGACCGGCCTCTTGCGCAGGGTGCGCTGATTGTGGATAACGAGAATCGTCTCGCGTTAAATGGAACAGGCCAGAATTGGTATTCGGCTCGCCTGAAGATGTCGAAGGATGCCGTCTATCATGTGGCCGCCATCGAGCATGACGCGCCGGTGCGCCTGAGCGAGGACTTCTTTATTTCGATCGAAAACGAAACCCCACCCCTTGTCCGCATCAGCCGCCCGGGACGCGATGCCAGGGTCAGCCCGATTGAAGAGGTGCCGGTAGCCGTTACAGCGACGGACGATTTCGGGCTGCATGCCATGGAGTTGCGCTATGCCGTGAACGGCGGTCCCGAGAAGGTGGTTCCGCTGCTCAAGAACAAAGGTGCAAAAGAAGCGGACGGGTCCACGCTGATCGCTCTCGAGGATTTCAAACTCGTTCCGGGCGACCTTGTCAGTCTCTACGCCGTGGCGCGCGACGCGCGTTCCAACAGCCAGACCGATATCTTTTTCATTGAAGCGCAGCCGTTCGAGCGGGAGTATTCGCAGTCGCAGCAGATGGGTGGCGGCGAAGGCGAGGGCGAGCAGCAGGACAACAACATCTCGCAACGTCAGAAGGAGATCATTGCCGCCACGTGGAACGAGCTCAGGGCGGAGAAGAAATCAAACACGCACGCCGCCGAGAACGCAAAGTTCCTTTCCGAGGTGCAGGGCAAGCTGCGGGATCAGGCCAGGTCGCTGGCAAAACGCATGCGCAGCCGGCAACTCTCCGGAACAAACCAGGAGTTCCAGAGCTTCTCGAAAGATATGGAAGCCGCGGCGGAGGCAATGAACAGTGCCGTCGATCAACTGAAATCCCAGGCCTGGAGAGGAGCGCTTGCACCCGAGCAGAAAGCGCTTCAACATCTGTTGCGTGCCGAATCCACATTCCGCCAGATACAGGTGGCGTTTGGCTCGCGCGGTGGCGGAGGCGGCGGGCAGGGAGGCCGTGATCTGGAGAATCTTTTCGATCTCGAACTCGACACCGAGAAGAACCAGTACGAGACGGGACAGCGCTCCGCGTCAACCGAACAGCGGAGCCGCGAAATCGACGAAGCGCTCCAGAAGCTGGAACAGCTCGCGAAGAGACAACAGGAGCTGGCGCAACAGCAGCGCAATCAGTCCCAATCGTTCCAACAACGCTGGCAGCAGGAGATGCTTCGCCGTGAAGCGGAAGAGTTGAAGCGCCGCATGCAGGAGCTGGCACAAAACAGCGGCTCGCAGCAATCCGGACAACAATCGTCGCAGCAATCGCAGCAATCCGGCCAGCAGGGTCAGTCTTCCTCATCGGGGCAACAGGGACGCATGCAGCGCGGGCAATCGGGTGGCGACCCGCGCCTGGAACGTGCTCTCGAACGGCTGGAGCAGGCCACGCGCGACATGCGTAACGCAGGCTCTCAACAACAAAATTCCGCAGACTCGCGCCGTGCGGCGGAGCGCCTTCAGGAAGCTCGCGATGCATTGGGCGGCATGCGCCGGCAACAGGCATCGGGGCAGCTCGACGACTTATCGCAGCGCGCCGGGGAACTGGCATCGCAGCAGAGAAACTTCGCCGATAAGCTGCGCCAAATGTATGGCCGCGAGCAGGGCCAGGGGCTTCGACCTGGCACCAGCCGCCAGGATGTGGAACGGCTCGCTGATGAGAAACGGAACATGCTTTCCGAGCTCCAGCGGTTGGAGCGCGACATGAAGGATAGTGTCCGCGATCTTGCGGGCACCGAGCGCACGGCATCCTCGAAGCTGCGCGAAGCGCTCGGCGACATGCAGCAGAACGAACTCGGCCTCCGCATGAAATTTCAATCGGAGTATATCCGGCGCGGCTTGGGCGCGTATGCCTGGATGCGGGAGCAGACCATTACGCAGGGCCTCGATAGATTGAGCGATCAGGTGAAGGAGGCGCAGCGCGCTCTCGGAGAGTCGAAGTCGGGGGACCAGGAGAATCCCGGCCTCAAGCGCAGTCTGGCGCAGGTCGAAGAACTGCGGAACCGTTTGCAGCGCCAGATGTCGCAGTTATCGCGTGGCCAGCAAGGCCAACAAGACCAGCAAGGCCAGCAAGGTCAACAGGGACAGCAAGGCCAGGGAGGACAACAAGGGCAGCCAGGCCAACAAGGCGCGCAGGGACAGCGCGGCGCGGATGGTCAGGGACGCCAGGGCAACCCCGGAGGACTCGAACGCGGTGATGGATACACCGCAATGAATCGTGGCGACCTGCCGGGGCCGATTGGACGTGCGGCGGATCCTTCAGCGGTACGAGGACTCGAACGCGCCTACAGCGAAGGGCTTCGGGATCTTTCCGAGTTACGCCGCGATTTGCAAGCGGGTGCGCCGGAGATGGATCGCGATGTCCAGCAACTGATTCGCGAAATGCAGCAGCTCGATCCGAAGCGATTTCCGGGCAACCCGGCGCTGCTTGAAAAGATCCACGGCCAGGTCCTGCCCGCACTCGAGCAATTGGAACTGCAACTCCGCCGGCAGGTGGACGGTGGCCAATCCGACCAAGTGCTGACCGGCGCTTCGGAAAAGGTTCCAACGGGCTACGCGGACGCGGTGGCAGAATACTTCCGGCGCTTGAGCAAGACCCGATAGGCAGGGAGTCCACACAATTTAGTGGCCGCCCTCGCTTAGCGAAACTAGCAACTCGTGGCGAGGAGCCCAACGCCATAGACAAACCCGGCGACAGCTCCGACAGGGCCGCCACCCAGTGCCCCTACTGTTATTAATCCAACCCCCCACGCCGCGGCGGCATCGCAGTCGGACATTCGCTCAAGGGCGCTCGCTTGCTGTGCCCTGCGGATTTCGGCCGATAACTGAGATGCGAGGCTGATACTTTGAGCAATCTGGTCCGGTCCAGCTACGAAGGGGTTTGGAGTCAAACTTCCCAGATAAGCTGTGACGTCGCGCAGATGGTCTCCGAGTAAGCTTAGCCGCTCTTCATACGATTCAGGTAATGGCCCGGCAAGCCGCTTCGAAAGCATCGCCTGCAACTCTGCCGGACCGGACGGTAGTGATGGATCCCCAGTGAATTTCATGGAGATATTCTAACGTCTTAGCGTTTAAGTCCGGTACCACTTATTTCCCGAAATGCGTAGTCAGGTAGTCGATGATCAGCTTCACTTCGTCGCCTTTTGCTTTTGCGCCGCGGGCGATCATGTTGTCTACCATGGCCGCCCAGGCGGCGCGGTCGCGGCGGACGCCGACGACCACTTCCATGTCGTGACAGGCTCCGGCGCAGGATCGCAGGACGGCCGCTTTTCCGGCGCCGTCCGGTAAGGTGGTTGGACCCGCGGCCCGGACGGGTGACTCTCTCTGGGGAGCGGGCGATGTCTTTGTAACGACCGGCGGGGCGGAACCTTCACCCAGCGCGAAAGCGACGACGCTATCGCTTGGCGTGCCGCCGAAATATCCGCCGCCCCCGCCCGCCATGATGGTGACGTATTGTTTGCCGTCCTTGCCCAGGTACGTGATCGGAACGGTGTGGCCATTGGCGTCGATGGGCTGCTCCCACAATAAACGTCCCGTCTTCGATTCAAAGGCTCGAAAGCGGCTGTCGTTGGTTGCGCCAATGAACACGAGCCCTCCAGCGGTAGCGATGCTGCCGCCGAGGTTGAGAGTGCCCGTGTTTTTAACACCTTTTTCTTCCAGTGCGGGAACGGTCCCCAGCGGCGTTCGCCACGCGATATCGCCGGTACGCGTATCCACCGCTACCAGTTCGCCGAACGGCGGATTAGAACAGGGAATCCGTGTTTCCCGGTTCCAGAAGCGGGCATACGTTCCATGCGCCGATGTCCGTACATAGGTTTCGGCGCCGGTAGACCGATCGATCCTTTTCTCCATGTGGCCCCACTGCCCCAGGTTGTTGACGTTGGTAAACAAGTACCCAAGAGATGGGTCGATCGATACCCCGCCCCATCCGCCGCCGCCCAGTGTGCTCGGGAACATCAATACGTTGCCTTCCAGGCCAAGAGGTGTGTAGAGGCTTCCGATTCGCATTTGGTTGCTCTCGAAAAGGTCTTGGCAGAACGCTGCGTGCTCCGGCGTCAAATTGTAGATCTCTTCCTTGGTGAAATCGATGCGGGACAGGGGAGGCGGCTTGAGCGGGAAGGGCTGCGTGGCGGCTGTCTTCTCTCCAGGTACTGTGCTCTGCGGTACTGGACGCTCTTCCATCCCGTACAGTGGTTTGCCTGTCACGCGATCGAAGACGAACAGGATTCCCATTTTGGTGATTTGCGCAACGGCTGGAACGACGCGGCCGTTGAGGGAAGCGTCGAACAAAGTCGGTGCCGCTGCCAAATCGAAGTCCCAAAGGTCGTGGTGGACAAGTTGCTGATACCACTTGAGCTTGCCCGTTGCAGCATCCAGCGCAACCAGGCTGTTGCCGTACAGCCCGTCGCCGTGACGATCGGCTCCGTAGAAGTCCGAGGTAGGCGCGCCAAGCGGAACGTAGACGATGCCGCGCTTCACATCCAGCGCGAGAAACCCCCAGGCATTCGCGCCGGAACGATTCTTCCAGCCGCCGGGCGGCCACGTTTCGTTGCCAGGTTCACCCGGCCGCGGTACGGTGTGGAAACTCCAGACCAGCTTGCCCGTGTAAGCGTCCCAGCCCCGAATGTCACCGTAGGCACCCTTTGTGGGCGCCCCTTCTCCATTGGTGCTTCCGGTGATGACAATATTTTTGTAGACGGTTGGCGGCGACTGGAGCGAGATGCGCGCATCGGGAAGATCCCCAAGCACGCCTTGCTTCAGATCGAGGAGTCCTTCGTTTGCGAATCCCGTCGCCGGCCTGCCTGTTTTGGCGTCGACCGCAATCATCCCGCCCTGCACTCCGGCAAAAACACGAGGATGCGTGTTACGGTCGCCCGGCCACCATGCCAGGCCACGCAGGGCAACTTTGTCCGCTTCGAAGTGCCAGATCTGCTTTCCGGTTTC
>DASTMK010000003.1:0-11327 GCA_035714225.1 Bryobacteraceae bacterium | reverse complement strand
CACGGTCTGCGCGGGTCTCAATCTGGAAGATACCGTGTGCGAGGGCAACGTGGACCTTTCGGGCATTTACGTCTGCGAGCGGGGCGCCGCCCAAAAACAGATTTACGAGGCGCCGTTCGCCGTCCATAATGGCAAGGTCTTCCTTCCAATCGCATTCGACTCGAAACCAGGTGAAGTGATCGCAATCGCCGGGAAAGCGGAATCCCCTTTGGAGTGGGAACCGCAGGAAAGAGACGGCATTCGAAGAGAAATGGCGCTCGATGTCGCGGACCTTCGGGGTGTGGATAGCGTCGAAATTCGATTCGCAAACTCCAAGCAGGCCATGCCGGAATTTCCGGATGTGGCCGCGCGCAGTTTCAATGTCGCCGGCATGCTTACCATGTGGTGCCGATACGACGGAATTGGGGTGCGATCCGCCTGCGTCGAGGGACGGCTGGACCTGTCGAACGCCTCAGCCAGCGAGGCGAAATTCTGCGGCGACAGCTTCGATCGCGAGGGCTGGGGTCGCCGCGTCCAGGGTTGCGGCAACAAAAACGAACTTCATCGTTTCAGACCCTGGCTCCAGTTCGAGCGGGCGAAATTCGGCCGGTTCAGCCTCTGTGAGCCTTTCCCGTTTTCCGTCGATTTCGGGCAGATGGAGGTTGGCCAGTGGGACTTCTTTTCCGCGGACGGTTCAAAGACGAACGAAGACTATCTGACTCTTCTGTCCTTCTCCGACCCGTTTCGCCGCAGCACTTACCTCGATTTGATTCGAACGCTCCGCGATCAGGGCCGCGACGACGAGGTGGTGAAGCTTTGGGATGCCATGCACGACCGTGAGTTCAAACGCGGCTGGGGATTGGTGGACGGCGAGTACCAGGCGTGCCGGCAACTCGCCGCCCCGGGTTCGCACGGCCGCAGCCTGCTGGCCCGCGCGTGGCATAAATTCAAAAAAGAGCAGACTCATTTTTACGCGAATACCTGGCCGCTGTTTCGCATTTGGCTTGTCTTGCTGGCGGCTTCGGTCGTCGTTTTCTGGCAGGCTGGAAACATCGTGCCGTCGCCCGAGCAGCTCGGCGAAAATGTTCCCGACCCGAGCACTGCCTTTCCGCTGCGGTACACGCCCTACGTGCAGGGATCGGGAGAGTTTGCCGAAAGCCATCCGGCGGATTGGGGCCTCGTTCAAGCGGCCTCGCTGGCGCTGCGCTACCACGTCCCGCCCATCCAGTTATTCCTCGACCGCCGCTGGGAACCCGCCTCCAATGGCCCCATGATGATTCCGAATCCCTTGCGGCTCCTCGCCGCTGCCCCGGCCCTGGAGCGGGGCATCGGATGCGAGGCGGGCTTTCAGCAAACGGAGCGGTATGCGAAGACGAACGGCAGCCCAACGCACTGCTCCACGCATTTTGCCTTCGGATGGCCCTGGCCATCGCCGCTGACCTGGGCCACCGTCATGACACTGCTGAACTGGTTAATGGTCCCGGCGCTTCTGTACGGCTTCTTCGCCCGCCGGTTCCGTTCGCCCTGGAGTTGACCGGCTCAACCAATGAGGGGTTGACATGCCACCCGAATCGGCGCATACTTGGGTCGAATGGCCACCCGAGAACCCGATGAGGATCGCATAGCGCTGCTTCAGGGCACGCTGGACCTGTTAATTCTGCGCACGCTCGTTTTCGGGGCGGAGCACGGACAGGGCATCGCCCGCGCCATACAACAACAGTCGCAGAATGTTCTCCTCGTCGATCACGGAACGCTGTATCCCGCTTTGCAGCGCCTCGAAGCGAAGGGCTGGATTGAAGCGAAGTGGGGCGTCTCGGCGAACAATCGCAAAGCGCGGTTCTACAGCCTGACAAAAGCCGGCCGGAAGCAGTTGGTACAGGAAACCAGCCAATGGAGGAAACTCGCGGCTGCGATTGGGCGGATTCTGGGACCTGAAGCCGCGGAATAGCTGCCATGTGGGGGAAGCGCACACCCCGGGATTTTCGGGCGGAGATCCAGGCTCATCTCGAATTGGAAGCCGACCAGCTCCGTGCGGACGGAATACCTCCTGATGAGGCATTAGCAGCCGCACACCGGGCTTTCGGAAATCGCACCATCGCAGAAGAACGGTTCTATGAAACAGCCAGAGTGATGTGGCTGGAGCACCTGATTCAGGATCTTCGGTTCGGCGCTCGCCTGATGTGGAAGAATCCGGTATTCGCCGCGACGATCATTCTGGTGCTGGCTCTGGGAACCGGCGCCAACACGGCCGTCTTCAGCGTGGTGAACGCCGTGCTGATACGCGCCGTTCCGTACGATCGGCCGGAGGAGTTGTTTCGGCTGTTCCAGGACCAGGGCAGCGGGCGAATGCCGGTCGCACCCGCGAACTATCTCGACTGGCGCGCACAATCCCGTTCGTTCCGCCACATGGCGGCGTTTCAGGCGGAGGTGTTTCGATTGGATCGTGGTGGCGAGCCCGAGAAGTTTGCTGGCGCACGCGTTTCCTCCGGTCTCTTCGCAACGCTTGGTGTCGGTGCCGCGCTGGGCCGGGTATTCGCTCCGGAGGAAGACAAGCCGGGCGGGCCGAAGACTGTGGTGCTCAGCCATTCGCTTTGGACAACCGCATTTGCGGCCGACCGGCAAGTGATCAACCGGCAGATACGCCTCGACGGACAGAGCGTAACCGTCATCGGCGTGATGCCTCGCGGTTTTGCTTTTCCGTCCGAGCACTCTGTGCTTTGGACCCCGCTTGCTTTGGGCGATACCGGCCGCTCCCTCTCGCGGACAGAGAATTACCTTGGCGTGATCGGGCGATTGAAAGACGGGATTACAGCGCGCGAAGCCCAGGCGGAGTTGGACACCATTGCCAGGCGGCTGGCTGCGGCCTATCCGAATTCGAATGAACGGCTGGGCGTGGCTCTTCGTTCGCTTCGCGAATACACGGTTGGGCGGGTGAGCACGGCATTGCTCGTTCTGCTGGCGGCTGTGGCTTTCGTGTTGCTCATTGCGGGAGCGAATGTGTCGAATCTGCTGCTGGCAAAGACGGCCGCCCGCCGGCGGGAGATCGCCGTTCGAGTCTCACTGGGCGCCAGCCGCTCGCGTGTCATCAGGCAATTGTTGGCGGAAAGTCTGCTACTCGGCCTGGCGGGGGGAGCCGCGGGCTGGTTGCTCGCGCAGGTGAGCTTTGGACTCCTGCTCCAATTGATCCCCGACAGCGTCCCGGGAGCCAGCCGAATTCGACTCGACGGCCAGGTATTTTTCTTTACCCTGGCTATCTCGCTAATCGCCGGAGTCCTCTTCGGACTTGCGCCGGCACTCGATGCAACGCGTAGCAAGTTCACTGAGAGCTTGCAGCAGGGTGGGCGCACATCAGCCGGCAGGCGGGCGGCGCGCCTCCGTGACGTATTGGTTGCCGGGGAGGTGGCGCTCGCCTTCGTTCTGCTTGCCGGATGCGGCCTGACCGTGCGAACCATGATGAAGCTGTACGATGTCGACCCTGGTTTCAATCCCGATCATTTGATTACCGTGCCGGTCACTTTCTCGTTGCCTCCGGAAAAGGAGGAAGCGCTGGAGCAGCCGGAGGCACGTGCGGCTATTGCCTTCCGGGAGCTGATAGCCCGTGCGGCTGCGCTTCCCGGAGTACGCGAAGCCGGCGCCGTTAGTGCCGTGCCGCTGACCCAGGAATATACCGGCACGCGGTTCATGCTGGAGGGCCGCTCCGTTCCCACCACACAGCGCGTTCCGGAAGCCGATTACAGCGTGGTCACGCCCGGTTATTTCAAGGCGATGGAGATTCCGCTGCGTCGTGGTCGTATGTTTACGGATTCCGACGGAAAAAGCACGCCGCCTGTGGCTGTCATCAACGAAGCTTTTGCTCGGCGATTCTTCCCGGGCGAGGACCCCGTCGGCCGTCGTCTGAGACGTGGGGGCCGCGATTCCGATCGCCCCTGGATCACCATCGTGGGGGTTGCCGGTAACATCCGCCATCTGAGTCTGGACACACCGCCCGTCCCCGAGTTGTTCTTTCCACATGCCCAGGCCGCCTGGCCCCAACTCCACCTGGTGATTCGCACGAACGTCGATCCCGTGAGCCTTATCGAGCCTTTGCGGCGGTTGGTGCGCGAAATGGGATCGAATCACGATGTCGGTACCCCACGGACCGCGGAGCAACTGCTGGCTTCATCGGTGGGTACGCGACGTTTCGCCATGCAGCTCCTTTCATTGTTTGCTCTGCTGGCGTTCGTGCTGGCCGGTACCGGGATTTACGGTGTGCTCTCCTGGGGCGTTGCCCAGCGTACCCGGGAGATCGGCATACGCATGGCTCTCGGCGCGAGCGCTTCTCGAATCGTTCGCCTGGTCCTTGCTCAAGGTACTGCTCCGGTGGCCGTCGGGATACTGGCGGGTCTGGCGGGTTGCTTCGCTGTCACGCACGTGATGGCGAATCTTCTTTACGAGGTTTCTCCATACGATGCCGCCACCTTCGTTGTGGCCCTGGCGTTGTTGATTCTCGTGGCGGTCGCAGCCTTGTTTGGGCCGGCACGCCGTGCTTCGCGGACCGATCCGCTGGCCGCTTTACGGCACGATTAGCCCGTCCTGGAATCCTCGAATTACCGGAGAAACATTTCTCCGGCGCCTGATGTCGCCTGACAGAAACACCGTATTCCCTCCTACAGTTCTCACCTATGCCTGCCGATGGAAGTGCAGGTATGCGTCAACTACTCTTCCTGATCATCTCCATCGCCATGTTGGGTACTTCCACGCTCATGCTCGGGCAGTCCGTTGCGGCTGACAAGAGCGGGCGGGTCGCTTCTGAAGCGGCGAGCGGCGTCTCGCACTTCTCGCGGGGAATGGGTTCCGACCCCATTATCATCGTTATTCCGTAGCAACTCATCGCCTTTGTTCGAGTGCCGCCGCGATCCGGCCGCATTCTGAACCGCGCGGGACCCCGCCGGCGGTCATCGCGCACGCCGCCGCCGTTCGGCGCGCCGTACACGCTGCTCGTCCATTCCGAAGTAGTGTGCCACCTCATGCCATACTGTTTCTTCGACGAGTTTCTCCAGCTCGGCCCGGGATTTCGCGATGCGCTCGTGCGGTCCCTGGTAGATGGTGATCTGGTCGGGCAGGTGGAAGGAATCGTACACGCTCCGGTTGGTTAAGGGGCGGCCGTGGTACAAACCAAGAAGGTTCGGCCGCGGCGGTTCGGGTTCGACCACAAAAACGATATTGCGGAGCCGCTTGCGAAAGCGCGCCGGTATCTTTTTGAGAGCCCGTTCCACAAGGGTGTCAAACTCGGCTGGAGACATCCGTCGCTCTATTGTAGAGGACCGGGTGAGGGCACAGTCCCGGAACGCCGGATGAGCATCGACATGTCTACCAGAATTGTGGTTGCCATTGACGGACCGGCGGGCGCCGGCAAGAGCACGATTGCCCGCAGGGTCGCCGAAAGACTCGGGTTTATTTATATCGACACGGGCGCCATGTACCGTGCGGTCGCGCTGTGGGCACTGCGCACGGGCGTGGATCTGGCCGACATGCACCGGCTGGAGCAGCTTGCGATTGCCGCCAGCATCGAACTGCCGCCCCGCTCGGCCGCTGTCCTGCTGAACGGCGAGGACGTGACCGCGGCCATCCGCGAACCCGCCATCTCGCCCGCCGCTTCGAAGGTCTCCGCAGTTCTGGGAGTCCGGCGCGCTTTGGTCGACAAGCAGCGGCAAATGGCGGCTGAAAACTCCGTGGTGATGGAGGGCCGCGATATCGGCACGGTCGTATTCCCGGAAGCGAAAGTGAAAATCTTTCTCGACGCCGACCCGGAAACCCGCACCGAGCGCCGGTTGAAAGACCTCCAGCAGCGCGGTACCACGCTGGCGCCGGAAGCCGTGGCACAAGAGGTGCAGGAGCGCGACCAGCGCGACCGGACCAGGGCGGAGTCTCCCCTCGTTCAGGCGCCCGATGCCGTTTATATCGATTCCACCGGCCTCACGATCGAGCAGGTGGAGGAGCTCATTCTGAAGATCGTCCGCGACCGGACCTCGAACGGGAAAGGGCTTCGGCCTTGAAAACGGTGCCCCGCTGCGCCCCCCGCGAGTTTCGCGACCGATTATTCTAAGTAGATGGCTTCAGAAATTCGGTACGTATTTCGAAAGGGGCCGCTCCCTCACGGTCACGGCTCGGAAACGTATCCGCGCGCCTCAGAAGGTGTGAAGGATTCAGAGCCACAGATGGACACAGATAAACACAGATTGAAAACAGGAAACTTATCTGTGTTCATCCGTGTTCATCCGTGGCTAAATTCAATTTCTTCACAGCTTCCCAGCAAGCGGTATCCGGTTGGTCACCGTAATTCCGAACAGAAGTTTTCTGATGTCCGCTTCCTTGCGGTCGCGGTTCGGAAACATTCGCTCGATACTGAGCGGTTTTCGTAGGGACCGGAGAGATTACGAACAGACGAGGCAGTGTGAGTTTGAAGGATCTCCTGATCATGAAATTCGGCGGAACCAGTATGGGTTCCGCCGACCGGATCCGCGTTGCGGCCCGGATCTTGATGGAGCAGCAACGGCAAAGGCCGGTGGCGGTTGTGGTGTCGGCCATGTCGAAGGTAACCGATCTGCTGCTGGAATCGCTCCTCCGCGCGGAAGCCGGAGACCGGGCCGGGCTCGACGCCAACGTCCAGAAGCTCCAGGACCGGCACGTGGAATGCTGCCATGAGTTGCTGCCCAAGGCGAAGCAGGAGCCGGTGCTGGCCGGCATTCATTTCCTGATTTCGGAGTTTCAGCGCATCGCCAACGGCATGATGATGCTTGCGGACCGCCCGCCGCGGTCCGCGGACGAAGCGGTCGCCATCGGTGAGCGTCTCGCCGCGCTTTTGATGGCGGCTTGCCTGGAAGCGGAGAACATCCGCTCGGTGGCCATTAACGCGTCCGACGTCATTGTCACCGATGCGGTGTTCGGAAATGCCACTCCACTGATGACTCCGACGCGCGAGAAGGCACGCCGGAACCTTGTGCCGTGGCTCGAAGGCGGCGCCCTGCCTGTAATCACCGGCTTTAACGGGGCCACGGCCGACGGGCGTCCGACCACCCTCGGAAGGGGCGGCAGCGATTTTTCCGCCGCTATTCTGGCGGCGGTCCTTGACGCTTCTGAGTTGTGGATCTGGACGGACGTGGACGGCATCATGACGGCGGACCCCCGCATCGTCCCGGATGCAGCCGTGCTGGACACGGTTTCTTACGCCGAAGCCGCCGAACTTGCTTACAATGGCGCCAAGGTGCTTCACCCTCGAACTCTGGCTCCTTTAGCCGACCGGCAAATCCCGGTTTGGAGCAAGAACAGTTACGCGCTGGACAAGCCGGGTACGCGCATTGGAATGCCGGTAAATGAGCCCGGTGGAGCCCGCGCGGTAACCTCCATGTCGAACGTCGCCCTGGTTTCACTTGAAGCCGCCGGCCCGGAATTGAGCGGCACACGGCTGATGGCGCGTGCCCTCGATGCTTTGACCAGAGCGAACGCGGAGGTTCTTGCTGTTTCCAGCTCAAGCTATCGCCAGAACTTTTGTTTTCTGGTCCGGCGCGATGAGCTGAGCGGGGTGATGAAATCGCTCGAAGAGACGCTCTCCATCGAGTTGGCGCATGGCTATATCCGGCCTATTCAAGTGGATGAAAATGTCGGCCTCCTGGCGGTCGTCGGAGAAGGAATGCGAGGAGTTGCCGGACTGGCGGGCCGCATCTTTACGGCCATCTCGCGGGAGCAGGTAAACATTATCGCGATCGCCCAGGGCTCCAGCGAATTGACGATTTGCATCGTGGTTCGCCGCGACGGTCTGGAACACGCCGTCCGGGCGGTCCATACCGAGTGCGGGTTGGGACACCGTGTGCGTGAAACTGCCGTTCCGTAACCCGTTATACTATGATCTAGATCTTCGTCTATACAAGCGCACTATTCCCCTGACCGCTTCCCGAAGAAGCGGTTCGTACGATTCCGACGAAGCCGTTACGATTAGGAGAGTTGTTTCATGTTCGATCTGTTCCGCAGAAGGGACAAGGCCGTGCGGTACCTTCTTACCGCGCTGCTGTTAGTTGTCGCGCTTTCCATGGTCACCTACCTCATACCCGGTTCCGGGATGATGGGAGGACCAGATGATCCCGTGCTGGCCGAAATCGGCGATGAGGCGTTGACGGTCCATGAAGTCCAAAGGACGTTGCAGACGGCTATGCGGAGCCAGCAGATCCCGCCCCAACTCGTGGATGTCTACGTTCCGGAGATGATCAATCAGATGATCAACGAGCGGGCGGTGGCTTACCAGGCCAGGCGGATGGGCTTCCGCGTCACGGAGGAAGAACTGGCCAAGGCGATTCAATCGACGATGCCCCAACTCTTCGAAAACGGGCAGTTCGTCGGACGCGACGTTTACGCCGCGGTCCTCGCGCAGCAGAATCTCTCCATCTCGCAATTCGAGGATAATTTCCGCAAGCAGCTCTTAATGTTGAAGCTTCAGAACCTGGTTCTCGAAGGTGTGATCGTGACGCCGGAGGAGGTGGAGAAGACCTTCCGGCAGCGCAACGAGAAGGTGAAGGTCAGCTATATTGCGCTGAACCCGGAGAAGCTCCGGTCCCAGGTAACGGTAACACCCGCGGAGGTCGCGGATTATTACGAAAAGAACAAGCCGGCGTTCCAGATTCCCGAAAAACGCAGCTTCGATCTGATTGTTATCGACGAAGCCCAGGTTGCGCAGTCGCTCGGGATCACCGACGAAGAGTTGCGGAAGTTATATGAGCAGAACCAGGAGCGCTACCGCGTGCCGGAACGGGTGAGGGCCCGGCACATTCTGTTGAAGACCACCGAGAAGCCGAAAGACGAAATACCGGCGATCCGGGCGAAAGCCGAATCCCTGTTGAAGCAGATCCAATCCGGCGGCGATTTCGCGAAGCTCGCGCAGGAGAACTCGGAAGACCCGGGCTCGGCCACCAAGGGAGGAGAACTCGGCTGGATTACCCGCGGGCAGACCGTGAAGAATTTCGAACAGAGCGCATTCTCTCTTAAGCCGGGACAGATCAGCGGCATTATCGAAACCGAGTATGGGTTTCATATCATCCAGGTGGAGGAGAAGGAAGAACCCCACGTCCGCCCGTTCGCGGAAGTCAAGAATGAGCTTGCGGCGGAATCGAAGCGGCAGCAGACTTACGACAAAATGCAGACTATCGCGGATGAGGTGCATGCCGCTCTCGTTCGCTCGCCCGAGGAAGGGCGGCAGCTCGCGCAGAAATACGGCGTGCCCATTACTCATGTCTCCGATGCGGATCTGTCCAAGCCCATCGAAGGGATCGGAAATAATCCCGATTTTCAGGAAGTAATCCGCTCGCTTCAGAAGGGGCAGGTTACACCGATTGCACAGCCCGCCGCGAACAAGTTGGCCATGGCTGTGCTTACCGATAGCAAGCCTTCCCGGCAGGCCGAGCTTCGCGAGGTGGAGAGCGAGATTCGCGAAACGGTCCTCAAGCAAAAGGCAACAGAGTTGGCGAAAAAGAGAGCCGCCGAGGCGGAGGAGAAGATCCAAGCCGCCGGCGGCGATCTCAAAAAAGTAGCGCAATCGATGGGTCTGGAGGTTAAAACCACACCCGACTTTACGCGGGATGCGGCGGCCGAGGGGATCGGCCCGGCAAGTTATCTCGCCGAAGCGTTCGAAAAAGAGGTTGGCGCCGTGCTGCCTCCGGTTACGGTCGGGGACCAGGTATTCATCGTAAAAGTCGCCGGGAAGACGCCGGCAGATCTGACACAACTCGCGTCGCAACGGGAAGATCTTGTTTCGTCCATCAGGACAGCGAAAGCGCGGCAGCGGGACGAGTTGTTCAAAGATGGCTTGCTCACGCAATTAATCCAGGACGGAAAAGTGAAAATCCATGACGCTGCGGTGAAACGCCTGATTGCGAGCTATCGGAGTTAGATGCAAAGTATAGTCGATCTTTTTCTCGAGTTTTACCGCAGCCTCACCAATCCGGACAAGCTGATTTCGCTGCTTTCCACCGTGTTGAGCGGGTGGTGGAGCTATGCGGCGCTCTTCCTTGTGGTCTTTGCCGAAACGGGGCTGCTGGTTGGCTTCTTTCTGCCCGGAGACTCCCTGCTGTTTACGATCGGCGTGGTGGCCGGTGCGGGCGGGCTGGACATTGTTCTTATCAATGTCGTACTGATGGCCGCCGCCATCATCGGTGATGGTGTCGGCTATTCGCTGGGCCGCCGCGCGGGGCCGCACATTTTCAACCGGCCCGATTCGCGCTTCTTTCGGCGGGAACACCTTCAACGCACGCACGAGTTCTACGAGAAGCACGGCGGAAAGACGATCATCTACGCCCGTTTCGTTCCAATTGTGAGGACTTTCGCGCCGTTCGTGGCGGGCGTGGCGGGCATGAGCTACTGGCGCTTTCTGTCCTTCAACGTCTTCGGCGGCATCGGGTGGGTGGCTCTCCTGACGACGGCCGGATACTATCTGGGCAGCGTGCCGCTGGTCAGACGGCATTTCGAGAAAGCCATTATCCTCGTCATTCTGCTTTCCATCATGCCCATCGTGATCGAGTATTTGCGTGCCCGCCGTCGCGGAAAGACGCCGGCCCGGAAAGTTTCACCCGGCCTCCGGCCGGATACGCCTTCGGAGCTCGGCTAACACGAACAGAAAAGGCCGTTCTTGCCTCGGGTTTGCCCGGACCGTTACAATGGAGATGTTAGCAACACGAAGGAGGCCGCATGAGGTCTATTGGCTTGCCTGAACTTCTCATCATTCTGGGAATCGCCGTCCTGCTCTTCGGCGGACGGAAAATCCCCGAAGTGGCGAAGGGTTTAGGAGAGGGCATCAAAAATTTCAAGAATGCCCTGAAAACTGAGGATAAGACCGAAGAGAAGAAGCAGGCGTAGGCTTCCTGGCCCGCTCGCACGTTTTTGAGCGGAGACTCAACTCGGCTTTATGGATGGAACAAACCCCCGCCATTACGCGGGGGTTTTCGTGTCTGAACTTTTTTTGAGGCCCGGTCTTACTTCTTCTTCGGTGGTACGATCGCATCCTTCACGGATTTCGCCACCCGGAACTTCACCACTTTCTTAGCGGGAATCTTGATGCTTTCGCCCGTCGCCGGGTTTCTGCCAATGCGGGCTTTCCGCTCCTGCCGCACCAGCCGCCCGATGCCGGGGATCACAAAAACACCATTCTTTTTCGTTTCGCGTACAGCGATTTCAGCGAGACTGTCGAGAAGAGCACGGGCGGTTTTGTTACTTAGCTCCGTGCTTTCGGCGAGTTCTCTCACGAGTTGCGTTTGCGTCATTCTCTCGGCCATAAATCTCCCTTACTGTTTGTCGATTCTCCCAATGAATGTGACAGGTATCCTAAC
>DASTMK010000002.1:0-5947 GCA_035714225.1 Bryobacteraceae bacterium | reverse complement strand
GGCTATTGGACTTGTACGTGGCGGGAATATCTGACAGCGGCGGAAGAAATTGCTTGCGGGCTCCGCTCGCTCGGCATCGGTAAGGGCGACGTCGTTGCGCTCGATTGCGAGACCCGCGCGGAGTTCTATCTTGCCGACGTAGGTGTGATGTCGAACGGATCCATTGCCGCGGCGCTGTACACCACCTACCCAAGTGCCGATCACGTGTGGTATATCCGCGTATCCGAAGCCAGGCTGATCTTCCTCGAAGACGTGGCAATGCTCCGGAGGCTTACGGAGGAAACAGGAGGGCCGCTACCCGCGCCGGTCGTGCTGCTGACAGGAGAGGCCGAGGGAGCGCTCACGCTCGCAGGATTACGCGCCCGGGGGCGGAGTGCAATGACGGAGAACCCCGAACTGATGGCCGCCATCGAGCGGGACGTGCGGGCCTCCGACACCGCCATTCTGTACCTCACATCCGGTGCCACGGGTGAGCCAAAAATGGGCATGGTGTCGCACCAGGCGCTGGTGGCGAACATTGATATGGGCCCGTCGGTGCTCCCGCTCAGTCCGGAGGACAGCACGATTGCGTTTCTGCCTTCCGCTCACATCGCGCAGCGCGTGGTTGTCGAACTGCTCCCGATCCGCTGTGGCGCGGCGGTATGGTTTTCGGCTGGACTATCGAAACTCGCGGGCGAGTTCCGGAAGATCCGCCCCACCTTCTTCCTGGCTCCACCGCGTGTCTGGGAGCGGGTGCACGCGAGCATCTCCACGGAGGTTCGCAAGAGATCTGCGGCTACGCGCAAGTTGTTTCACGGCGCTTTGGGCCTGGGGCTCGAAGCGGCGCGGCTACGGAACGAGAGCAAGAAAGTGCCGCAATGGCTAAAGGTCGCCCTCAAAGCGGCAGACCGGCTTGTATTTCGCAAAATACGGGAGCGATTTGGTGGCAGACTTCGAGTGGCGGCATCGGGTGCGGCGCCTCTAGGAAAAGATCTGGCCGATTTCTACAGCGCCATCGGGATGCCGCTGATTGAAGGATACGGACTGACGGAAGGCGGCGTTGCCGCCTTAAACCCTCTCGATCGTCCTAAATCCGGAAGCATCGGAAAGCCTCTGCCCGGCGTCGAGATCCGCCTTACTCCGGATGGTGAACTGCTGATCAAAAGCCCGTGTCTTTTTTCGGGCTACTTCAACGATCCGGCCACAACGGCAGCCGTACTGAAAGATGGCTGGCTGCACACCGGCGACATGGCTGAAATCGACGCCGAAGGCTATATTTACATCACGGGACGAAAGAAAGACCTCATCGTTTCCTCAAACGGTAAGAAAATCTACCCGGCCCGCATCGAAGGCGTCCTTAAAACGGAACCGCTGATCAACCAGGTTCTTCTGGTGGGCGATCGCCTGCCGTTTGTCGCCGCGCTCATCACGGTGAATGTCGCGGCCGCCGCGGACTTGAAGGGAATGGACCAGGTGCGGGACAAGCGGCCATCGCACATTGCCACCGCTCCCCCCGTGCTGGAAGAGATCCGCAAAGCCGTGGCGCGCGCGAACCAAAAGCTCGCCCCTTTCGAACAGATTCGCCGGTACCGGATACTCCATCGCGACTTCTCCATCGAAAATGGCGAGGTGACACCTACGATGAAGGTCCGCCGCGCGCGCGTGCTCGAGAATTTCCGCGACGAGGTTAAGGAGTTGTACGCGGGCAAGGAGTGAGTCCCAGCCAATCTATGCGGAATTCGCGCGTGTCGTCCCCTGTGCGGGCGATTCGGATTTCGACGCGCTTATCCGGCATCATCTCCGGAAACCGCTCACCCCACTCCACCAGCGTGACGGCCTCGCCCTCGAGTAACTCCTCCAGACCGAGAGCCGCCACCTGCCCCGCGCTATCCAGCCGGTAGAGGTCCACGTGATAGACGTTCCCGGAATACTCGTGAATCAGCGTGAATGTAGGGCTCGTAACATCCTCGACGGATGCGGCACCTAAGCCCTCGACGATGCCTTTGGCGAGCGTCGTCTTCCCCGCCCCGAGATTACCGATAAGCAATACCACGCAGGATTGCGGCAGGCTCCGGGCAATCTCACGGCCGAGCGCTATTGTTTCCTCCTCGGATTCAGTCCGGTAGACGTGTGCACTCACGCATCGCCTCCGGCAGATATTCGAGCAGGTCCGTCGCGGCCAGCGATTTGTCTCCGAGAGTCCGTTCCCCGATCTGCCCAGCCAGCCCGTGAAGGTAAACCGCCGCCGCAACCGCGTTTTCCGGCTCATCCGGAAACTGCGCCAGGAAACCGGCAGCGATACCGGTCAGAATGTCGCCCGTACCGCCGGTGGCCAGAGCGGGAGTTCCGGTCGGGTTGATCCACACCCGGCCATCCGGGAATGCCAGTAGCGTACGCTGTCCTTTCAACACGAGGATCACGCCATGCTCCTGCGCGAAGGCCCGTGCAATATCCACACGGTCTTTGAGAATTGCGGCCGTGGCGAGGCCGGTCAGGCGGGACATTTCTCCGGGATGCGGAGTCAATATGCGCAGCCTGCCTTTCGTCTGAAGATCCCGGCCAACCAGCGCGTTCAACCCGTCGGCATCGACAACCATGGGATGCGGGCAATTGGCGAAGACCTGCCGGACCAATTCAACGGTTTCAGAGTCCCCGCCCAAACCCGGTCCGATGGCAATGACGTCCTTGTTCCGGACGAGCCCGGAAAGGCGCCCATCGTCGTAGCTTTGGATCGAGATCCCGCCCGAAGCGGTTTCCGCCAGCGGCTCCGTCATCAACTCCGGCGCGTGAGCGGCGATGACATCGATGGCGGAGCTTGCCGACGCCACGGTCACCAGTCCCGCGCCGGCGCGCACCGCGGCCATGCCGGTCATCGCGGCGGCCCCGCTCTTTCCTCGCGAGCCGCCTACCACCATCACGTGTCCGTAGGTCCCCTTGTGCCCACCCGGCACGCGCGCTCGAAGCAGATGGCGAAATTGCGCCGGATGGATCTGAGACAGGAAAATCGAGTCGTCTCGCTCATACAAGTCCGGTGGGGTGCCGATCTGCCGGACAATGACTTCACCCATCCGGTCGCAGGCCGGCGGCAGAGCCTGGCTCACCTTGAGCGCGGTGAACGTCACGGTATAGTCTGCCTTCACCGCTTCGCCTTCGCATTCACCGGAATCGCTTGCCAGGCCGGAAGGGATATCCACCGCAACCACTTTCGCAGCGGGAAAGCCGCTGTTGATCGCTCGAATCAACTCCAGGTAAGCGCCTGAAACAGACCCCTTGATGCCGGTGCCTAATAAAGCGTCGATGACGAGGGTAGCCGAATGCATCTCCGGCGCAAGATCGGCGGACACGGGGCAGCAGCCGCACGCCCGCAGCATCCTGTAGTTTTCCGCCGCGTCCCCTTTCAGCTCTTCGGGCGAGGCGGTAAGCACCACGTGGAGCGCGGCCGGCTTCCATCGAGTGAAAAGCTGCCGGGCCACAACAAACCCGTCGCCTCCGTTGTTTCCTTTGCCGCAGAACACAATAATCCGGTGACCGGACAATGGAGAAAACTTCTCCGCCAGAAATTCGACTACGCGATGCCCGGCGTTCTCCATCAGCACAATGCCGGGAATACCCAATTCGATCATGCGGCGATCCACCTCGCGCATCTGTGCGGCGGTAAGAACCTTCATCCCTATTGCCTCCGCGCGACCAGCAGCGTCATATCGTCCTGTAACTCTCCCGCGCCGGTCCACTCCAGAACGGAATCGATCACCCTGGAGACAATTTCCTCCTCGTCCCGTCCCGCATTCTTTTGAAGCACCTGTATCAGCCTCTCGTCGCCGAACATCTCGCCATATTCGTTCTCCGGTTCCGTGACTCCATCGGTATAGCAGACCAGTAGGTCTCCGCTAAGCAATTGGATCTGGCTTTCGTCATATTTGGCAAACGGAAACGCACCTACGACAATTCCGTTCACGTCCAGCCGGAGGACTTCTTCCCGGCGGATGACGATGGGGGGCAGGTGCCCTGCATTGGTGTAGGTCAGCAGACTGCTGGTATCGTCGTATACACCGAAATAGAATGTTGCGTATTTCTCCGGCGCGGTGTCGGCATACAACTGCTGGTTGAGCTGCGCGACAAACTCCGCGGTCGCCACCACAACGGGGGCCGATCCGTTATTGGCGGCACTATCCAGGCAATGACGCAGTTGCGTGCGCAAAGACGACTGCACCGTCGCCATCAGCAAGGCCGCGGAGATTCCCTTCCCAGCCACATCGCCAAGGGCAAGGGCTACTTGCGTATCTTCCAGACACTGGTAATCGAAATAATCCCCGGACACCAGTCGCGCAGGATTGCACGTGGCTACGATCCGGAGTGTCTTCAGCGTGGGCATTACTTTCGGATATAACTGGGCCTGTACTTCGCGCGCCAGCTCCAGCTCAGCCTGAAGGCGCTCTTTCTCCTTCGCCACCACTACGAGCTGCTCCAGGTTTTCCGTCATGCGATTGAACGAAATTCCAAGGTCGGCAAGCTGGTCATTCCCCTTCACCTCGATCCGGTGTGAGAACTCACCCTTCATCACTTTCTGCGTTCCCTCGTACAGGTTGTGAACGGCGCCCGTGATGGTGCGCGTCAGAGATACGCCGATAACCAGTGCGATCAGCTCGACTCCGAGAAACAGGCCGGTGACGACGGTGAACAAAATGAACAGCAGGTTCTGATCGGTACCGGCGCGCTCGGTCGAAGTTGCTTCGGTCGAAATCGCCTGCCGGACGGCGGAGAACCTGGTTCGCACGGCGATGATGACCTTCCGCGTAGTGCCCGGCGCATCCCACACCGCCGCGGGCATCAGAGAGAACCAGAGCACTTCTTTATCGAACCGGTTCACTGCAACACCCAACTGGCTTTTTCGTCCTGCTTGGGGCGCCGGAGCGCGAATGTTGGTGCCATCCACCTGGAACAGGACACCGGAGTTTGGGACCGGAGGATTGCCGGTCTCGGCTGGCGCCAAGGTGTAATTCACTTCCCCGAGGTTGGGCACCAACTCGGATAGATAATCCTGCGTAAGCGGGACCAGGGCCGTTACGTCCACGTCATTCCGCCGTATGTGAGCCCAGGCATACAGGATTTCATCCTTGAGCACCAGCCCGTTCTGGTCCGGCCAATCACCCGGGGGCGGTTCTAATTTATTGGAGGCGGGAAAGCTCCCTCCTCCGCTACCGCGAATAATAAGTTCGAGGCCAGGAAAGCGGTTACGCCCGTAATTGCCGGCGTTCTGAAGAAACGCAGAGCGTTGCGCCACGGGCGCACGGACAAGCCACTCGACCAGGTTGCCGAGCGAATCCGCGCGCCGGTTCAGCTCCGAGGTGACGAGATAAACCGAAACCTCGCTGGCAATCAGGTACGCCGCGAGGCCGCCGAGAATCAGGATCAGACAAACCGGTACAACCGCGATAAACAGGTAGACCACATAGAGCCGGTTGCGCAACCGCCAGATCGCGCTTTGAACCCAGCGGCGCAGATACCGGATCAGAACCACCATCCCCGCCGCGAACATCGCGAACTGGAGGAAAAGCCGGATAGTGCTGGCGGGCGAGGCGAGGAGAAAGACAAGCCAAAGGACGAAGAGGACAACAAAGACTTTCTCCGCGATGCCCACCTTCCGGTATAAAGACGTAATCCAGCCGTTTCGGCTGCTACCTGTCATCTTTTCGAGAATACCTTGTGCTACGGAGGTACGTTAGGGCTGGCGCACCGGTGCGTCAGCGGAATTTCCGGAGAACCGCCACCAGCCGGCCTTGAATTTCGAGATCTTCCAAAGGAACGACAATGGGCTCCATAGCGGCGTTCGCCGGTTGCAGCCGGGCCATCCCGTTGGGCTCGCGATAGAACCGCTTCAGCGTGGCCTCGGATTTCGATACCACGGCCACGACAATCTCTCCGTCGTGAATTTCGGAAGCTCTTTCAATCAGCACGTAATCGCCGTCAC
>DASTMK010000001.1:0-10250 GCA_035714225.1 Bryobacteraceae bacterium | reverse complement strand
GTGAACCGAAGATACTTCATTGGACAATCTGTGGCAGCGTCCATGACGGCTTCCGCCTGGCAGAACACTCCCGGCGCGAACGGGCGCATCCGGGTCGCCAACATCGGATGCGGGCGGCGCGGCCTGTTGCGCGAACTGATCCAGGTCAAGGATGCCACGAACATTGAAATCGCGGCGGTCTGCGACACGTGGAAACAGAAGCTCGAGAAAGCCGCGGCGGACGTGAAGGAGCACACCGGGAAAGATCCCGCGCAGGTGGTGGATTATCGCGACGTGCTGGCACGGAAAGACATCGACGCGGTTATCATTGGCACGCCGGACCACCAGCATTGCACCATGTTGATCGCCGCCGTCGAAGCGGGCAAAGACGTTTACATCGAGAAACCGATGGCGATGAACATGAAGGAACTGGTGCGCGCTTACGACGCCGTCAAGCGCACCGGACGCATCGTGCAGGTCGGCACACAGATCCGCAGCTACCGCACTACCAGGGGGGCCCGCGAGTTCGTTACGTCCGGCGGAATCGGCAAGATCCTCAAGGCAGAACAGGTGCGCAACAGCTACATGCCGTATTGGATGAATTACGGCGGCGCCGCTTATATGGACCAGAAGCCCACCGAAGCCGATGTGGACTGGAAGGCTTTCCTGATGCAGCGGCCTGCCCGCTCATTCAATGCCAGCCAGTATCAGAACTGGTACGGCTACCGCGAATTCTCGAGTGGGCCGCACACCAACCTGATGGTGCACTTCATCGATACGATGCATTACGTCACCGGCGCCAGCATCCCGCAACGCGTAACTGCGCTAGGTGGAACTTACCGCTGGAAGAATGAATTTACGGCACCGGACTCGGTCGAGGTGGCGCTCGAGTATCCCGAGGGCTTTCTAGTCCGCTACTGCACTATGCTGGGAAACGGCGCCAATAATTACGCGAAGTTCTTTGGCACGCGTGGCACTCTCGACGCCAAGAGCCTTTCTCCCAAGGGGCCATGGACCGCCAGCGGCCAGGGTGCTGGCGATCCCGACAAACTACAGCAGGATGTAAACGTGCCGGAGGCCGAGACGGTGCACCACATGCAAAATTTCCTGGAATCCGTACGATCTCGAACCCAGCCCATTGCGCCCATCGAGGCCGGCTATGCGCATTCGGTTGCGGTCATCATGGCCGATCAGGCGCTCACAACGGGCCGCCGGATGATCTACGATCCGGACAAGCGCGAAGTGCGTGCCGGCTAAATGGGGTCTCATAGCCGTGCAGTGGCGCTTGCGCGGCAGATTTTACGTACTGTCCGTCATTTCTGATACGGTTTTCACGTTTCTGTGTTGACATGCGGCGGCGCGTGGGTTATACATTTCCTAAGCCTTCTGAAGGGGAAACCAATGCACACACCCACGCGAATGTGGAGAAGTTGTATCCTTCTCACGTTGCCGGCGATTTTACTGGCTGCGCCGCTCCTGGCGCAGTCGGACCTCGCTACCATCCGTGGCACCATCACGGATCCGACTGGAGCCGTTGTACCGAACGTTTCGGTGGAACTGGTACATACCGCGACCAATACCACCAGGCAGACGCTGACAAACCAAAGTGGTGATTTCGAAGTACCCTATCTCTCGCCGGGTACTTACCGGCTTACGGCGACAGCTTCCGGTTTCAAGAATTTCGTCGCCACAAACATTATTCTGACCGCGCGGGAAACCCGCCGTGTGGACGCCGCCCTGGAGGTGGGTGCGGTGGGTGCGGAGGTTACGGTGTCGGCCGGCGTGGCCATGATAGCCACTGAAGGCGCCCAGATCGCCGATGGTTTCGGCCGTGAAGCATGGGTGGACAGCCCGTTAAGCCAGAGTTTCTTCCCGCAGGCTTTCATGACCACGCTGCCGAATATCCAGACGCAGCAGGGCGGATGGAGCCTGCGGTTCGCCGGCCAGCCTCCCGCGCAGGTTGCGGAGAACATGGATGGCGTCACCAACGACGGTACGGTGAACCTGGTGCAGAATATGCAGGATTTCGAAGACCTGCAAGTGGTGGCAGTCAATAATTCGGCGGAATTCTCCCGCGTCGCGCAATTTTCCATGGCGAGCAAGGGAGGGACGAACGAGTTTCACGGACGAGTGTATTACGACCTGATCAACTCGGCGCTTGGCGCGCGAAGCTTTTTCACGCCGACCAAAATACCGTACAAGGAACACCGTGGGGGAGCTAATTTAGGCGGACCGATTGTCCCCAACAAGCTCTTCTTCTATGGCGGCTACAGCCTGGTCCGGATACCCAGCGCGAGTTTTTACAACAGGAACGTGGCCACCGAAGCGATGCGTGCGGGAGATTTCTCGTCACTGCTGAACCAGGCGAATCCGGTGCGAATCCGAGACCCGCTCACGGGTCAGCCTTTCCCGGGTAACATCATCCCGCAGAACCGCATCAACTCGACTTCGCTGGGAATACAGAACAACTACATTCCGCACCCGAACCAGGGCAGCCCGGACTCCATTTTCCAGAACTATGGTTTCCGGCACCCCTATCCCGTCGACCTTTATAAATGGGACAGCGTGACGGCGCGCCTTGACTACTATATCTCCAGCAAAAACCAACTATTCGGACGCTTTATCAACCGGCTGACGCCGTATGTGCTGAATGGTCCTTTCGAGCAACTCGGTACCTGGACCAGAAGCCGCGACCATCACTCCATTGTCATCACCGACACGCACACCTTTTCTCCTTCGCTGGTGAATTCGTTCCATTGGGGATGGATCAAAGACTACTTCATCGATGGCGACGAGACCGACGGTTTCCTGCCCACGCGCGGTGACGAGGCGATCCAGCAGATCGGCCTCCAAGGCGTGAACCGCGGCGGCCACAGCGAAATGGGCTTTCCGACGATCACACTTCCCGGATTCACGACGTTGTCGCAACAGCCGGGCGGCGTGAACCTGAATCGCCGCGACTTCGAGTTCGCCGACTCGCTCACCTGGAGCGTGGGACGGCATGTAATGAAGTTCGGAGGCGAATTGCGGACGTTTCGCGACTTCAGACAGGGTATCACAGCGAATAACTGGGGCAGCTTCAACTTTGACGGCTCCATCACCGGCTACAGCTATGCGGACTTTCTGCTAGGACTACCCTTTTCGAGCGCGCGGCTCGACCCCCTAGTGGACCGGACCCAGCGGGCGTACGAATTGGGTTTCTTCGTTGCCGACACGTTCAAGGTGAGCCGTAAACTGACGCTGGACTTTGGACTACGCTGGGATTACTTCCGGCACACCATGTACGAGGATGAGCTTCAGTACAACTGGGACCGGGACACTGGAAACGTCATTGTGCCTGCGGATGCGCGCGATAAAGTAAGCCCGCTGTATTCGCCCAATATCAACATTGTGACCGGAGACGTGTTCCCGTCGCCCAAGAAAACAAACTTCCGGCCGCGTATAGGCCTGGCATATCGTTTTCAGGAGAATTTCGTTTTGCGTGGCGGATACGGGCAGTACACGGAAGCGTTGGGCAATTTCCACCGCGGAGATGGAGGCGGCCCGTTCCAGATCGCCGAAACCTACTTCAACAGCATCCAGAATGGCGTTCCGCTGCTGTCATTCCCCAACCCCTTTCCGGCGACCCTCGTTGGTGCCCAGGTCCCCAACCAAAGCGTGACCGGCTACCCGATGGAAACGGAGAACGGCGTCATTCACCAGTACAACGTGAGCTTGGAGAAGGAAGTGCTTGGCTTCGGGCTGCGTTTTTCCTACATCGGCTCGCGCAGCAAAGGCTTGAACTACAACCTGCAACTCAATAAGCCGCAACCGAGCCTGATTCCTTTCACGCAGGCCAGGCGGCCCCGCCCCGAATTTGTCGGGACGACCTTCGCCCTGAGCGATGGAGAATCGAAGTACGACGCCGGCCAGATCGAAGTGCAGCGGCGTTCGGGTCCCCTGGTTTTTAGTGCGCATTACACGATGGCACACGGGATGAACAACTTCTCGAACCTGGAAAACCCGTACGATCATTATGCCTGGAGCCGGGACCCGTTCAATTCGCGGCATCGGGCCGTGATCAACGCGCAGTACACGCTGCCGGTCGGCCGCGGTAAGAGATTCCTTACCTCCGCACCCGGTGCGGTGGATGCAGTGCTGGGCGGCTGGCAGATCGGATGGATCTCGTATTTCCAGGGTGGGCAGTACTTCTCACCCAGCTTCAGCGGTTCCGATCCTTCGAACACCAATACCTCCGGCGGAATTCCCGACCGGATCGGCGATGGGAATCTATCTACGGACCAGCGCCAACCGGATCGCTGGTTTGATGCAAGTGCATTCGCGCCCCCGGCCCCCGGCCGTTTTGGCAACGCCGGTGTGGCTATCTTGGAGGGCCCGGGTCTGAACCTGCATCATATGAGCGCTATCAAGGAGTTCAGAATTACGGAGCGGGTGAAATTCGTGACGCAGGGCATGATCACGAATATCTTCAATCACTCACACTTCGATTTTCCGAGTGCGAACATCTCGGTTCCGAACACCGTCGCGCGCGTCACCCAACTCCGCGAAGGCGCGGGCGGCCGGGAGATGTCGGGTCCGCGAAACGTGCAACTGCGGTTCCGCATCGAGTTCTGAGCCGCTAATACAGTGGGCGCCCTGCTACCAGGCGCGCCCACTCTTATCCGGTTGGCTTCAGTTCCGCTTCCGACCGCCAGCGGAACTGGCGTGAGATTTCCGCCGTGGCCGCGAGCAGCGCCTCCACAACAGGTGAATTGCGCCGCGGATTGAAACGCGAACTGGGTCCGGAAATGCTGAGCGCGGCGAGCGGATGCCCGTGCGCATCGAAGATGGGAGCGCCGATACAGGTTGCGAGCAGTGACGTTTCCTCCCGGTCCAATGCGAACCCTCGATTGCGTACCCGCTTGAGTTCCCGCCGGAACTCGTCGACCTTGGTGATGGTATTCCGGGTGAGTATCTCCAGTTCCCTACCGCTGATGAGCCCGTCTACGACCTCCGGGGGCGAGAACGCGAGAATGGCTTTCCCCAGCGCGGAGGCGTGCGCCGGAACGGAAATCCCCGGCCGCTCGGAGAACCGTAGCGCGTAATCGCTGGGCACAACGGCCAGGTAGACCACTTTGTCGAAATTCAATTCTCCCAGGTTCACGGTCTCGCCGAATTCATTGCGCAATTTCAGCATGAGCGGCATCGCCGTATTCGATAGCGTCTCGCCGCGGGCCGTGTCGCTGACCAGGTCTGCCACCCTGGGGCTGACATGGTAATTGCGGCGCTCGTCGCGCAGCACATAGCCCAGGCTATGAAGTGTGCTGAGGATTCGAAATACAGTGGATTTTGCTACGCCGGTTCGATGCGTAAGCTCATTCAAACCCGCGGCACCCGCGCCGGACAGTTCCTCGAGAATGCGAAAGGTGCTCCGCACCACAGGCACCATGTAGCGGGATCCAACGGCGGCAGCGTTCGGTTTGCGGGTTGTCGGCATCGGACTCAGTATGTCACATTTCAATAGAAAAATGACGAAGATTCCATCATTGACAAGCCCGGCGGGTGAAATCTATTCTGGGGCGAACCGGAGGGGCGACATTTCCCAATGAGTAAGCTGGCCGCGATCTTTTTGTTGACATCCGCAGCCTTTGCCGCGGAGTTTCGCGCGGGCAGAGCCGCTGTGAACATCAATCCTCCCACGGGATGGCCCGGCGGTCCGGCCGGCATTCACGACGATCTGCACGCGAAGGCCCTCGTGTTCGAGAAAGACGGGATGAAAACTGCCATCGTGGTGTGCGATCTAGCCGTCATACAGAAAGATGTCGTCGAGGCTGCCCGTCTCCTCATTGAAAGGGAGAACGGTATCCCGCCAAGGAACGTGATGATCAGCGCCACCCACGTGCACTCCGCTTTTGAGTTGCCCATCTGGTGGGAATGGGAGACCGCACCGCCCGTCATGATGGAGTACCGCGCATCGCTTCCGGCGAAAATTGCCGCCGCGGTGCGCCAGGCGCACCAGGATCTGCAACCGGTACGCGTGTCGGCCGGCATCGGGCACGAAGACAGTCTGAGCTTTAATCGCCGGTTTCTGATGAAGGATGGCAGCGCGCGCATGAATCCGGGCAAGCGCAATCCGGATATTGTGCGGCCCCTTGGTCCCATTGATCCGGACGTGATGGTAGCCTGCATCGAAAGCGTGGACGGAAAGCCGCTGGCTACGTTTGTTAATTTCGCCATGCACCTCGATACCGTCGGCGGCAGGGAAGTATCGGCGGATTTCCCGTACACCTTGTCGAAGCTTCTCGCGGAAGCGAAAGGGCCGGAGATGCTGACCATCTTCGGGATCGGCGCGGCGGGCAATATCAACCATATTGACGTGAGCAGCGCCAAACCGCAGAAGGGACATGGTGAGGCGGCGCGGATCGGCACCGTGCTCGCTGCCGAGGTACTGAAAACGTTCGAACGCATGACGCCTGTAGAGCCGGCCACCCTGCGTGCCGCATACGAAAAGGTGGAGTTCGAGCTGCCTGCTATTGGCCCGGGCGACATCGAACGGGCGGAAGCGTTGCGCTCGCGGCTCGGGAGCAGGGACAAGCCCTCCTTCCTTCAGCAGATGTGGATGCAGCGGATACTGGAAACCGCAAAGCGCGGCGGCAAGCCCATAGAGACGGAGGTTCAGGCGATCGCGGTCGGCGACCAACTCGCCTGGGTATCGCTTCCGAGCGAGGTGTTCGTCGAGATCGGCCTTGCCATCAAGAAAGCGTCACCGTTTCCTTTTACGATTGTCGATACGCTGGCGAGCGATTGGCTTCGCTACACGCCCAACCGCAAAGGCTACGCCGAAGGGGCCTACGAAGCCATCAACACCCGCGGCGCCCCCGGTTCCGGTGAGCGTCTCGCGGACGCGGCCACGCGCCTTCTTCTGGAGCTGCGAACGCCCTATCCGGGAGCCTTTGGAGCGTTGCCGGCAAAGTAGGCAGAGGACAGGTCACCGTGCTTCGGCCTTTAACTTCTTCAGCAGTCTCACCGCTGCATCAACCAGCATTTCGCCGCCACCCGCGGCAATCCGGGCGCTCGTCACTTCGTAGGAGCCCTCGGCGAATGCCTTGCGAGTAGGCACGTAACTGATCGTTCCGCTCGCCGACATCGTGCTGATAATCGTGTAAGGGAACGGTGACGCTTTCTTGATGGCAAGTCCCAGGTCGACAAAGATCTCGCCCGGCAGCGCCACCCAGGCAAGCTGATCTCCCAAAGAGATCACCTGAACATCGGCGCTCAGATGCTTGTCTTCCAGCGCTGCGGTTTCGATGGTGCGCCAGGCCCAGACGACATCCTGAAAAGGTGGACCATCACGGCCGGCGCGGTATCGGGAAAAAATGCCCTGCGCCTTGGCGGCCTCTCCTTCCCGCGGCTCCCGGGCCGGAAGGTGCAACGTGGTCCGCGCGACACCAAGGGTTCCATCCACGGGCTGTAGTTTTGTGTATGTTTTCAGCACTTCACCCGTCAGCACCATTCCGACGCGCGATGTCTCGTCATGATTGGACAGTTGTTTCTCTTTACTTACATCAAGGTGGTTGATGTCGCCGGCGGTGCCCATCGTGAACAGGCTCAGCATTCCCCCGCCCTTTACCTTGCGCAGCAGACTCGCGAGGACACCGGGGTAATCGGCGGAAAACTCGCTGCCGCCGGCAATGGCCGGGTGCATGGCGAAGTTTACATGCGTGGCGAGCGGTTCGCCTCCCGTGGACGTGAAGTAGACGACATTCACATCGGGATCGATGCCCGCCGCCGGCCGGATCGCATCGGGATTGCGGCGTCCTGGATTCATGCGGACAGATCCGTCTTTCATGTGGAATCGCCGGTTGAAGCTAATCGACGATTCCTTTCCAATGCCAACGGAGACGCGCGCCGGGCGCAGATCAGCGAATGCCTGGCGTACGCAATCCGAGATTCGTTGCGGCAACTGCTCGCGGAACAGGACGCCCAGCCGCAGCGATTCCTCATCCAGCAGTTCCAAAAACGGGCGATGCATCTGCGGACCGCAATGGCTGTGCGTGGCGCTGAGAATCACCTGCCCGGGACTCAAACCCGCACTCTGTTGAATCAATTTGCGCGCCTCGACGACTACGTCAGGCCGCAGGCTGATGAAATCACATGCTACCAGTGCCGCCCGAGCACCGTCCTTTTCAAGCGCCAGCGTCTTTATGTAAAGGTCATCGTGCACACCGGTTGAGATCGTGAGGCCGTAAGAGCTTCCCATGGGTGTACCCGTTTCCGGGGTGATACGCAGCGACGCCCGCCCCACGCGAAGTTCCCCGGCAGCCGATACCAAGGCCGCGAACAACAGTAGAAATGCGGCTCTCTTCATACGCCTGAAGACTCAACTCGACGCACGCAGAACGCGCAGCGGCTCCGAGGCCGGCTGCTGCTCCCAACCATCCGGAAGGTCGCCATTATCTTTCCGCAGGTATTTCCAATGCTGCGGCTTGATGGTGGCAAGCAGTTCTTTGCGGCTCTTGATTTCAAGCGGACGCCCCCGATAGATCTTACCCATCCTGGCCATCAGGTTTTCAGGAAGGGCGCCGGCGAACAGAAATAACGGCCAGGTGAAGTTCGGACCGTTCAGTTTGCGCAATTTCCAGGCCCAGATTCCCAATGCGCCAATCCGCCACGCCATCGGGCCCCACCAACTGTGCAGCGCGGGCTTCATGCTCATCTTCCAGCACTTCATCATCAGTTGCCATTGCAGCGCCGACATTTCGCGGCTCTCGACAACCCCCTTCTTGGCCGCGAAACGCGTGTCGTGCAGCGGTGTGAAAATCGATGGAACGAAAAACGCGAACAGTCCGCGCCGCTCCACTTCGTAGAGCAGATCGAGCGTGGCCATGCAATCGGCATCCGTTTCGCCGGGATTGCCGATCATCAACGTCATTACCGGAAACCAGTTGTTGCGGTTCAGGATCGTCAGGCCTTGGATCAGCACGCTGGGCCACTCGTCGATCGGAAATGGGACCGCTTTCCCCGGCATGATCTGTTTCGCCATCCGCACCGATGCGGTTTCCATGCCGATCAAGGGCGATAGAATGCGGCCTTCCGGATGCGTGCTCAACGCCGGCAGCTTGACCGGACTTTTGTCGAGCAGAACTTCGGACATCTGCTCGATGAGCTTTGGATCCACAACCGATGGAGCCATGGTGCAGTGGCTCAACAGGTGGTGTTTGACGCCGGGAGTGCTTACCACGTCGCGAAAAAGATCGATCAGCGCTTCCCGGTTGGGAAAGTAGAACGGCGTGTCCGTGTGGACCTGTCCCCAGATAAACATGTCCTCGGTCGCCAGCGAGATCTGCGAGTTGCCCTCCCGCACGTTCGCGCGAACAGCCTCCATGATGCTCTGTTTTGAGAAGTCGATCTGCGGATTCAGATCGGGCAAACAGAAGTGACAGCGCCGGCCGCATCCGGTCGTCATCTCGACCACCCCAAACGTGGTCCGTTTGTGGGGGGTTAACAGGCTTTCCCGGTTTGTGGGATGGCTCACCCGCGCGAAGCGTGGCAGATCTTCGCTGCGCACCGCTTTACGAAACAACTCCAGTACGTCCTTCGATTCGCTGCGGCCTTCCACTACACAGTCGACGCCCAACTCCTCGAAACTTCCGGTCTCCGCGATCTGCCAGCCGCCCGAACCGCCGACGATCACTTTGAAGCTCGATCGATACGGGCTGGCCTGGAGTGTCCGGAACAGTTCCTTTGCGTAGTGCGAGTTGATGGGCTCGCGGGAGGAGCCAAAAATCGACGCGTAGACGCCGGCCGCGAACGTCACGCCCAACGGGTTGTGAGTTGTAACGCCGACGGCGCGCGTAGACGGGCCGATGAATCGCGGCAAGTCCTCCGGATAACAGCAGACAATATCCTCCGCGGAAAACTCGCGCAGGAGGGAAGCTTCCACCAGCCGTAGTCCAGCGGGCACGTAGCGCGCCGAGCCATCCTCGTTCCGTTCGAGCTCGCGCCACTTGGGATACTTCTGGTTGATAACCGCTTCCATGCGTTTCGGCAGCGATGCCAGCGCCATCTGAATAAAGTAGCCGGCATGATCTACCGTCTCTGTAAGCGGGGCCGTGAGAACAATCAACTTGCCGGACTGCACCGTCCCTGTTTGAGAATCGGCAGCACTATGTTCGTGAGCAACCTGCATTTATCCCTCTATAAGTAGCTACCGCAAACCAGTTATTGGATACTCCTGCGATGGTACTATACAAACCCGGCTGCCTTCAGTCGTATCAGACTTACCCTGCTCG